>CBFCYW010000004.1:0-80888 GCA_965602395.1 uncultured Chromatiales bacterium
GCTACACGCTGCTTTTCGTCACCGGCTGCAAGCTGCTGTGGGATGGGCTGGCCGGGTAAGCGCAGCAGTTTTGCAGAGCTTCACTAGATCTGCTCGACGAAAGGCTCGCCGGCCAGCTCCAGCGTGATCTCCTTCTTGTAGCTGCGGATCACGATGCGCCCCTCGCCAGCGCGGTTGATGCTCATCAGATCATCGATGGAGTCGTCGTCCGGCGCCGCCAGCGGATTGCTTTCGCTGTAGCCGAGGATCTCCGGGAAAACGATGCGCCGCACCGGATTCTGCCGCTGCGGATCGTCCATCAGCTCGATAAACAGCAGGCGCACGTCCACGTCGTACACCAGATTGGCGATGTAGGGCGAGCATTTGCCCTGCAGTTGTTCGGTCAGATCCATGTCGGCGGTCTCGACTCGCGCGACGTTGCGCGCCGGCGAGCCTGCCAGATCGGCGCGGCAATGCCAATGCCGGGGGCGGCTGGGGGGACATCCGCCGGTGAGCGGGATTCGGCCGGTGGCGCTCAGAAAACCCGCGGCACCGCGGCGATCAGCTTTTGCGTGTACTCGTGCTCGGGGGCGCCGCAGACCTGCGCCGTCGGCCCCAGCTCGACCACCCGCCCGCCGCGCATCACCGCGGTGGCGTCGGCGATGTACTCGACCACGCCGATGTCGTGGGTGATGAACAGCAGAGTCAGCTCGCGCTCGGCGCGGAATTTCAGCAGCAATTGCAGAATCTCCGCCTGCACCGAGACATCCAGCGCGCTGGTCACCTCATCGCAGACGATGAATTCCGGGCCGAGCACCAGCGAGCGGGCGATGCCGATGCGCTGCCGCTGGCCGCCGGAGAATTCGTGCGGATAGCGCCACAGGTGCTCGCGCTTGAGCTGCACCTCTTCGAGCATCCGCGCGGCCAGCTCGATGCGCTCTTCGCGGCTGGCGCCGATGCCGTGCACCGCCATCGGCTCGATCAGCGTGCCGGCGATGGTCAGGCGCGGATTGAGCGATGACATGGGGTCCTGAAAGATGAACTGCAGTTTGCGCCGCAGCCGGCGCAGCTCACCGCGCGACAGGCTGGTCAGCTCGGTGTCGGCGAAGCGAACGCTGCCAGCGGTGGGCTCTGTGAGCCGCAGGATGGCTCGACCGAGGGTGGTCTTGCCGCAGCCGGATTCGCCCACCAGCGCCAGAATCTGGCCCCGCGGGATCTGCAGATCGACGCCATCGACCGCCTTCACGTGGCCCACCGTGCGCCGCAGCAACCCCTTGCGCACCGGGAAGTGCACCTGCAGATCGCGCAGGCAGACCAGCGCCGGCTGCTGGCTGCGGATCGGCGCCGGCGGCTTGTGTTCGCGGGCCAGGTTCTCCGGCAGCGCCGCCAGCAGCGCGCGGGTGTAATCGTGCCGCGGGCTGTGCAGCACCTCTCGCAGCGGGCCGTTTTCGACGATCCGCCCCTCGCGCATCACCGCCAGCCGGTCGGCCATCTGCGCGACCACGCCGAAATCGTGGGTGATGAACAGGATGCTCATCCCGCTGCGCTGCTGCAGGTCCTTCATCAGCTTGAGGATCTCCGCCTGCACGGTCACATCCAGCGCGGTGGTCGGTTCGTCGGCGATCAGCAGATCCGGCTCGCAGGCCAGCGCCATAGCGATCATCACCCGCTGCCGCTGGCCGCCGGAGAGGCGATGCGGGTACTCGTCGATGCGCGCCTCGGGATCGACGATCTGCACCGCGCGCAGCGCTTCGATGGCGCGCTCGCGGGCCTGTTCGTAGCTGATCTGCGGGCGCGCCAGCTGCAGCGCTTCGATGATCTGATCGCCGACGCTGAACACCGGATTCAGCGAGGTCATCGGCTCCTGAAAAATCATCGCGATGCGCGCCCCGCGCACGTTGAGGATGCGCTCCGCGGAGAGGCTGAGCAGGTCGATGCCCTCGCCGCCCTGCTGCAGCGACAGGCGGATGCTGCCGCTGGGGTGCTCGGTGATATCCGCCGGCAGCAGGTCGATGATCGACAGCGCCGACACCGACTTGCCGCTGCCCGACTCGCCGACCAGGCAGAAGGTTTCGCCGCGCTGGATGTCGAAGCTGACGCCATCGACGGCTTTCACCGTGCCGCCGCTGGTGCGCAGATGGGTGCGCAGGTCGTCGACTCGCAGCAGCGTGCTCATCCCTTGGCCTTTTTCAAATAGGGGTCGATGGCGTCGCGCAGCGACTCGCCGATCAGGTTGTAGGCGAACACGGTGAGGAAGATGGCGCCGCCGGGGAAGGCCGCCATCCACCAGTTGAAGGTGGAGGATTTGACCGCCTGATTGAGCATCTGCCCCCAGCTCGGGTCATCGACCAGGCCGAGACCGAGAAAGCTCAGCGTGGTTTCAGCGAGGATCGCCGAGGCGACGCCGAAGCTGGCGGCGACCAGAATCGGCGCCACCCCGTTGGGCAGCATGTGGCGGAACAGGATCGACCACAGCGACAGGCCGCAGGCCTCGGCCGCCTGCACGTATTCCTGCTCGCGCAGGCGCAGGAACTCGGCGCGCACGTAGCGCGCGTAGCCGGGCCAGCTGGTGACGCCGATGATCACCATCATGATGTACAGGCTGCGGCCGAAGAAGGCGACGAAGGTGAGCAGCAGAAACAGCGTCGGCACCGCTTCGAAAATCTCCACCAGACGCATGCCGACGATGTCGGCGAGGCCGGAGAAATAGCCCATCAGCCCGCCGATCACCACGCCGATCAGCATCGCGATGCCGGTGGCGACGAAGCCGATGCCCAGCGCGATGCGCGAGGCGTGGATCATCCGCGAGAGCACGTCGGCGCCGTTTTCCTCGGTGCCGAACAGGTGGTAGCGCCCGCTTTCCAGCGGCGCCTCCAGGCCGGTGTCGCCGTAGTCGCGCAGATAGTCCTTGGGCGAGTAGGGAATCGGCGCGCGCAGCACCCAGTCGTACTTGCCGGCGGCCTCGGCCTCGCGGTACTGGGCGTGGATGGTCAGCGCTGGCGGTTCCAGGGTCAGCGCCGCGCTGCCGCCGCCGATCAGCGTCAGCGCCAGCAGCGCCAGCAACTTGAAGCGCGGCGCGATCGACAGCGGCAGCAGCGCCACCACCCCGGCGAACAGCGCCAGCAGCACCGCATCGCCGGCGGTCAGATGCGCGAGTACCGGGCTGCGCCACTGGCCGCCCTCGCTGAGCAGCAGTGGATGGCTGCTGGCGAGAAACGGCGCGAATACCGCCAGCACCGCGAGCAGGCCGATCCACGCCAAACCGAATCGCGCGCCCCAGCGCAGGAAGGTGTCGCGCAATACGCGGCGGGCGTAGCTCTGCGAGCGGTCGGGTTGCTGCGCGCCGACATCCGTCGCGGCGGCTTTGGTGATGGCTGGCTCAGTCATAGCTGATCCGCGGGTCGGCGATGGCGTAGCAGAGGTCGGCGATCAGATAGCCGACCAGCGTCAGCACGCCACCGATCAGGGTGATCGACAGCACCAGCTCGCGGTCGCGGCCCTTGACCGCCTCCACCGCCAGCTTGCCCATGCCATCGATGGAAAACAGCGTTTCGATGATCACCGAGCCGGCCAGCAGCCCCGGCAGCAGGCCGGCGGAGACGGTGATCAGCGGCAGCAGCGAGTTGCGGAACACGTGCCGCCAGAGCACGTCGCGCTCGGCGACGCCCTTGGCGCGCGCGGTGCGCGCGTAGTCGGCGAGCAGATTCTCCAGCACCGCGGTGCGGGTCAGCTTGGCGAGAAAGGCGAAGCCGCCGTAGGACAGGCAGAAGATCGGCAACGCCAGATGCCAGAGGCGATCGAGCAAAAAGCCCGGCGTGAAATCACCGCTCGCCCAGTGCGCCGCCAGGCCGATGCCCAGCGCCACGCCGGTGAGGCCGAGCAGCGCGGTGCGCAGCGCGGCGAACTCGGCGCGGCCGATGGCGTAGCCCAGCCCGCCGAGCAGCAGCACCAGCAGCGCCACCGTCAAGCCGCCGCCGGCCAGTTGCTGGGCCATGCCCAGACCCAAGGCCGCGCCCACCGCGGCGGCGAAGGCGCCGCGCAGCGCCGCCGGCAGATAGCGGCTGGCGGCGACGAACAGCAGTGCGCCGGCACAGGCCAGGGCGAACAGCAGCGCCAGGTCGCCGGCCTCGCTCCAGTGCGGCAAAAATGGCATGTCCAGTGCGGCGCGGTCGGACAGCCCGGCGGTGGGGAACCAGCGCCAGTACTGGTCGGAGGCGAAGAAGCCGATCAGCAGCACCCCGGCGAGCATGGTCGGCACCGACCACAGGGCGAGCAGGATCAGGCTGGCGCTGACATCGAAGCGCTTGCCGCGCTCGGTGGCGGCGTGCACGCCGATGGCGATGGCGATGACGTAGATGATCGGGATGCTGACCACGTTGAGCAGGAGGGTGATCGGCACCCGCTCGGCGACCAGATCGGCCACCGGGCGGCCGTAGCGGAAGCTGTCGCCGAGATCCGCGCCCTTGCTGAACGAGAAGCTGCCGTAGCTGCCGTCATCGGCCACTTCAAAACCGATCGGCGAGACATTATTCAGCCAGCGCAGGTACTGCAGCGGCGCCGGCTGGTCGAGGCCGTAGCGGCGGTTGTAGTAATCCTCCAGTGCCTTTTTTGCCTCCGGTTCGAGGTTCTGTCCCTCGACCAGACTCTGCGCGCTGATACCGCCCGGCGAGGCGGCCATCACCGTGAAGACGACCAGGGTGATGCCGAGCAGGGTCGGCACCATCAGCAGCAGGCGGCGGAGAATGTAGATGTGCACGGTCGGCTGCGCGCGCTCAGTTGCGGTACTTCTGCATCGCCGCCGGCACGTAGACCTCCACCGGCTGGAAGCCGAGATTGAGGCCGAGCCGGGTGTTCTGCAGGTTGTGGATGCGCTGATCGATGAAGGCCAGCGTCTCGCGGCGCATCAGGAAGGTGTAGGGCTGCTGCTCGTACATCACCCGCTCGGCGGCCTGCCACAGCGGCATGCGCGCGGCCTCGTCGACGGTGGCGCGCGCCTCGTCGATCAGCCGATCCAGCTGGTCGCTCTTGAAGTGGGTGAAGTTGTCGCCGCCGTCCTCGGTCTGCGAGCCGTGGAACATCTGGAAGATGTCGGTCTCGACGCCGGAGGTCCAGCCGAGGGTGATGGCGTCGAAATTGCGGTTGCCGATCAGATCCAGCATCACCGACCACTCGGTGGGCTTGGGTTCGAGCAGAATGCCGTTGCGCGCGTAGATATCCTTGAGCAGCAGCACCATGCGTTTGGTGTCTTCGTTGTCCTGGAAGTAGACCAGCTCGAAGCTGAACGGCTCGCCGCTCTCGTCCTCCAGCACGCCGTCGCCGTCGCGGTCGGTATAGCCCACCTCGGCGAGCAGTTCGCGGGCGCGCTCCGGGGCGTAGGCGCGCGGCGCCAGCTGCGGGTCGTGCTGCGGGCTGCGCGGATTGAAGGGGCTGATCGCCGGCTCCGCGTAGCCGAGATAGATCTCGTCGATGATCCGCTGGCGGTCGGTGAGCAGGGTCATCGCCTCGCGCACGCGGCGGTCGGCGAAGCGCGTCGGCGCCTCGCCGCGGCGCTGGTTCCAGCCGATGTAGCTGTAGCCGGCGGTCGGGCTCATGTACTCGAAGCGCCGGGTGCGCGCGCTCAGCTGCGGATCGTCGCGCAGCTGGCGGTACTCGCGCGGGCGCGCGCCGTAGCTGTCGATTTCACCGTTGCGGAAGGTGGTCAGGCGCGCACTGTCGTTTTCGATGACCTTCCACAGCAAGCGCTCGAAAGGCGGCTGCACCGGCCCCCAGTAGCGCGGGTTGCGCTCCAGCTCGACCAGCCCCTGATCCGGCGTCCAGCCCTCCGGATCGGCCAGCCGGTAGGGGCCGGAGCCGAGCAGTAATCCCTTGGATTGATTAAAGGTTTCGGCGTCATCGAGAAAGCGCGCGTAGAAATGCCGCGGCAGGATCGACATGCCACCGGCCAGCGACAGGGCGTTGAAATACGGCTCGGCGAATTCGAATCGCACCCGCAGCGGCCCCAGCGCCTGCACGCTGGCGATCTTGTTGAAATAGGCCCGCGCGCGCGGCGCGGCGATGCGCTCATCCATGATGAAGCGGAACGAGAAGGCCACGTCCTCGGCGGTCAGCGGCGCGCCGTCGGAGAAGGTCACGCCGTCGCGCAGATCGAAGGTGATGGTCAGGCCGTCGGCGGAGATCTGCCAGTCGCGCGCGATCAGGCCCTGCCATTCCAGCGTCTGCGGGTGGCGGCTGATCAGCGATTCGAGCACATAGCCCTGCACCCGCGCGGCGTAGGCGTCCTGCGAGACCAGCGGCGAGATGGTCTTCAGCCCGGTGCCGAAGGCATCCACCAGCCAATCGCCGCTGGCGTAGTCCGGCTGCGCCGCGGCGCGGCGAGCGCGGCCGAAGGCCGGATGGGCATCGCCCGCTGCGGCGTCACCGGCAGCGTCGCCGACGAGCGCCACGCCGCGCTGTAGCTGTGCGCTGAGCTCGCCGAGCTGGCCGCGCAGACCGCGCAGATCCTCGCCCTGTTCGTCGAGGCCGCGACGCATCTGCTCCATCATCAGCCACTGGCGATCGATCTGGTACATGGTCAGCACCAGCAGCACCAACAGCCCGGCGATGCTGGCGAAAAGGATGAAGTCTTTGACGGTGAATCGCTTGTCCATGAAGTCTCCGAGCTGCCGGCGAGCGCTCATCGCGGCGCGGGGGCCACTATAGCCACGCCGACACGGTATTTCACGCCAGCGCGAGCGCCGCGCTAGAATAGCCCCGCCCGGCCGGCCCGGCCACCGCCCGACACGCCCATCGCGACGCGGCGGTTCTTCCAATCACGCAACGCGGGAGTCACTGCATGGGTTTTCTCGACGGTAAACGCGCCCTGATCACGGGCATCGCCAGCAAGCGCTCGATCGCCTGGGGGATCGCCCAGTCGATGGCGCGCGAGGGCGCCGAGCTCGCCTTCACCTACATGGGCGATCGACTCAAGGGCCGCGTGGAAAAGGTCGCCGAAGAACTCGGCGCCGATCCCGCGCTGGTGCTGCCCTGCAACGTGGAGAGCGACGCGGAGATCGAAGCGCTGTTCGGCACCCTGCAGGACAAATGGGGCCGGCTGGACACGCTGGTGCACTCGATCGCCTTCGCCCGCTCCGAAGAACTGACCGGCGACTACCTGGACAACGTCACCCGCGACGGCTTCAACACCGCGCACGAGATCAGCTCCTACAGCTTTGCCGCACTGGCCAAGGGCGCCCGCCCGCTAATGCGCGAACACGGCGGAGCGATGGTGGCGATGACCTATCTCGGCGCCGAGCGGATACTGCCCAACTACAACGTGATGGGCCTGGCCAAAGCCAGCCTGGAGGCCGGCACGCGCTACATGGCCGGCTGCATGGGGCCGGAGAACATCCGCGTCAACGCCATCTCCGCCGGGCCGATCAAGACCCTGGCGGCGGCCGGCATCGGCGATTTCCGCATGCTGCTCGAATACATGGAAAAGAACGCCCCGCTGCGCCGCAACGTGACCATCGAGCAGGTCGGCGACACCGCCGCTTTCCTCTGCTCGGATCTATCCGCCGGAATCACCGGCCAGGTGATCTACGTCGACTCGGGCTTCAACATCACCGCCATGCCCTACGACAAGTAGCCACCGCGCGGCGACGCCGCAAAGCCCCGAGCGGACGCAAAAAAGCCGGCGACCACTGCCGTGGTCGCCGGCTTTTTTATCGCCTGCGGGCGCGGCCGGCGTCAGCGATTTTCCAACTCTTCCAGCAGGGTCAGATTGCGCTCCACCTCGGCGCGCCCACGCAGGGTCTCGACCAACGCGGCATACTCGATGCTGCCGCGGCGCTGCTCGGCCTGGGCGATCTGCTGCGCCGGCAGCTCTTCGATCTCGCCGCTGCGCAGCTCGCTGAACACCAGCACAGCGCGGTCGCCACCGGGCAGTACGGCTTCGCCGTAGACCGGCGCGTCTGCGGGCTGTGGCAGGCGGAACAGCCGCTGCACCGCCGCCGGGGCGATATCGTCACCACCATTGCGGCCCACCCATTGCGGCTCGCGCCAATCGCCGCCCTGCGCTTGCGCCACCAGCTCCGGTGACTCACCAGCACGCAGCGCCTCCAGCGCCGCCGCCACACGTTCGGCGAGCTGCGCCTCGGCACGCTCGACACGCAAAGCCTCGGCGACTTCGTCGCGCACCTCGTCGAAGGTCTTTGGCCGCGCCGCCTGCTGTTCCTTTACGCGCAGCACTACGACGTGATCGTCGGCCAGCTCCAGCACTTCGGAATTGAGGCCTTCGCCGCGCACTTCGGCGGAGAAAGCGGTGCGACGCACTTCGGCGAAAGCGCCGATGCCCTCGCCGGAATTGGCGTCGAACCAGTCGGAACTGCTGATTTCGAGGCCGCTCGCATCGGCCGCCGGCTGCAGTGAACCACTGTTTTCGTAGGCGGCGTTGCCAAGTTGCTCGACGCGATCAAAAAACAGGTTTTCCGCTTCGCTGCGACGAAAATCAGCTTCCAGCTGATCGCGCACTTCGTCGTAAGTCTTGCCGCGCTCAGCGGTAATCTCGTCGACGCGAATCAGATGGATGCCGAAATCGCTGCGCACCGGCTGGCTGATTTCTCCGACACCGAGGGAAAACGCCGCCTCTTCGAATTCAGGCACCATAACGCCGCGGGCAAAGCTGCCGAGACTGCCACCCTGGGCAGAGGAACCCGGGTCTTCGGAGTACTCACGGGCCAGCTCGGCAAAGGATTCACCGGCATCCAAACGCGCGCGCAATGCCTGGGCTTCGGCGATTACGGTTTCTTCGGGGTCGTCGTCCAGACTCAACAGAATATGTGAGGCACTGCGCTCTTCCGGCACCATGTAATTGCCGCGGGTCTGCTCGTACAGAGCGCGCAAATCATCTTCGACGACATCGATTTCCGCGGCCAGATCATCGACGCGCAGCTCGATGTAATCGACACGTACCTTTTCCGGGTGCTGATAGCGCGCCTGCTCGGCGGCAAAATATTCTCGCAACTCATCGTCGTCGGGATGGATCTCGGCCATCAGCGGCGCCAGAGAGAAAGCAATCAGGCCGGCCCGGCGCTGCTGGGCGCGCAGAGCGGCAAGGCGCTGGCGCTCACCGGGCAGACTGAAGGCGCTCAGGCTGACGCCGCGCCGCAGTTGATCAACCGCCACGTCGCGGCGCATCTGCTGCTCGAACTGGGCGACACTGAGTCCCATCGACTGCAGTTGGCGCTGGTATATCTCGCGATCAAAGCCGTTACCGGAATCAAAGGCCGAAATGCTGCTGATCGCGCTCGCGAGCTGTTCGTCACTGAGGGCGTAGCCATTGTCGGTGGCGTGTTGCAACAACACCTCCTGGGTGATTGCCGTATCCAATGCCTGCTGGCGCAGGATTTCACCACCGAGCCCTTCGGGAATCTGTCCGCCGAAAGCCTGGCGCAAACGGTCGCGTTGCTGCGCATAAATCTGCTCATAAACGCGCAGGGATACTTCGTTGCCGTTCACCTTGGCGGCGTATGAATCGCCACCACCGCCTAGATAGGAGCCGATGCCGAAAAGCACAAAAGGAACCGAAATGACTCCGATAATAATGTATTTGAGCCATTTGGAGTTCTTAACACCATCACGCATCGAGAGCAGCATAAGCAATCACCACAGTGATATTCGGTAATATTAATTTTTCGCTATCCCAATCATGACAAAGGGTGCCGATTGGCACCCTCTATCATGTTCGGATATGGCGGAGCGGACGGGACTCGAACCCGCGACCCCCGGCGTGACAGGCCGGTATTCTAACCAACTGAACTACCGCTCCGAATTTTGTTGGTGGGTGCTGAGGGATTTGAACCCCCGACCCTCGCCTTGTAAGGGCGATGCTCTCCCAACTGAGCTAAGCACCCTGCAGGAAAGCGGATTAGTTTACCGCATCCTTTAGGGCTTTACCAGCTTTGAACCCCGGGATATTAGAGGCGGAGATCTCGATCGAATCGCCAGTCCGCGGGTTGCGGCCCTGGCGCGCCTCACGATGGCGCACGAGAAAGGTTCCGAAGCCAACGAGTGTGACTTGCTCACCATCTTTGAGGGAAGCAGTGATCACGTCGACCATGGCGTCGAGTGCCTTGCCAGCTGTAGCCTTCGGAAGATCTGCGGCATCAGCAACGGCCTCAATGAATTCTGACTTGTTCATCCAGCAATCCTTCGGTACTAAATTGGGTGAGTTATAAAAGTGTGACGGACTCCTTATTGGAGCCATTCTGTTTTTTTTGTTTGCGGAACCAACCTTGCAATGATGCCAGCGAATCCGGCTTTTTTATTATTACACTCAACCCGCGTTTATGAACTGCTGGCCGAGGCGCAAGTTTATACCAATCGCCCAGAAGGGATGTCAACTACAGCGCCACGTTCAACGCGCCCCGGAGCAGTCTGCCGAGGGCGCGCGCAATGATACGGGTTCGCCGTGAAATGTACAGCCATTTTTCTAGTGATGGCGCAGTGTATCACCATCACCGGCATCGTCCGACTTGACCTCCGCGGCAGCATCTGCAGCCCCGTCGGCGGACAGCGCCGCAAGCTTGCCACCGAGCGCAATCTCGAGCACTTCGTCGATCCAGCGCACCGGCTTGATCTGCAAGGTATCGAGCACATCCTCCGGCACATCAGCGAGATCCTTGCGGTTTTCCTCCGGAATGACCACCGTCTGGATGCCGCCGCGGTGTGCGGCGAGCAGCTTCTCTTTCAACCCGCCGATGGGCAGCACCTCGCCGCGCAGCGTGATCTCCCCAGTCATGGCGACATCGGAGCGCACCGGAATCCGGGTCAGCGAGGAGATCAGCGCGGTACACATGCCGATCCCCGCGCTGGGGCCGTCCTTGGGCGTGGCGCCCTCGGGCACGTGGATGTGCATATCCTGCTTCTCGTGGAAATCCGCATTGAGGCCGAGCGCCGAAGAGCGGCTGCGCACCACCGTAACCGCCGCCTGGATCGATTCGCGCATCACGTCACCGAGCTGACCGGTATGGGTCAGCTTGCCTTTGCCGGGCACCACCACTGCTTCGATGGTCAGCAGTTCGCCACCGACCTCGGTCCAAGCCAGTCCGGTGACCTGGCCGATCTGGTCCTTCTCCTCGGCCCGACCGTAGCGGAAGCGCGGCACGCCGAGATAGTGCTCCAGCCGCCCGGCGCCGACCTGCACCGGTCCAGTCACCTCGCCCAGCTGTACCTCTTTGACCACCTTGCGGCAGATCTTGGCCAGCTCGCGCTCCAGGTTGCGCACCCCCGCCTCTCGCGTGTAGGTGCGGATGATCTCGCGAACTGCCTCGTCGTCGATCTCCAGTTCGTCATCAGCCAGCCCGTTATCCTTGATTTTCTTGGGAATCAGGTAGCGCTTGGCGATGTTTAGTTTCTCTTCCTCAGTGTACCCGGGCAGGCGGATCACCTCCATGCGATCGAGCAGCGGCGCCGGGATGTTCATGCTGTTGGCGGTGGCCACAAACATCACATCGGACAGGTCGTAGTCGACTTCGAGATAGTGATCGCCGAAGGCGTTGTTCTGTTCCGGATCGAGCACTTCGAGCATCGCCGAAGACGGATCACCACGGAAATCCATGGACATCTTGTCGATCTCATCGAGCAGCAGCATCGGGTTCTTCTTCCCGACCTTGATCATGTGCTGGATGATCTTGCCCGGCATCGAGCCGATGTAGGTGCGGCGGTGGCCGCGGATCTCTGCCTCGTCGCGGATGCCGCCAAGCGAGATGCGGCTGAACGCGCGGCCGGTAGCCCGCGCCACCGAACGCCCCAGAGAGGTCTTGCCGACGCCGGGTGGGCCGACCAGGCAGAGGATCGGTCCCTTCAGCTTGCGCACCCGTTGCTGTACCGCGAGATATTCGAGAATCCGCTCCTTGACCTTATCCAGACCGTAATGATCCTCTTCGAGAATCGCCTCGGCTCTACTGAGATCGACGCGGCCACGGCTGCGCTTCTTCCACGGCACGCTGAGCAGGGTATCGATATAGTTGCGCACCACCGTGGCTTCGGCCGACATCGGCGATGTCATGCGCAGCTTTTTCATTTCCGACTCGGCCTTCTCGCGAGCATCCTTGGGCATACCGGCCTGCTCGATGCGCTGCTCCAGCTCATCCAGTTCGCTGCCGGCCTCATCCATCTCACCCAGTTCCTTCTGGATGGCCTTCATCTGTTCGTTGAGGTAGTACTCGCGCTGGCTCTTCTCCATCTGCTGTTTGACGCGGCCGCGGATGCGCTTTTCCACCTGCAGCAGATCCAGCTCGCCCTCCATGACGCTCATCAGGTGTTCGAGCCGCTCGCGCGCGCCAATCATCTCCAGCACGCTCTGCTTTTCCTCGACCTTCAGCGGCATGTGCGCGGCGACGGTATCGGCGAGACGCGACGGATCGTCGATGCCGGCCAGCGAGGTCAGCACCTCCGGCGGCACCTTTTTGTTCAGCTTGATGTACTGATTAAAGAGGTTGTTGATCGAGCGCGACAGCACTTCGATCTCTTTGTCCTCCAGCTCATCCGGCACTTCCAGCACACTGACGTCGGCCACGAAATAGGGTGCGGCATCGTCATACAGCCGGGTGACCTGGCCGCGCTCGCTGCCTTCCACCAGCACCTTGATGGTGCCATCGGGCAGCTTGAGCAGCTGCAGGATGTGCGCCAGCGTACCGATGGTATGCACATCATCTGCCGCTGGATCGTCCACATCCGCGCTCTTTTGCGCCACCAGCAGGATTTGCTTGTTGTCGGACATGGCGGCATCGAGCGCCTTGATCGACTTCTCGCGCCCCACGAACAGTGGAATGACCATGTGCGGATAGACCACCACGTCGCGCAGTGGCAGCACGGGAATCTGTGAGATGCGGTTATCGTCGCGTTCCACCGTTGTCGTCCTCAAAAAAAATCAACGGGCACTGAATGTGCCCGTTGATGATGGTGGGGGTCGGCATGCTGCAATTCAAGCTGTGCCCGGCGACCATCGCGGCCCGACGGCCGCTGCGCGCCGAGTTTTGTGGATCACTCGTCGGATGCTGCGATCTTGAACTGGGTGCCATCGTCGTCGAGTCCGCTCTCCTGGCCTTCGAGCAACAGGTAGGGCTTGGACTCACCGCGAACCACGGCGTCATCGACCACGACCTTTTTGACGTTCTCCAGCCGCGGCAGCTCGAACATGGTTTCCAGCAGCATGCCCTCCATGATGGTGCGCAGACCGCGCGCACCGGTTTTACGTTCGGTGGCTTTGCGCGCCACTTCAAACAGCGCCTCGTCGCGGAATTCGAGCTCGGCGCTCTCCATCTCGAAGAGCTTCTCGTACTGCTTGGTCAGGGCATTCTTGGGCTCACGCAGGATCTGCACCAGGGCTTCCTCGTCCAGCTCCTCCAGGGTTGCGACCACCGGCAGACGGCCGACGAACTCGGGGATCAGGCCGTAGTGGATCAGGTCCTCGGCCTCGACATCGCGCAGGATCTCACCCACGTTACGCGAGTCGTCCGGTGACTTGACCTCGGCGGAGAAGCCGATGCCGCCCTTTTCCGAGCGATCGCGGATGACCTTGTCCAGCCCGGCAAAAGCGCCACCGACAACGAACAGGATGTTGGCGGTGTCGACCTGCAGAAACTCCTGCTGCGGGTGTTTGCGGCCACCCTGCGGCGGCACCGAAGCGACCGTGCCCTCGATCAGTTTGAGCAAGGCCTGCTGCACGCCCTCCCCCGACACATCGCGGGTGATGGACGGGTTGTCGGACTTGCGTGAAATCTTGTCGATCTCATCGATGTAGACGATGCCGGTCTGCGCCTTTTCGACGTCGTAGTCGCACTTCTGCAACAGCTTCTGGATGATGTTTTCAACATCCTCACCGACGTAGCCGGCTTCGGTAAGCGTGGTCGCATCGGCGATGGTGAAGGGCACGTTGAGCAGTCGCGCCAGCGTCTCGGCGAGCAGCGTCTTGCCCGAGCCGGTCGGCCCGATCAGCAGGATGTTGCTCTTGGCCAGCTCGACGTCATCCTTGCGATGACGGTAGTCGAGGCGCTTGTAGTGGTTGTACACCGCTACCGACAGCACCTTTTTGGCGGCATCCTGGCCGATCACGTACTCATCGAGAATCTCTTTGATCTCGTGCGGCTTGGGCAGCTTGGCCGAACCGGTCGCCGCCTGCTCCTGCATCTCTTCGGTGATGATGTCATTGCACAAATCGACGCACTCGTCGCAGATGAAGACCGACGGTCCGGCGATCAGTTTGCGCACCTCGTGCTGACTCTTGCCACAGAAGGAGCAGTAGAGCAGCTTGCCGTCATCCTGACTCTTGCCTTCTCCGTCACTCATGTTCAGACCTCATCGTTGACTTCGGGGCAACATGCCGATTTTGCGGCGCGTTTTCAAGCGCCCGCATCCACCCGGTCAGTTCCCGGGTGCTGACCGGCATCGCGTGGGGCGTCGCGATTGCTACCGCGACCGCCCTCTGCGTCAGCGGCAGATACGGCCCGGGGCTTGATCAGGCTTTTTTCCCGGCGGCCGCGCGACTGCTGACCACCTTGTCGATCAAACCGTAGTCGACCGCATCCGTGGCGGTCATAAAATTGTCGCGCTCGGTATCGTCCTTGACCTTCTCGATCGGCTGCCCGGTGTGCTTGGCGAGCAGGCCGTTGAGGCGATCGCGGATGCTCAGAATCTCGCGGGCGTGGATGTCGAAGTCCGTCGCCTGCCCCTGAAAGCCGCCCAGCGGCTGATGGATCATGCAGCGCGCGTGGGGCAGCGCAAAGCGCTTGCCGGCGGCGCCGCCAGCGAGCAGCACCGCACCCATGCTGGCCGCCTGGCCGATGCACAGAGTGCTGACGTCGGGCTTGATGAACTGCATGGTGTCGTAGATCGCCAGCCCCGCGGTGACCGAGCCGCCCGGCGAGTTGATGTACAGGGAGATGTCCTTGTCCGGGTTTTCCGACTCCAGGAACAGCAGCTGCGCCACCACCAGATTTGCGTTGTAGTCCTCCACCGGGCCGACCATGAAAATCACCCGCTCCTTGAGCAGGCGCGAATAGATGTCGTACGAGCGCTCACCACGCGGCGTCTGCTCGACGACCATCGGCACCAGGTTCATCGCCTGGGGCTGGAGCATTCCTGAATCGAAGCTGCCACTCATTTGGGATCAATCTCCTGCTTGTTCCTCGGCCGGCGCGGTGTTCATCACATCCTTGAAGGCGGTCGGCTTTTCGCTGACCTGGGCACGCGCCACGACCCAATCGGTAACGGCCTGTTCCAGCACGAGTCCTTCGACATTCTGCAACAGCTCGCGGTTGCCGTAATAGTAGTCGACCACCTGCTGCGGTTCCTGATAGGAAGCGGCGAGGTTTTCCACGTATTCGCGCACCTTGTCGGCATCCGCCTTGAGTTCAGCGCTCTTGATCACCTCAGCGACCACCAGACCGAGGCGCACGCGGCGCTCGGCATCGGCACTGAACAACTCATCCGAGAGATGCTCGGTACTGGCGCCCTCGGGCATCTGCCCGGCGACATTCTGGCGCAGGCGAGCGATCTCCTCCTCCACCAGCGCCTTGGGCAGGTCGATCGGATTGAGTGCCACCAGGCCCTCCATCACCTGCTGTTTGACCCGCGTTTCGACCGCCTGTTTCAGCTCGCGCTGCATATTGTTGCGGATGTCCGCACGCAGCGCATCGACACCACCCTCATCGACGCCAAAAGACTTGGCGAATTCATCATCCACCTCCGGCAACTGCGGCACTTTGACAGCATGCACCTTGACGCTGAACTCGGCCTCTTTACCGGCCAGATGCTCGGCGCGATAGTCCTCGGGAAAGGACACTTTGACGCTGCGCTCATCGCCGGCACTGGCGCCAACGAGCTGTTCCTCGAAGCCGGGAATCATGCTGCCCGAACCCAGCACCAGCGGCATGTTATCCGCCTTGCCACCCGGAAATTCCTCGCCGTCGATGCTGCCGACGAAATCGATGGTCAGCTGATCGCCATCCTCGGCGGCGCGCTCGACGGTCTCCCACTCGGAGCGCTGCTTGCGCAGGTTGTCGATCATCTCGTCGATGTCGCTCTCGGCGACCTCCGCCACCGGGCGCTCGATCTGCATGCCATCGACAGCGGCCAGCTCAAAATCCGGGTAGACCTCGAACACCGCGGTGTACGACAGCTCTTTGCCGGCATCCATGTCGACGGGCTCGATCTGCGGCATGCCCGCCGGGCGCAACTGCTCCTGCACCACCGCCTCCTGGAAGGAAGACTGGATCACTTCGCCGAGCACTTCCTGGCGCACCTGCGCACCAAAGCGCGTGCGCACCACGCGAAGCGGCACCTTGCCGGGACGGAAGCCCTGCAGGCGAACGGTCTTGCTCAGCGATTGCAGGCGTTCATTGACGGCGCTATCGATACGCTCGGCCGGCACCTGAACCTTGAGCTTGCGCTCCAGCCCCTCGGTCGCTTCCACGGAAACTTGCATTGCACACCTCAAAACAATGAACGGCGCGGGTCGGCGCGCCGGGTCGACTGATCGGAAAGGGAGAGCGCGCCGGAACGGCCCGCCCGTACGGATATGGTGCGAAAGGAGAGACTCGAACTCTCACGGGTTACCCCACTGGAACCTAAATCCAGCGCGTCTACCAATTCCGCCACTTTCGCGCAGAAACTGGCGGGCGGAGTATACCCGAACTTCGTCGGGGGCGCCCATAGCACAGTGCCCGGGAAGGCCCGGGCACTGCACAGGAATAATGGTGGGCCGTCAGGGATTCGAACCCCGGACCTACTGATTAAGAGTCAGCTGCTCTACCAACTGAGCTAACGGCCCAAAAAACCTGCGCCAAGCGCCGCACGGCGGCAACGCATCGACAGCCCGCGAGGCGCTGGCCGGGGCCATCACCCAAGGCGGAATAAATGGGGTGGACGATGGGATTTGAACCCACGACCACAGGAATCACAATCCTGCGCTCTACCGACTGAGCTACGCCCACCACTGAAAACTGGCACGCCCGGCAGGATTCGAACCCGCGACCCACGGCTTAGAAGGCCGTTGCTCTATCCAACTGAGCTACGGGCGCAGAAGACTGCCCGCGAAGCGTGCAAGGGCAAACTGGTCGGGGCAGCAGGATTCGAACCTGCGACCCTCTGCTCCCAAAGCAGATGCGCTACCAGGCTGCGCTATACCCCGAAGCTGTGGTCACCGAGTGCCACGTTCGCAGGAGGCGCGATACTACACACCGCCCCAGAGGCCGTCAACGGCGCCGTTGGACGGCCGGCGGCGGCGGCCGCACACGACCTCCTTGAGCCGATCGCCGGCGCGGCATACATTGTGCAGTTGCCAGAGCGCAGAGCCGCATATCGCACTCCGCGCCCGGCCTGCGAGCCCCGCCTGCGAGCCCCGAGCGAATACTGCCATGAGCGAATCGGCGACCACCGAGCACTTCGGTTTTCTGCTGATCCCCAACTTCTCCAACATCGGCTTCACCTGCGCCGTGGAGCCGATGCGCATGGCCAACTGGCTGCTCGGCCGACCAGCCTATCGCTACAGCACGCTCAGCGCCGACGGCGCGCTGGTGCCGGCCAGCAACGGCCTGCGCACCGCCGCCGACTACGCCATCGCCGAGGCGCCGCCGCTGGACGTCCTGTTCGTCTGCGGGCCGACACCGATCTGCGAAGACTACGACCACACCATCCTGCAGTGGCTGCAGCGACTGGCGCGCCAGGGCAGGCCCATCGGCAGCCTGTGCACCGGCAGCCACCTGCTGGCCAGAGCCGGGCTGCTCGACGGCTATCGCGCCACCATCCACTGGATCAACAGCGCCGGGCTGCGCGAGCAGTTCCCGCGTATCAGCGTCTCCGGCAACGTGTTCGAGATCGACCGCGACCGCTACACCTGCAGCGGCGGCACCGCGCCGATGGATCTGATGCTGTACCTGATCGGCCAGCGCTTCGATCAGAATCTGGTGGCCGACATCTCCGAGCAGTTCATCCTCGAACGGGTGCGCGGCACCCACGAGCGCCAGCGCCAGCCGATGCGGGTCAAGCTGGGCACCGACCAGCCGGCGCTCACCGAGGCGGCATTGCTGATGGAATCGAATATCGAAGAACCGCTATCCAGCGACGAGATCGCCAGCCACACCGGCATCTCGCGGCGCCAGCTTGAGCGCCTGTTCCGCAGCCACCTCGACTGCTCGCCGTCGCAGCACTACCTGAACCTGCGCCTGGAGCGCGCCCGCGAACTGCTGATGCAGACCGCACTGCCGATCCGCGAAGTGTGCAGCGCCACCGGCTTCGTCTCCTATCCGCACTTCTCGCGCTGCTACAGCCAGCGCTACGGCATCTCGCCCAGCGCCGAGCGCCGCCTGCGCCGCGCGCGGCTGGTGTGAACCGCGCCAGGGAAGCTCTGCAAATCGTAGCGAGCGCAGCCCGGCCAAGGCGGAAACCGGCGAAAAAGCACAGTTTACGCAGGGTAAATGAGCATTTTGAGCCTGTTTCCAACGCTGGCCGGGTAAGCGCAGCAGTTTTGCAGAGCTTCCTCAGCCGCGCCGCCAGCTGGTGCCACCGGCGCCATCCTCCAGCACCACGCCCTGCGCCTTGAGCAGATCGCGGATGCGGTCGCTTTCGGCCCAGTCTTTTGCTGCGCGGGCTGCAGCTCGTTTGGATATCAGATCTTCTATTTCGTCAGATGATATTCCACCCTGGGCCAGAGTCGCTGTGCCAAAAGCCTCGGCAGACGGAATGCTGACAGGTCTGATCTCCTGCTTGAGATGGCTATCTGCATCGTTTTGCAGAATGCCAAGCCGCCCACCAAGCTCACGAAGTAAAGCACCAAGCCCAGCCGCTCCTTCTGCATTTCCGGCATCACGCGCTCGATTGACCGCACCGGCCAAACTAAACAGCACAGCCAAGGCTTCTGGGGTGTTGAAATCGTCGTCCATCGCGGCGGCGAAGCGCTGCTGCCAGTCGCCGGCCCGGCTGGCCACGGCATCCGCCGGCTGGCCGCGCAACGCGGTGTACAGGCGGGTCAGCGCGGCGCGCGCGGCGTCGAGCGGCTGCTGCGAATAGTTGAGCGGGCTGCGGTAGTGGCTGGAGAGAATGAACAGGCGCAGCTCCTCGCCGCTGTAACCGGCGGCCATCACGTCGCGGATGGTCGAGAAGTTGCCCAGCGATTTGGACATTTTCTCCTCGTTGACGCGCACGAAACCGTTGTGCATCCACAGGTTGACGAAGGTCTCGCCGGTGGCCGCCTCGCTCTGCGCGATCTCGTTTTCGTGATGCGGGAATTGCAGGTCGGCACCGCCGCCGTGGATATCGAAATGATTGCCCAGGCAGCAGGTGGACATCGCCGAGCACTCGATGTGCCAGCCGGGGCGACCCTCGCCCCAAGGCGATGGCCAGCTCGGCTCGCCGGGTTTGGCGGCCTTCCACAGGACGAAATCCAGCGGGTCGCGCTTGGCCTCGTCGACCTCGACCCGCGCGCCACTGCGCAGCTCGGCGGGCTTTTTGCCGGAGAGCCTGCCGTAGCCGGCAAAGCTGGCCACCGCGTAGTAGACATCGCCGTTGTCCGCCGCGTAGGCGTGGCCGCGCCGGATCAGCGTCTCGGTCATGGCGATGATCTGGTCGATGTTGTCGGTGGCGCGCGGCTCGACGCTCGGCGGCAACACGCCCAGCGCCGCGCAGTCCTCGTGCATGGCGGCGATGAATTCGGCGGTCAGCTCATCCATCGACACGCCGCGCTCGTTGGCGCGGTTGATGATCTTGTCGTCGATATCGGTGATATTGCGCACGTAGGTGACATCGTAGCCACTGGCCAGCAGGTGGCGATAAACCGCATCGAACACCACCAGCACGCGGGCGTGGCCGAGGTGGCAGTAGTCGTAGACCGTCATGCCGCAGACGTACATTTTCACCCTGCCGGGTTCGATCGGGGTAAAAACCTGCTTGTCGCGCGCCAGACTGTTGTAGATCTGCAGCATCGCCGTTCCGTGTCGAAGGTGGTTTCGGGGTCGCGCATGTTAACCAAGTTTGGCGACGATTACCGCCAACCGCTGCCGCGGCTCCTGCCGCTGTCCGGATCGCCATCACCAGCGCCGCCGGAAGTGTCGCCAGCGCCGCTTTGCTGCACCTGCGAATGCGCTTAACATTGCCGACCTGTCCAAACCCGGGGATCTCCTCATGCCGTCATCGCGTCCCATCCGCACCCTGCACGCACTGCTCGCCGGTACCGCACTGCTACTCGCCAGCACCGGCCACGCCGGCCCGAAGGTCAAGTTGCAGACCAGCCTCGGCGATCTGGTCATCGAGCTGGACAGCGAGCGCGCGCCTATCTCCAGCGCCAACTTTCTCGAATACGTCGACAGCGGCTTCTACGACGGCACCCTGTTTCACCGCGTGATCCCCGGCTTCATGGTTCAGGGCGGCGGTTTCGACGCCAACTACCAGCGCAAGCCGACCCGCGATCCGATCAAAAATGAAGCCGACAACGGTCTGCAGAATGTCCAGTACAGCGTCGCCATGGCGCGCACCCAGGCGCCGCACTCGGCCACCGCGCAGTTCTTTATCAACAACGTCGACAACAGCTTCCTCGACCACCGCTCGCCGACTCCGCGCGGCTGGGGCTACGCGGTGTTCGGCCGGGTGGTCGACGGCGAAGACGTGGTCGAGGCGATCAGCGGCGTGCCCACCGGCAGCGCCGGCCCCTTCGCCAAGGACGCGCCGCAGCAGCCGGTGCTGATCGAAAGCGCCGTACGCGTCGCCGAATAGCGCGCAGCCAGCGGCAACAGAACCCCCACCTCCACGAGGCCCCACATGATTCGCATGCAGACCAATCACGGCGAGATCGCCATCGAACTGGACCACGACAAGGCGCCCAACACCTGCGCCAACTTCGAGCGCTACGTGCGCGAGGGCTTCTACGACGGCACCCTGTTCCACCGCGTGATCCCCGGCTTCATGATCCAGGGCGGCGGCTTCGTCCCGGGCATGCAGCAAAAAGCCGCCCACGAGCCGATCCAGAACGAAGCCGACAACGGCCTGAAAAACGTCACCGGCAGCCTCGCCATGGCGCGCACCCCGGACCCGCACTCGGCCAGCTCGCAGTTCTTCATCAACGTCAGCGACAACGACTTCCTCAACTACACCGCGCCGACCCAGAACGGCTGGGGCTACTGCGTCTTCGGCCGCGTGGTCGAGGGCATCGAAGTAGTCGAAACCATCGCCCAGCAGACCACCGGCACCCAGGGCATGCACCAGGATGTGCCGCAGCAGGACGTGCTCATCGAATCGGTGCGCATCGAGGACTGAGCACCGCCGCGTGGCCGCGCTGTTCATCTCCGACCTGCACCTCGACCCGCAGCTGCCGGCCACCGTCGACGCCTGCCTGCGGCTGCTGCGCGGGCCGGCGGCCGACTACCCGGCGCTGTACATCCTCGGCGACCTGTTCGAGTACTGGATCGGCGACGACGCCCCGGCCCAAGCGCTGGCGCCGGTGCTCGACGCGCTGGCCGCGCTGGCCGCGCGCGGCACCGCGCTGACGGTGATGCACGGCAATCGCGACTTCCTCCTCGGCGACGACTTCGCGCGCCGCTGCGGCTGCCGGCTGGTCGCCGACGATCAGCTGCTGGAATGCATCGGCGGCGTGCCCAGCCTGCTGCTGCACGGCGACACCCTGTGCACCGATGACATCGACTACCAGCGCTTTCGCGCCAGCGCGCGCGACCCGGCCTGGCAGGCAGACTTCCTCGCCCGGCCGCTGGCCGAACGCCGCGCCATCGTGCAGGGGCTGCGCGACAAAAGCCGCGCGGCGATGCGCGACAAGCAGGCGCAAATCATGGATGTCAACGCCGATGCGGTGGCTGCGGCGATGCGCGAGCACGGCGTGCGCCGGCTGATCCACGGCCACACCCACCGCCCCGCCCTGCACCGCTTCACGCTGGATGGCGACGCCGCCGAGCGCTGCGTGCTCGGCGACTGGCGCGCCGACGGCGCGATGCTGGCGCGCTGCGATGAGAACGGCGCGCTGGAGCTGTTTCGCTGGCGCTGAGCGGCGCGAGGCCGCGATGACAGCGGCGAGCTATCCGGCCGGCAGACAGAAGCGGCCGATCAGCTGCCGCAGCAGCTGGCGCATCGGCTCGATGCGCTCGGCGGCGAGAAACTCATCCGGCTGATGCGCCTGGGCGATATCGCCCGGCCCCAGCACCACCACATCCATGCCCAGTTGCTGGAAGTACGGCGCCTCGGTGCCGAAGGCGACCGACTCGGCACTGTAGCCGGTGAGCCGCTCGCAGGCGGCCACCAGCGGCGAGTCGGCGGCGGTCTCCATCGGCGGCACGCCCTCGAACAGATCGAGAAACTCGACCCGCAGCGCGCTGCCGTCCAGCGCCGCGCCGAGGCGATGGCGCAGCAGGCGGCGCAGCTCGGCCGGGTCCATCCCCGGCAGCGGGCGCAGATCGAAGCTCAGCTCGCACTGGCCGCAGATGCGGTTGGGGTTGTCGCCGCCGTGGATGTGGCCGAGGTTGAGGGTCGGCACCGGCACCGCAAAGCTGTCATTGCGGTACTTCTCCTGCAGTTCTGCGCGGAAGGCGAGCAGCTCGCCGATCAGCCGGTGCATGCCCTCCAGCGCGCTGGCGCCGTAGGCCGGATTGCTGGAGTGGCCGCTGCGGCCGATGACCCGCACCCCCTCCATGAACACGCCCTTGTGGGCGCGCACCGGACGCAGATTGGTGGGCTCGCCGATCAGCGCGAACTGCGCCTGCGGCTTGTTTGCATCGAGCAGCGCGCGGGCGCCGGCCATGCCGGTCTCCTCGTCCGCAGTAGCGAGCAGGATCAGCGGCGCGGAAAACCTGCCGGCGTCGAACTCGCGCACCACGTCGAGGGCGATGCCGAGGAAGGATTTCATGTCGCAGGTGCCCAGCCCGTAAAAGCGGCCGTCGCGCTCGTGCAGCGTGAAAGGGTCGGATTGCCACAGCTCGGGATCGCAGGGCACGGTGTCGCTGTGGCCGGCCAGCACCAGCCCGCCCGGGCCGCTGCCAAGGGTGGCGATCAGATTCCAGTGGCCTTCGCGCGCGGTGGGCAGCAGCTCGCAGCGAAAGCCCAGCGACTCGGCCCAGCCAGCGAGCCGCTCGATCAGCGCCCGATTGCTCATATCCAGCGCCGGCGACACGGCGCTCACCGAAGGCGATTCGATCAACCCGGCGAGCAGCTCGCGCAGGCTGGGGAAGGACTGACTCATCGGCGGCGACTCCCGGTGGTGTTGCCCCACATTATGCCCGCCGCCGCCCCGCCCCGGCGAGCACCCTGCGACGCCGCGCTCAGGCGTCGGTGCGGGTTTTCTGCGGGTCATAAACGGGCGTGCGCTCGACCGTCGCGGCGCAGGCGAAGTCCACCTCGCCGCCGGCGAGCGAGTCACCGTGCGCGGCGACGATGCCGGCGCTGCGCGCGTTCTTCAACTGGATCGTCGCCGAGGCGGCGGGCTGATCCGGCGGGCCTGCCCGCCGGGCACAAAAAAACCCGGCGACCGCGAAGCCGCCGGGTTTTGTCGCGCCTGCTGGCCGCGCGCTGCTGTGCTAGCGCTCGACCGGGGTACGCAGGCCGTCCTGCGCGGCGAAGTAGGCGGCGATATCCTCCATGTCCTGCTCGGACAGTGGCGCCGCCATGCCGGCCATGATCGGATTCTGGCGAACGCCGGATTTGTACTCCTGCAGGGCGCGCACGAGGTAGTCGGCGTGCTGGCCGGCGAGCGTCGGGTTGATCGGGATCGCGCTGTTGCCGTCGGCGCCGTGGCAGGCGGCGCAGGGCGCGGACTTGGCCTTGCCGGCGGCGGCGTCACCGCCCGCCTGGGCGGACAGCGGCAGGCTGGCGGCGGCGAGCAGGGCGATGGCTGCAATTGCCTTGTTCATATTCTGCCCCTCACTCGGCGTTGGCGAAGTACGCCGCGATGTCGGCCATGTCCTGCTCGGACAGGGACGCCGCATTGGCGTGCATGGTTTCGTGGCCGCGCTGGCCGGCCTTGTAGGCCTTCAGGGCGGCGACGAGGTATTCGGCGTGTTGACCACCCAGCTTCGGCACCTTGTAGGTGGGATGGGCGTTGGTGTAGTTGGGGATGCCGTGGCAGCCGAGGCAAGTCTCGGCCTTGATGCGCCCCTGCTCGGCGTCACCGGCGGCGAGCGCGCCGGTGGCGGGCGCCAGGGCCAGCACGGCGGCCAGCGCGGCGGCGCGGCTCAGTCGGGTGGTTGCTTTCATTGTGTCCTGCTCAGTTGTATTGGCGGCGGCGGACGCGCGACCGTGCTCGTCGCTTCCCGCCCGCCCCGGCGGATGCTTTCTTGGCGGATAGTTTTTTCGCGCGTGGGCGATTCTACGTTTACTCGCCGGCATTTCAACTGTGCGGCGCCGCAAGCGCGGCGCAGACCGGTGACCGCGCGATATCCGCAGCGGTCGTCACAATGCCGGCACAGAACCGGCACAGCGACCCGCCGCAGCGCTGCGCGCCCGGTTACTCGGCCAGCGCCAGCAGCATGCCGTTGAGGCGGCGCACGAAGCCGGCGGAATCCTCCAGCTGGCCGCCCTCGGCGAGTACCGCCTGGTCGAACAGCAGCTGCGACCACTCCCCGAAGCGGTCCTCATCCGCCTCGCCGTCCATGCGTTTGAGCAGCGCGTGTTCGGCGTTGATCTCCAGCGCCGGGCTGCTGCTGGGCACGGCGTGGCCGACCTGCTTCATCAGCTGCTGCATGTGCAGCGCCATATCGTGCTCGCCAGCCACCAGACAGGCGGGAGAGCTGGTCAGGCGATCGGAGACGCGCACCTCGCTGACCTGCTCGCCGAGTGCCGACTGGATGCGCTCCAGCAATGGCTTGGCGGCTTCGGCGGCCTGCTCGCGGGCTTTTTTTCTGTCCTCGTCGTCGCCGGACAGATCCAGCTCGCCCTTGGCCACCGAGCTGAACGACTTGCCAGCGTATTCGGAGAGGTGCGACATCATCCACTCGTCGACCCGATCGCCCATCAGCAGCACTTCGATGCCCTTGTCGCGGAACACCTCCAGATGCGGGCTGTTGCTGGCCGCGGCGAGGCTGTCGGCGGTGATGTAGTAGATCTTCTCCTGGCCCTCCTGCATGCGCTCGATGTAGGCATCCAGCGAGGCACCGGGCTGCTCCGCGCCCTCATCGGCGGTGGAGTGAAAGCGGCACAGCTTGAGGATCTGCTCGCGATTGGCGAAGTCCTCGGCCGGGCCTTCCTTGATCACCTGGCCGAACTCGGCCCAGAAATCGGCGTACTTGTCCGGCTCTTTTTCGGCCATCTCTTCGAGCAGGCCCAGCACGCGCTTGACGTTGCTGCCGCGGATCGCCTCGATAACCTTGTTGGATTGCAGGATCTCGCGGCTGACGTTGAGCGGCAGATCGTTGGAATCGACCAGCCCGCGCACAAAGCGCAGGTAGCGCGGGATCAGCTTCTCCGCGTCGTCCATGATGAACACCCGCTGCACGTACAGCTTGATGCCGTGCATGTGGTCGCGGTCGTACAGATCGAAGGGCGCGCGCGCCGGCAGATAGAGCAGCGAGGTGTATTCGTACTTGCCCTCGACGCGGTTGTGGCTCCAGGCCAGCGGGTCTTCGAAATCGTGGCAGACCTGCTTGTAGAAGGCGCGGTACTCATCGTCGTCGATATCGCGCTTGCTGCGCGTCCACATGGCGCTGGCGCTGTTGACCGTCTGCCACTGGGGCTGTGGCGGCTCGGATGGCTGATCGTCCTCGCCCTCCTCTGCCGGTGGCGCCGGCGGCGTCTCCAGCATCTGCACCGGGAAGGTGATGTGGTCGGAGTATTTCTTGATGATGCTCTTCAACCGCCAATCGTCGAGGAACTCATCGCAATCCTCGCGCAGGTGCAGCACCACCTCGGTGCCGCGCTCGGCCACCTCCAGCTCGCTGATGGTGTAGCCGCCGCTGCCGTCGGACTCCCAGCGGGTGCCGGCATCGGCCGGATCACCGGCGCGGCGGGTGCTCAGCGTGACCCGGTCGGCGACCACAAAAGCCGAATAGAAGCCGACGCCGAACTGGCCGATCAGCGCCGCATCCTGCTGCTGGTCGCCGGTCAGCGATTCGAGGAATTGCCTGGTGCCGGATTTGGCGATAGTGCCGATGTTGGCGATCACCTCGTCGCGGCTCATGCCGATGCCGTTGTCGCGAACCGTCACGGTGCGCGCCTCGCGATCGACCGAGACGCGCAGGCGCAAGTCGCCGTCATCCTCGTACAGCGAGTTGTCGGAAAGCGCCTCGAAGCGCAGCTTGTCGCAGGCGTCAGAACCGTTGGAGATCAGCTCGCGCAGGAAGATCTCCTGATTCGAGTAGAGCGAGTGGATCATCAGCTTGAGCAGCTGGCTGACCTCGGCCTGAAATTCCATCGTCTGGCTGTGTGCCTCGGTACTCATCGGCAGGGGCTCCGTAGGTGTTGCTGTGGATCGGCAGCCAACTTGGGGGCGGCGGCGACGAATTCAAGCGGCCGACCACCGACGCGATCAATCCTGAGCTGCGTCGCCGCCCACATCCCCGGCGGCGCGCGGCGCCAGCAGCAACTGCTGCATGCGCTGGCGCAGCACGGCGCGGCGCTCCGGCTTGTCGGTCTCATCCAGCAGGGTCTGGTAGAGGCGCCGCGCGTCGCCCACCAGCCCGGCGTCGGCCAGCGTCTCGGCAGCGCGATAGCGCGCCGACTGCCCCCACTGGTCGCGGCCGCCGGTCTCCAGCAGCGTTGCCGAGCGCAGATAGCGCCAGGCCGCCTCGCTGTAGCGGCCGAGCGCGGCCAGCGAATCGGCCTGCCAGAAATGCAGCTCGCGGTGCTGGCGCGGCGTCACCAGGCGCGGCTGCAGACGCTGCATCAAACCGATCGCCGCCTCGTGGGATTCAACCGCCTGCAGATCGAAAACCACCTGCAGCAAGCGGTCGATCTGCTCGGCATCGAGTTGCGACTGCTCATCGAGCAGCGTCTCCAGCGCCGCAACACCGGCCTCGATCTGCCCGCCGATGACCAGCACGCGAGCGCGGCGCAAGCGCCAGGCAAAGGCGTCGACACCCTCCGGCAGGCGCTCCAGCGAGGCCAGCAGCCGCGAGGCCAGCGCGATGTCCTCGCGGCCCAGGGCCTCGTCCACCAGTCGCTGGCGCAACGCCACCGGCAGCTCGTCGAGCGTCGCGAAGCGCGCCTGATCGAGAAACAGCAGCAGCACCAGATCGGTGTCGGCCGCACCCTCGCCGGCACTGCTGCCGCCGCTGGGCTCGATCGCGGCGACGCGCTCGGCGAGCCGGATCAGCGCGCGCTCGCGCGGCCCCGCTGCGGCCTGCTCGGCGAGCAGCGCCAGCAGCGCACGGGCCTTCACCGGCGTGTTGGCCGCGGCCGCCGCATCGACCGCCGCCAGCCAGCCGCGCTCGTCGCCGCTGAGCAGCTGCGCGCGATTGGCGGCCTGCTCGCCGTATTCGCGCCAGGCGCGCCACAGCTCGGCGGCATCCACCACCGGCAGGGCATCGCCACCGCGCCGCGCACCGGCCAGCAACAGCGCCTGCTCGGTGGCGTGGGCGGCCAGCCCGGGGTTGTCGCGACCGCGCGCAGCCTCGGCGGCGACCCGCCAGTAATCGGCGCGCATCGCACGCGGATTGGCCGGGTTGCGGGCGCGCTCGCTGGCGGTGACCCAGACCTTGCCGGCGGCCAGATCGCCGGCGCGCAGGCGCGCCAGCAGCAACAGCGCGCCGGGCAGCGCCTGGCGCTCGGCCGCGGACAGCGCCAGCACCCGCGAGGCCAGCCCGGAGCGCAGCCAGACCTCGGCGCGCAGCTGCGCCCACTCGGCGTCCTGCCCGGGGTAATCCTGCTGGTAGCGACGCAGGGCGAGGCGCGCGTCGTCGATGCGATCGCCGATCAGATAGGCGCGGATCACCAGCCGCCGCCACAGCGCCAGTTCGGCGGTGTCGGCGCGCGCACCGTGGCGCCAGATCAGGCCGCGCAACTCGGCCAGCGCCTCGTCGGCGCGCTGCTCCTCCAGCCACAGCCAGGCGCGCTGGCCGAGTGCCCAGCGCTGCAATTTCACCGGCAGCCGATGGTGTACTTCGCGCAGCCGCTCGCGGGCCTTGGCCCATTCCTGCCAGCGATTGAGGATGCCGAGGCGGCCGCGCTCGTACTCGAACCAGCCGGCGAGATCGTCCTCGGCCGCCGGCTGGCGGCGGTCGAGCAGTGCCAGCGCCAGCCCCGGCGCACCACTGGCGGCGATGTGCTCGATCTGCGCCAGCGGCGTGTCGTCCGCCGCACCGGCCGGCGGTGCCAGAGCGAGCATTGCGAGCAGCAGCGCGACCAGCGGCAGAACCCGCCGGCGCCGCGGCTGGCAGCGCGGCTGGCAGATCGGCGTGAGTGGATGATGGAGCGGGCGGTGGCTTGCGGGCATGTGAGTTTTCCGGAGGGCGAACGCAAAACGGCGGGCGCCCCTGGCGAGGCGCCCGCCGCACAGATTACCGCGCAAACCGCGCTTTGTCGGCAGCCGCCGCTCGCCGGGCTGCCGCGCAGCGGCTCAGGCCTTGAGCTTTTCCTTGATTCGAGCTGCCTTGCCGGTGCGCCCGCGCAGGTAGTACAGCTTGGCGCGACGCACGTCGCCGCGGCGCTTGACCTGAATTTCGGCGACCAGCGGGGAGTAGGTCTGGAAGACGCGCTCGACGCCCTCGCCGTGGGAGATCTTGCGCACCGTGAACGCCGAGTGCAGGCCGCGGTTGCGCTTGGCGATGCACACGCCCTCGAAAGCCTGCAGGCGCTCGCGGTTGCCTTCGCGCACTTTCACCTGCACCACCAGGGTGTCGCCGGGGCCGAATTCCGGCACCTGCTTGCTCATCTGTTCGGCATTGATCTCATCGATCAGCTTGCTCATTGGTCTTGCTCCCGAGTTGTTGTGCTGGCAGAGCGGCCCGCGGGCCGGTACGCAGCGTTTGTGGTCACGAATTCGTCTTTTCCCGCGCCGCGGCGCGATACGCGGCCAGCAGTGCGCGGTCATCCTCGTCGAGCGTCTGCTCGTCGAGCAGCTCCGGGCGCCGCGCCAGCGTGCGACCGAGCATTTCGCGGCGCCGCCAGCGGGCGATCGCCGCGTGGTCGCCGGAGAGCAGCACCGCCGGCACCCGCTGCCCGTCCAACACTTCCGGCCGGGTGTAGTGGGGGCAGTCGAGCAGGCCTGCCTCGAAAGAATCCTGCGCCGCTGATTCGGCGTGCCCCAGCGCCCCCGGCTGCAGGCGGGCGACGGCATCTATCAGCGCCATCGCGGCCAGCTCGCCACCGGAGAGAACGTAATCGCCAAGCGAGATCTCCTCGTCGATCTGCGTCTCGACGAGACGCTCGTCGATGCCCTCGTAGCGCCCGGCGACCAGCACCAGCGATGGCTGTGCGGCCAGCTCGCGAACGCGGCGCTGAGTCAGCGGCCGGCCCTGCGGGCTCATGTAGATCACCCGCGCCGGATCGCGCTCGGCCGACGCCGCAGCGCGCGCGGCGGCGATGGCGCGGCGCAGCGGCTCGACCTTCATCACCATGCCCGGCCCGCCGCCGTAGGGGCGATCATCGACCGTGCGGTGCGGGTCATCGGTGAAATCCCGCGGATTCTGCGTGCCGAGCGCCAGCAGGCCGCGCTCGGCGGCGCGCCGCGGGATGCCGTAATCGATGACCGCGGCAACCAGCTCGGGAAACAGGGTGACCACCTCGATGTGCATCGCCTCGCTCCCGTCGACTCGCCGAGATGCCGACGCGCCGAGATTCAAAGTTGTGCGGTCAGAAATCCGCGTCCCAGTCCACCGTCACCACGGCGGCGGCCAGGTCGACATCGAGAATCACCGGCTCGACCTCAGCGGGCAGATACTCGGCGTCGCGCATCGCGGCGCCGGTGGCGCTGCTGATCCAGGGAATCAGCCGCTCGCGCTCACCGCGCACCACCATCACGTCGTTGGCCCCGGTGGCGAACAGGTGATCGATCCGACCCAGCTCCACGCCACTGCGATTGACCACCCGCAGGCCGATCAGATCGGCCCAGTAAACGCCGCCCTGGCGGTCCTCGGGCAGCGCTTCGCGCGGCACCGCGATCTGTGCGCCAAGCCAGGCTTCAGCCGCTTCGCGGCTGTCGATGCCAGCCAGCCGGGCGATAATATTCTTGCCCTGCTGGCGACCTTCGAGCAGCTCGATCGACCGCCATTCGCCACGCCGCCCGAGCTGCCACTCGGGGTAGCCGAGGATGCCCTCGCGCGGGGCGGTGTGCGAGTAAATCTTGACCCAGCCGCGCACGCCGTGCAGGCCGTTTATCTGCCCCAGCACGATCAGCCGCCGCTGCTCGCCAGCGGCCGCATCCGGCACGGCCGGTGGCCTGGAGTCGCTCATCGCGGCGCGCTTATCCGGACGGCCGGGCGGATGATCGTCGCCGCCAAAGCGGCGACGGATCACTGCCGCTCGCCTCAGGCAGCGGCCTCATCGGCGGCCGGCTCGGCGGCCTGGGCCTTGCGATAGGCCTTGACCAGGCTGGCGACCCGCTCGCTCATCTGTGCGCCGGTGCCCACCCAGTGATCGATGCGCTCCAGATTGAGCCGCAGACGCTCTTCCTGACCGCGCGCCACCGGATTGAAGAAGCCGACGCGCTCGATGTAGCGGCCGTCGCGACGGCTGCGGCTGTCTTTGACTACCACCTGATAGAAAGGCTGCTTCTTCGCGCCGCCGCGGGAAAGACGAATCGTCACCATGGGATGTAGAACCTGTCTCGACTGTGTTTGATCGACCAACAAAAGAAGCCGCCCAATAACGCGGCGCTCAGCCGGCTGCGGCTTGCAAGCCACGCCGACCGAAGGCTGCCATTTACCGGGGGCGGCCTCTGGCAAACGCGCGATTGTACCTCAATCGCTTCGAATGTGAAGCCCGTAGCCGTGGCCGCGCTTCACCGCAAACCGGGCTTGGGGTACGCTTGCCGGCCCCCTTCCACCGGATCGACACCACCTTATGCCTGCCGACCCGACCACCGCTCCCGACCACGGTCTCGCCGCTCGCGGCCTGGCCTGCTGGCGTGGCGAGCACTGCCTGTTCCGCGGACTCGACCTGCGGCTCGCACCCGGTGAGCTGCTGCACATCGCCGGCCGCAACGGCAGCGGCAAAACCACGCTACTGCGCATCCTCTGCGGGCTGGTGCAGGCGGACGAGGGCGAGATCAGCTGGCACGGCGAATCGATACGACACTGCCGCAGCGAATTCAACGCGGCGCTGATCTACGTCGGCCACCTCGAAGGTCTGAAGGGCGAGCTGACGCCACTGGAGAATCTGGCTATGGATCAGGCATTAAACGTCGCCCGCAACGCCGCCGACGCCAGCGCCGCGCTGGCCGGGCTGGGACTGGCCAATCGCGACGATGTGCCCTGCCGGGCGCTGTCCGCCGGGCAAAAGCGGCGCGTCGCGCTGGCCCGGCTGAGAGTCGCCGAGGCGCAGCTGTGGGTGCTCGACGAGCCGCTCACGGCACTCGACCCCGCCGGCCGGCAGGCGGTCGTGGACATGCTGGTGGAGCACGCGCGGGCGGGCGGCATGGCCATCTACACCACCCACCAGCCGCTGGAACTGGATGGCGTTACGCAGCGCAGCATGAGCCTCGACTCATGAACGAACCCGAACTGTTCCCAGCCTTCTGCAAGCTGTTGCGCCGCGATCTGCTACTCGCTGCACGAGCGCGGAGCGAGTGGCTCAACCCGCTGTTTTTCTTTGTCATCGTCGTCAGTCTTTTCCCGCTCGGCGTGGGCCCGGAGGCAAATAGACTGAGCATGATGGCGCCCGGCATCATCTGGGTGGCGGCATTACTTGCAACCATGTTGTCGCTGGATGGTCTATTTCGATCGGACTATCTCGACGGCGCGCTGGAACAGCTATTGCTCAGCCCGCATCCGGCCTCGGTGCTGGTGCTGGCCAAAGTGCTGGCGCACTGGCTGCTGACCGGGTTGCCACTGATTCTGATGTCGCCGCTGCTGGGCGTGTTAATGCATCTGCCCAGCAGTTCGCTGCCGACGCTGATGGCGACGCTGGCGCTGGGCACTCCGGTGCTGAGCCTGATCGGTGCCATCGGCGCGGCGCTGACCGTGGGCCTGCGCCGCGGCGGCGTGCTGGTATCGCTGCTGGTGCTGCCGCTCTACATTCCGGTGCTGATTTTTGCCGCCAATGCGGTGGCCAGCGCCGCGATGGGATTGGGGGTTGAAGCACAGCTTTCGCTACTCGGCGCACTGCTGGGTTTTTCGCTGGCGCTGGCACCGCTGGCGACCGCGGCAGCATTACGAATCGGCATGGAATAGCAATACTTAACCTGGTCGCAAGCATCTGGAACACGATAGGTTTTAACTTAAGGTCTCACGCAAGCGGATAGCTTTGAGCCAGCTCAAGCTGCCGCCCAGCCCGGCGCTGGTATCGTGGCGCTGACTTCAAACATCTGGCCGTCAATCCCGGCCTCAGCAACCTTATCGGGAAATACCTTGTTCGCCTGGTTTCACAAGCTCGGATCACCACCACACTTCTACAAACTCTCCGGCCGGCTGCTGCCCTGGGTCGGCGCGGCCTGCGCAATCTGCATGATCAGCGGCCTCTATCTGGGCCTGTTCGTGGCGCCGCCCGACTACCAACAGGGCGAAAGCTATCGCATCATCTACGTGCACGTACCCTCCGCGTGGATGTCCATGTTCATCTACATGGTGATGGCAGTTGCCGGCGGCATCTCACTGGTCTGGCGCATGAAGCTGGCCGATGTGGCTGCGGAGATGGCCGCTCCGATCGGCGCCTCGTTCACCTTTCTCGCCCTGGCCACCGGCAGCCTGTGGGGCAAGCCGATGTGGGGTACCTGGTGGGTGTGGGACGCGCGCCTGACCTCCGAACTGATACTGCTGTTCCTGTATCTGGGCTACATGGCGCTGCGCTCGGCGATCGAAAACCCGCAGACCGCATCGCGCGCCGCGGCGATTCTGGCGCTGGTCGGCGTGGTCAACATCCCGATCATCCACTACTCGGTCGAGTGGTGGTACACGCTGCATCAGCCGGCCACCGTCACCAAGTTCGACAAGCCGTCGATCGTCTGGGAGATGCTGCTGCCGCTGCTGCTGATGGCGCTGGCCTTCAAGCTGCTGTTCGCCTACCTGCTGATGTACAAGATGCGTACCGAGGTGCTGGTTCGCGAGCAGAAATCCGGCTGGGTAAAACAGCGACTGGAGGCGAATAACTGATGCGCGAATTTCTCGAAATGGGCGGCTACGCCGTCTACGTGTGGAGCTCCTTCGGCCTCACCTTCGCGGTGCTGGCCGCCAACCTGATTGCCGCGCGCAACAAGCGACGCCGCGTTCGCGAGCAGTTGCTGCGCCGACTGCAGAGTGAGGAACAATGACCCCAAAACGCAAGAAACGACTGATGCTGATCGGCCTGATGGTCGCCGCCGTTGCGGTCGCCGTCGGCCTGCTGCTCAACGCCTTCCAGAAGAACCTGCTGTTTTTCTTCTCGCCCACCCAGGTGATCGCGGGGGAAGCGCCGATCGGCCACACCTTCCGCATCGGCGGCCTGGTGATGCCCGGTTCGTTGCAGCGCGAAGAGGACGGCCTCACCGTGCGCTTCGACCTGACCGACAACGCCGAACAGGTGCCCGTGCGCTACACCGGCATCCTGCCCGATCTGTTCCGCGAGGGTCAGGGCATCGTCTCGATGGGCAAGCTGGATGAAAGCGGCGTGTTCACCGCCAGCGAAGTGCTGGCCAAACACGATGAAAACTACATGCCGCCGGAAGTGGCCGAAGCGCTGGAGAAATCCGGCCAGATGCCCCACGGCTTGAAAACGGGGGAAAACTGATGATCCCTGAACTCGGTCATTTCGCACTGATCCTCGCCCTGTGCGCGGCGATCGTGCAGGCAATCTTCCCGCTGGTGGGCGCACAACGCGGTATCGCCAGCTGGATCAACGTCACCAGGCCCGCGGCGCAGCTGCAGTTTCTGATGCTCGCTATTTCCTACGCCTGTCTGACCCATGCCTTCATCGTCCACGACTTCTCCGTGCTGTATGTCGCCAACACCTCCAACAGCCAGCTGCCGCTGCTCTACCGCATCTCCGGTGTGTGGGGTGCGCACGAGGGCTCGCTGCTGCTGTGGGCGCTGATTCTGGCGCTGTGGACGGCGGCGGTGTGCTGGTTCAGCCGCGGCGTCCCGAAGGCCATGGTGGCGCGGGTGATCGGCGTGATGGGGCTGATCTCGATCGGCTTTCTGCTGTTCATCCTGCTCACCTCCAATCCCTTCGAGCGCCTCTTCCCGGTGCCGCCGGACGGCCGCGATCTCAACCCGCTGCTGCAGGACCCGGGGCTGGCGATCCACCCGCCGATGCTCTACCTGGGCTACGTCGGCTTCTCGGTGGCCTTCGCCTTCGCCATCGCCGCACTGCTCTCCGGCAAGCTGGATTCGGCCTGGGCGCGCTGGATGCGCCCCTGGACCAACATCGCCTGGATGTTCCTGACCATCGGCATCGCGCTCGGCAGCTGGTGGGCCTATTACGAACTGGGCTGGGGCGGCTGGTGGTTCTGGGATCCGGTCGAAAACGCCTCCTTCATGCCGTGGATCGTCGGCACCGCGCTGATCCACTCGCTGGCGGCCACCGAAAAACGCGGCGCGTTCAAATCCTGGACTGTGCTGCTGGCGGTGCTCGCCTTCTCGCTCAGCCTGCTCGGCACCTTCCTGGTGCGCTCCGGGGTGCTGACTTCGGTGCACGCCTTCGCCACCGACCCGGCGCGCGGCGTGTTCATCCTCGGCTTCCTGGTCGTGGTGATCGGCGGTTCGCTGGTGCTGTACGCCCTGCGCGGGCCGAAGATCATCAGCACCGGCGGCTACGGCTGGGTCTCGCGTGAGGCCGGCCTGCTGTTCAACAACGTGCTGCTGGTGGTGGTCTGCGCGACGATCCTGCTCGGCACCCTCTATCCGCTGGCGCTGGACGCGCTGGGCATGGGCAAGATCTCGGTCGGCCCGCCCTACTTCAACAGCGTTTTCGTGCCACTGACCGTGCCGCTGGCGCTGATGGTCGGCGTCGGCGCGCTGGCGCGCTGGAAGAAAGACAACCTGATCGGCATTCTGCGCCGCCTCGGCTGGGCCGCCGGCCTGAGCCTGCTCGGCGCGTTCACACTGCCCTACGCGATGGGTGAGTTCGACTGGTCCGCGGCGCTGGGCATCGGCCTCGGGCTGTGGGTCGCACTGGGCACCGCGCAGGGCTTCATCGAGCGACTGCGCCACCGCAAGAACAAGCTGGCGGCACTCGGCCAGCTCCCCGGCGCCTTCTGGGGTATGTCGGTGGCCCATCTGGGCATAGCCATGTTCGCCGTCGGCGTCGCGCTGACCAGCGTCTATTCAGTGGAAAAAGACCTGCGCATGGCGCCCAATGAGCAGTACGAGATCGACGAGTACCGCTTCACCTTTGAGGGCGTCAAACAGGTGATGGGGCCGAACTATCGCGCCTCCCGCGGCTTTGTGCGCGTGGACAACCTCGATGGCGCCCCGGTCACCGAACTGCACAGCGAAAAACGCATCTATCTGGTGCAGAGCAACGCGATGACCGAAGCGGGCATCGACGCCGGCTTCACCCGCGACCTCTACGTCGCCCTCGGCGAGCCGCTCGGTGGCGGCAGCTGGAGCCTGCGCCTCTACCACAAACCCTTCGTGCGCTGGATATGGTACGGCAGTGCGCTGATGGCCCTCGGCGGCCTGATTGCCGCATCCGACAGACGCTACCGCCAGTTTGCGCGCCGGGCTGCGCGCGAGCGCGGCGACCACGCCGCTGTAACGGCCTGATTGGAAGCATATCAATGGGACGTTTTTTACTACCGCTGGCCGGTTTCGCACTGCTGGCCGTTCTGCTCGGCATCGGTCTGACGCTGGATCCGCGCGAGGTGCCCTCGCCGCTGATCGACAAGCCCGCGCCGGACTTCACCCTGCCGCAGCTGCACGACGCCGAGCAAACCATCGGCACCGCGGACATGCGCGGCGAGGTCTGGCTGCTCAACGTCTGGGCGAGCTGGTGCGTGGCCTGCCGCCAGGAGCACCCGTACCTGGTTGAACTGGGCAAGCGCGATCTGCTGCCGATGGTCGGCCTCAACTACAAGGACAAGCGCAACGATGCCCTCGGCTGGCTGCGCAATTTCGAGAACCCCTACAACGTCTCAGCCAGCGATCTGGACGGCCGCGTGGGTATCGACTGGGGCGTCTACGGTGTGCCCGAGACCTTTATCATCGACAAGCGCGGCACCATCCGCATGAAACACATCGGCCCGCTGACGCCCAAGGTGATCGAGCAGGAGCTGCTGCCGCTGGTCGAGCAATTGCAAGGGGAAGCCGCATGATGCAGCGCACGATGCAAGTTCTGTCCGCCACGCTATGCGCGCTGCTGCTGGCCTTCCCGGCACGGGCAGCGATCGAGTCCTACGACTTCGAAACGGCCGAGCAGGAGGCCGCCTATACCCGGCTGATCGCCGAGCTGCGATGCCTGGTCTGCCAGAACCAGAACCTCGCCGATTCCAACGCCGGCCTGGCCCAGGATCTGCGCCGCGAGGTGCACGAAATGCTGACCTCCGGCCAGAGCGCCGATCAGGTCGTCGACTTCATGGTCGCCCGCTACGGGGATTTCGTGCTCTACCGACCGCCGGTGCAGAGCAACACCATGCTGCTCTGGGGCGGCCCGTTCGCACTGCTCGGGCTGGGTCTGCTGGTGCTGATCCTGTTCCTGCGCCGACGCGGCCGAGACACCGCACCAAACATCGATGAACAGCAGCTCGCGCAGGTTCGCGAACTGCTCAACGACGCGCAGGACAGCGCGGAGCCGCCGAAAAAATGACCACTTTTTACATCGCCGCAGCAGTCATGCTGCTGATCGCTTGCGCCCTGTTACTGCCGGCCTTCCTGCGCGGCAGCCAACAGCCCGTCGATAACAGCCGCCGCGCACAGAACATCGTCATCGCCCGCGAACAGCTCGCCGAGCTGAAACGCCAGCACAGCGAGGGCGAGCTGGACGATGTGCGCTACGAACAGGCGCGCGAAAACCTCGAAACCCAGCTCGCCGACGACCTCGCCAGCGAAGAGCAGAGCGCGCCGGAGCAACGCGATCGCGGCCGCTGGGCCGGCATCGCGGTCGGCGTCGCCGTGCCGCTGCTGGCGGTTCTGCTGTACATGCAGCTGGGCAATCCGCGCGCCGTGCACATCGAGCCGCGCCCGGTGGTGGCACAGTCGCCGAGCTCGCACGAAGGCGCAGGCGCAGGCGATAAACCGGCCAACCTGCCGCCGATCGAAGAGATGGTCTCCCAGCTCGAAGCGCGGATGGAGAAAAACCCGGATGACCCACAGGGCTGGTTCATGCTCACCCGCACCTACATGGTGCAGGGTCGCTACGACGAAGCAGTGACCGCCAACCGCAAACTGCGCGAGCTGGTCGGCGAGGAGCCGGTGGTGCTGGTGCAGCTGGCGGATGCGCTGGCGATGCAGACCGGCGGCAAGCTGGCCGGCGAGCCCACCGAGCTGCTCACCAAGGCGCTCGAACTGCAGCCGCAAAACCCCCAGGCGCTGTGGCTGATGGCCATGTCTCAGGCCGAGCGCGGCTTGCCGGAAGAAGCCATCGAGTCCTGGAAGAAAGTGCTGCCGCTGGTCAGCGAAGACCCGAAAACCACCGATCAGGTGCACCAGCTGATCGCCCAGACCGAGCGCCAGATGGGCATAGAGCCGGGCGGCGAAGGCTCGGTGCTGGTGCCGGTCTCCCAGGGCTCGACCGGGGACGGCGCCGGCGCCGGAAGCGGGGCAGGCACCGCCGCAGCGGCACAGCCGCAGGCCGAGAGCAGCGCCGCTGCAAAGCCCGCAGACGGCGCCACGGCCGCGGTGACGGTCGAGGTCAGCCTCGACCCGGCACTGGCCGAGTCGGTCGCGCCGGGCGATGCGGTGTTCATCTACGCCAAGGCCACCAGCGGCCCGCCGATGCCTCTGGCCGCGGTGCGCAAAACGGTGGCCGAGCTGCCGCTGACCGTAACCCTCGACGACAGCATGGCGATGATGCCAGCGATGAAACTGTCGGCCTTTCCGCAGGTCACGGTGGGCGCCCGGGTAAGCAAGACCGGCAATGCCATCAGCCAGCCGGGCGATCTGATCGGCGAGGTGACGCCGGTGGTGGTCCGCGGCGGCGACCCGGTCAATATCGAGATCGCCAGTCGCGTGCCCTGAGCCGACGCGGCCAGCAAACATGAAAAAGCCCCGCCAGCGAGCGGGGCTTTTTCATGCGCCGAAGCGATCCGCTTCAGAAACCCATGCCCGGCGGCAGCCGCCCCTTCATGCCGCGCATCATCTTCGCCATGCCGCCCTTGCCGGCCTTTTTCATCATCTTGCTCATCTGCATGTGCTGCTTGAGCAGGCGGTTGACGTCCTGCACCTGCAGGCCCGAGCCGGCGGCGATGCGGCGCTTGCGCGAGCCCTTGATCAGCGCCGGGAAGCGCCGCTCCTGCGGGGTCATCGAGTTGATGATGGCGATCATGCGGCGGATCTCGCCGTCGTTGGCCTGTTTTTTGACCGCATCGGGAATATTGCCGGCACCAGGCATTTTCTCCAGCAGGCCGGCGATGCCGCCCATGCCGAGCATCTGCTGAAACTGGTCGCGCAGGTCTTCGAGATCGAAGCCCTTGCCCTTCTGGATCTTCTTGGCGAGTTTCTCGGCCTTGTCCTGATCGACCTTCTGCTGCACCTCTTCGACCAGGCTGACCACGTCACCCATGCCGAGAATGCGCGAGGCGACGCGATCCGGGTGAAAGGGCTCCAGCGCGGTGGTCTTTTCGCCGGCGCCGATGAACTTGATCGGCACGCCGGTGATCAACCGCACCGAGAGCGCCGCACCGCCGCGGGCGTCGCCGTCGGTCTTGGTCAGCACCACGCCGGTCAGCGGCAGTGCATCGCCGAAGGCCTTGGCGGTGTTGGCGGCATCCTGACCGGTCATCGCATCGACCACGAACAGCGTCTCGACCGGCGCGATGGCGCCGTGCAGCGCCTTGATTTCGGACATCATCTCGGCGTCGATGTGCAAGCGGCCAGCGGTGTCCACCAGCAGCACATCGATGAATTGCTTCTTCGCCTGAACAAGCGCGTCGCGGGCGATCGCATCCGGGCGCTGCATGGCGTTGCTGGGGTAGAACTCGGCGCCGACCTCAGTGGCCAGCGTCTGCAGCTGGTCGATGGCCGCAGGGCGGTACACGTCGCAGCTGACCACCATCACCTTTTTGCCCTGGCGCTCGCGCAGGTGGCGCGCCAGCTTAGCGACGGTGGTGGTCTTGCCGGCCCCCTGCAGACCGGCCATCAGCACCACCGCGGGCGGCTGCGCGGAGAGGTCGAGTCCGGCGCTCTCGGCGCCCATCACCCGCACCAGCTCGTCGTTGACCACTTTGATCAGCGCCTGCCCCGGCGACAGCGAGCCGAGCACCTCCTGGCCGAGCGCCTTTTCGCGCACGCCGCCGATGAATGCCTTGACCACGGGCAGCGCGACGTCTGCCTCCAGCAGTGCCATGCGCACTTCGCGCAGGGTGTCCTGGATATTCTGCTCGGTCAGGCGACCCTGGCCGCGCAGGTTTTTTACCGTGCGCGACAGTCGCTCGCTCAGGTTCTCGAACATGCCCTCAGCAACCTCGGGTTTTATCTGCGCGGAGTGCGCTGGAATGTGCGAATCGACGCCGCCGCCGGCGCCTGCCGGAACCGCCGCAACGACCCGATCCGGCCAGGGGCGGGATTATAACGTGAAAGTGTCGCCGCCACGCAGGCGCAGCAGATCAAAGCCGACGATGGCTTCCAGGCACTCGCCGTAGGTCTGGTCTTCGGCACCCGGCTTGAGGTGCGAGATGGCCACTCGCGGCCGATGGCGGCGCAACTTGGCCATGTCGTCGGCGAGCAGATCCGGGCAGTAGTGCTTGGAGACCTCGGCCAGCCAGCGATTGGCATTGCCGAAGCCGACTTCGACGATCAGCAGATCGAGGCGATCGCGGGCGTTGAGCGCGGCCCACAGGGTGTCGTTGGTGGTGGTATCGCCGGAGAAGCAGAAGGCCGAGGCGCCGTTGTGCACGTAGTAACCGGCGCCGGGCACCACGTGATTGACCTCGATCATCTCGATCTCGCGGCCAGCGACCTCGATGCTCTCGCCGGGGCGCATTTCTTCGAACACCAGCACCGGCGCCTGCTTGCTCGGCAGCTCGGCGAAGTTTGGCCAGATCGACCAGTTGAAGATGTGCTCGCGCAGGGCTTGCAGCGTCTCCGGGCGGGCGTGCAGGCGCAGCGGCGGGACGTCCTTACCGAACAGGGTGTCGACCATGAACGGCAGGCTGACCAGGTGGTCGAGGTGCGAATGGGTGAGAAAAATATGCCGCACGCGGCGCATCTCGTCGACAGTCATGCTGCCGACGCCGGTACCGGCATCGATCAGAATGTCATCGTCGATCAGCAGCGAGGTAGTGTCGAGCCCTCGGCCGACACTACCACTACAACCCAGCACGCGCAGATTCATCGAAAGCTTACAAGCCGTCAATATTGTGACGCACCATGCTATCACGGTAGGCCGTGCAGCCAAGCCGCACAGCCACCATTTGCGAGTGCATTCACACAACTTTTCAGAGCGTTCACGTGGCGCCCTTCTAGCCGGCACCAACGCTGTGAGATGATTACATCTGGACCTTGTCCATCACCCTCCGCCACCAAAGGAATGCCCCCGAGATGCTCCCCGCTATTCTGGGCCTGGGCAGCGCCGGCCTCTATGCCACTTCGGCCGGCCTGCTGTTCTATCGCCTGCAACGCCGCGACGGCGACACCGACCACAGCAAACGGCTGGCACTGGCTCTGGCCGCGCTGGCTGTCGCCCTGCACGCCTGGCTGCTGGCCAGTGATATCTTCCACGTCGGCGGCCTCGACCTGGGGTTTTTCAACGCCCTGTCGCTGGTCGGCTGGCTGGTCGCCGGCATGCTGGTAGTGCTGGCCCTGCGCCAACCCGTAGAAAATCTCGGCATCGGTCTGCTGCCGCTGGTGGCACTGGGCGTGATCGTGGAGCTGCTGTATACCCAGCGCGGCAGCGAAGCCACCGGCAGCCAGCTGGAGCTCGGCGTGCAGATGCACGCACTGTTCTCGATCACCGCCTACGGCCTGCTGGCACTGGCCGCCACTCAGGCGCTGCTGCTGGCGCTGCAGAACGCGCGGCTGCACGCCCATCACCCGGGCGGCTTCCTGCGCGCCCTGCCGTCGCTGGCGCTGATGGAGACGCTGCTGTTTCGCATGATTGGCGCCGGCTTCATCCTGCTGAGCCTGTCGCTGCTCACCGGCTTTATCTTCGTCGATGATCTGTTCGCTCAACATCTGGTACACAAGACGACGCTGTCTCTGGCTGGTTGGGGGGTATTCGCTGCGCTGCTGGTCGGTCGCGTGCTGCGCGGCTGGCGCGGGCGCCAGGCGGTGCGCTGGACGCTGACCGGCATCGTACTACTCATCCTGGCCTATTTCGGCAGCAAACTCGTACTGGAGCTGCTGCTCGGCCGCTGACGATGAAACCGCGCCGGCCCGAGCCGGCGCGGCGCATGCCGATCAGCTGACTGGAACTAACTGGTGAAGTAGCCGCGCTGATACCACATCTGGCGGTTCTTGAGCATGCTGCGCAGCAGTGTGTCGCTGTGCTGTTCCCACCAGGCAATGATATCGACGAATTCGACGATGCGCGCGCGGCCATCCTGAATGGTGACCACCGGCCAATTGCCCACCAGCGCGTTGTTGACGCCGAAAAAGCCATCGCCCCACCAATCGGCCTCGCCGAAGGCGTGCGGTGCGCGCCCCTCGCCCTTCATCGCCTGCAGCACGTCGAGCGGTTCGATGCTGCCGGCACGCGCGGCGGACTTGCTCCACAGTTCGAGAATCGAGGCGTACTCCCAGGAAACCGCCGACCAGGTACCGGGGTGGCGCTCGCTGTAGGTGGCGTAGAAGCGGTTCGGGTCCTCGAAATTGACGAATGACTCGTTGAGCGCCGGATCATCGAAATCCGGGAACTGAAAGATCATGTTCTCCATGAACTCCGCGCTGGTCTGGGTGATCAGCTGGCGGTAGTTGTCGCAGGTGCAGGAGATGATCTTGCCTTCGAAGCCCTGTCTGAAGGCCTCCACGGTGATCGCATCGACGTAGTCCGAATAGGCCGTATCCAGACACAGTATCTGGACCTGGGCGTCGAGCATGCTGCGCACCAGCGGCGCGAAGTCGGTGGTTTCAAAATCGAAGCTGATGCGTTTGACCACTTCGATATCGGCGGCATCAAAAGCGCCGATGTAAGTCGCGATGGAAATGTCGCCGAGCGAATCCGCCTGCGCGCAAATGCCGGCGCGCTTGAGCTCGGGGAAATTGCGCGCCAGCCAGTCGACGCCGGTGACGTTGTAAATCGGGTGCGCCTCACAGGGCGCCACCAGGTAGGGCGCGTCGATCGACAGATCGCTGGGCAGCAGTGTCGATGTGAGCATCTCGCGGCGATTGGCGTAGTCCTGCACCCCGCTCCAGGTATCGCCGCCGAGCATCATCACGAACTTTACGCCCTCGCCCTCGACCAGCTGCCGATAGCCCTGCAGTGCCAGCTCCGGATCGTACTGGTTGTCAAAGGCGGCGAGCTCGATCAGGTAGTTGTCTTCGCCGATGCTCACCCCGCCCGCGGCATTCAGCCGCTCGACCCAGATCTCGCAGCCGTACAGCCCGGGCAGTCCCCAGGCCGCGGCGTCGCCGGTCAGCGGCGCGCAGAAGCCGACCTTCACAGTGCGTTGCTCGGCGCGCACACCGAGCGGCAGCCCAATGCCGGCGAGGGCGGCGCCACCGACCAGCTGTTTGACGAAATCTCTGCGCTTGATGGCCACGTCGCTATTCTCCCTTCCGGGTCATTCCCGGATTTTGTCTTTGTGTGCACGGCTCTCGCCTGCCCATCCATTGCCCGGCGGCCCGCCACCTGCGAAAAAGCGAGGCCGCGCGCCGCGAGTATCAATCGATGAACTGGCAGTGACCCTTGCGTGATTCGCCGGACAGATCGCCGACGCGCTTACCGGGATGTGCCTGCGTGTTAGCGACGTAATCGTGGGATTCGAAATTACCGCTGCGCCGATCGACGACGAGCTTTTCGTAGATTCTGCCGCGCACGACTGGATCCGGCGCGTACTTACCGTAATAGAAGTCAAGTACCAATTGTTGTGGCAATACGCGCAGTTCAATGCGCCGATCGAAGCCGGCACGTGGCGCCTGCAACACTTTGCGGTTGTCGGTGTCGATCACAAACAGCGCTGGCAGGCCTTCGCGATAGCTGCCATCGGTGTCGCGCGACGGCGCGCACTGCATTTTCACCTCGGCCTCAACAACGCCCGGCACGCCGGCGAACAGACACAGAGCCAGCGCTGCGAGCGCCGCCGGATGGCGAATCGACCGCAATCCGGCAGTGCCGGTGCGCACCGGGGCCGGCCACACCGGGTGAGCGGCAGTGGCAGGGCAATCGTCGGGGGACATGGGAGGCGCCTCGCGGCAAGCCATATTCAGCACGCAGAGCACCGTGTGGGGGGATGGGTAAAGACCAGAATAACATGCCTGGCGCACGGTTCCGCAAGCGCAAAACCCGCTATTTGTCAAACAGATATGGGGGCGGCCGCCAGGATCGGGAACGGCGTCGCAAACGGATTCGTCGACGTTGTCACAGAAACGCCGCGCGGCGCGCTAGCGCACCAGTTCCGGCACGCCCAGCTGCTCCACCAAGCGCTCGGTCTCGCGCAGAACCAGCGCCATGTTGGAATCGCGCACCGTCGGCAGCAGCTGGCGGGCCTTGCGCACCTGGGCGTAGTCCAGCTCGGCGACGATCAGCTCCTCGTCCTCGCCGGCCACCGCCAGCTCGCGGCCGAAGGGGTCGATGATCCGCGAGCCACCCCAGAAGGTCAGCCCGCGCTCCTTGCCGCAGCGGTTGGCGAGCACCGTTGGCGCGCCGTACATCATCGAATAAAAGCGCGCTGCGAGCCGCCAGCCGCCGGGGTTGTCGAACTCCGCGCCGACCGCCTCGACGCCGGAGCTGATCGGTGTCAGCAGCAGCGTGGCGCCGTGCAAAAAGGCCAGATGGGTCAGCGCCGGATTCCACACATCGGCGCAGATCAGCAGCCCGGCGCGCCAGTCGCGATCGAATTCGCAGGTGTCGACAAAGCGCCCGCTGGCGTAGTGCTTGCCCTCGTCGAGCAGGCCGTAGTTGGGCAGGTTGACCTTGCGGTGGATGTAGATCACCTCGCCGCGCTGCAGGATCGCCGCGGCGTTGTAAAACTGCGCCGCCGGCCCCTCTTCGATAAAACCGAGCACCACGCGCATCTCGCCGGCGGCCTCGGCGAGTTGTTGCAGGCGCGGATCATCGCGGTGCACTGCGGCATCGAGCAGGCGCTCGGGGCCGTGGTGGCCGACCAGCGACAGCTCCGGCAGCATCAGCAGATCCAGCCCCTCGGCGCGGCCGCGGCCGATCCACGTAAAATGGGCGTCGAGGTTGGCGTCGATATCGCCGACTTCACTGGCGAACTGGGCTGCGCCGACGCGCAGTACGGAATGGCTCATGGGGGATCTCCACGGTGCAGGGGTGGGGCAACGGCACACCATAGCGCCGACCGGTGGAGGCTGTCAGCGGCCGGCGTGCCGCGCGTCGCCGTACGGCAAGCGCTGCCGCGCTCAGCGGGCGATGGCTGCGAAGCGGGCGGCGCACAGGCGCGCCAGATCGGCCGGTGCCAGTTCGATCTCCAGACCGCGCCGGCCGGCGCTGACGTGCATCGTCTCCAGCGCTTCGGCGCTGCTGTCGATGAAGGTGCGCAGGCGGTTCCGCTGCCCCAGCGGGCTGATGCCGCCGACGATGTAGCCGGTGGCGCGCTCGGCGAGGCGCGGCTCGGCCATCTCCACCCGCTTCACCCCGGCGGCACTGGCGATGGCCTTGAGATCCAGCTTCGCCGCGACCGGCACGACACCCACCAGCAGGCCGCGCGCGCCCTCGCCGCAATCCACCAACAGGGTTTTGAAAACAATCGCCGGATCGAGGCCGAGCTGCCGGACCGCCTCTTCGCCGTAGGCTGCGACTCCGGGATCGTGATCGTAGCGGTGCACGCGGTGAACCACGCGGGCGCGTTTGGCGGCGTTGATGGCTGGGGTCATGGCGGCGCAGTCTAAGGCGGCGGATCAGCGCGGATTATGCCGCGTCGCGATGCGCCCCACCACGCCCCGCCCCGCCCCGCCCCACCACGCCACAGGCAGCGCGTGGCGGGCACTGGCGGCAGGCGCGGCAGTGGCGAGGAAAACTAGGCAGACAGGGGCGCGGGCAGGGCGACGCCGTGCTGCTCGGCCAGCTGCTGCAGTTCGGCGATCATTTTCGCGTCCAGCCGCACGCCGTGCGCGGCGCTCTCGGCCATGATGCGCCAGCGCGACTCGCCGGGCAGACGCACCTCGCCGCCGTCCGGGCTGGCGGCCTTCACCTGCCCGACCAGCTCCTCCAGCCGCGCGTAGTAGCTGTCCATCGGCAGCAGCCGGGCGAGATCGATAGCGATGAAGCAGTGGCCGTTGTCGCCGTTGCCGCTGAAGTCGTTGAACATCGAGCGCACGCCGGAGGACAGCGCCGCGCCGCTGATCACCGCGGAGAGCAGCTCGACGAAGAACACCAGTCCCGCGCCCTTGGCGCCGCCGAAGGGCAGCATGGCGCCCTCGCCGGCCTTGGTGGGGTCGGTCATCGGCAGGCCCTGGCGGTCGACGAGGATGCCCTCGGGCAGGGTTTCGCCGTTCTGCGCGGCGCGGATCACGCTGGCGCCGGAGACTGCGGCGGTGGCCATGTCGAGGATGATCGGCTCGCCGTTGCCGCGCGGCGCGCCGATCGCCAGCGGGTTGGTGCCGAACACCGGGGCGACGCCGCCGAAGGGCGCCAGCTTGGCGATCGAGTTGCTGGTGGCGATGCCGAGCATGCCGCGGCGCGCGGCCAGATCGACGAAATAGCCGCCGGTGCCGAAGTGGTTGCTGTTGCGCGCGGCGATCACCCCGACGCCGCTCTCGCCGGCCAGTTCGATGGCTTTTTGCATGCCCAGATGGCCGACCACGTGGCCGAAGCCGCCGCCGCCGTCGAGCTTGCCGATGGACGGCCCGCCGATCTCAAAACGCGGCTCGCAGGGGCATTTGATCAGCCCGTCGACGAAGCGCTTGAGGTAGGCGGGCAGACGCCACACGCCGTGGGTCGGGCGGCCGATGCGATCGCTCCACAGCAGGGCCTCGGCGAAGATCCGCGCCTGTTCGCGGTCTGCGCCCTCGCCGCTGAGCACGGCGACGGCGAAATCGGTCAGCGCGTCGGCGTCGAAGCGGCGCGCATCGACGGCGGCACTCACGCCTTGCTCGCCTTGAGCTTGTGGTCGCGCTTGGCGAGGCCCAGACGCGCCATCGCCAGGCCGGCGAAGTACTTGATGTCGTCGGCCAGCATCGACAGGAATGGCCTGGGATCGCTGAGGCTGAAGTAGGGAAACACCAGCTTTTTGTGCGACATGGATTTGCGCCAGTCGCTCCAGCTCAGGCCGCGGGCGCGCTTCTCCTGACGGAAGGCGCGCAGGTCGGTGAGCGGCGACCAGATGGCCACCTGCGGCTCGCAGCCGGCGCTCGGCTCGACGTGCTGGCCGGTGATGTGCGCGTAGGTGATCAGCGCCGATTCGACACCGCTTTGCACCAGCTGCTCCTGCACCGCGGTGAAGCGGGTGTTGCACTCGATAACCTTCAACTGGCCGCTGCGCTCGTCGCGCTTGAACTCCAGATTGCCGAAGCCGCGAAAATCCATCGCATCGAAGAACTGTCGCGCGGTGGCTTCCACATCCGGTAGCACGTCGGTGATCTGGTAGGTGCCGCTGCCCTGGTTCATCGGGTAGCGCCGCACGCAGCGCTTGGTGAAGTGGAACAGCTCGCGGCCGTCTTCGTCGCGGTAGGTGTAGAAACTGCAGTTGTGGTCATCCGGGCCGGGGATCATCTCGCAGATCATGAAACCGATATCGCGCTCGATCAGCTCGTAGCCCTTGCGGCGCAGCTCCTCGGCGTCGTCGACGCGGGCGTACTTGCCGCCGTAGATGCGCTGGAACAGGTGCGAGTAGTGCGGCTTGAGGATCGCCGGGTAGACCACGTCTTCGCGCAGCGCGGCATCCACGTCCTCGCGGCGCGCAACGTCCCAGAAGGCGGGGATCGGCACACCGGCGTCGCGGGCGATCTCCAGCGTGCGCTGCTTGTCGAGCAGATCGAGAATCTGCTGCGGGTCGTTGCGTTCGAGCAGGTAATCCTCGGCCAGCGCGTCGTGGTTGCGGGCGACGTATTCGAGGGCGTCGTCGCCACAGACCAGCAGCACCGAGCCCTTCAGCTGCGGGTACTTGCCGCTGCGCAGCAGCTCTTCGAAGTAAGCCTCCGGCTCGCTGCCGGCGGGCACCGGGAAGACTTCTTCGCAGTAGCGCGACAGCAGCGCCGCGTGCGGACTCATGCAGGCGCGCACGGTGATGCCGGCGCGGCCGAAGCTGCGCATCAGCGACAACGCATTGGCGGCGCCGCCGAGAATCAGTACCGGCGCCTTGTTTTCGACGCGAATCCTCTCAGCCATTGACGATGCTCTTGGGGCTGGTCGCGGGCGCCCGCGGGCGCTGCGAAAAAATGTAGTCCAGGGCCAGCTGGCCCACCGGGCAGGCCCGGCCGCGCTCGGCGATCAGGTCGTGGTGGTGCAGTGCCGGCGTGGTATTGATTTCGTTGATGCCGCCGCCGCTGTCAGCCAGCGACACGCCGACATCCGGGCAGATCACATCGATGCCCAGCAGCTGCACGTCGAGCACCGACTGCACCTGTCGACCGAGGGCGTGATAGCTGGCGTGCACCCCGGCAAGCAGTTGGTGGTTGTCGCGCGAGCCGTTCTGGTTGACCGCCCCCTTGACCTCGATGCGCTGCTCCTCGGCGGGCACCGATTTCACGCTCAGCCCCTGGGCACTCAGGTGGTTGTCCACACCCGGATCGCAGGTCAGCGCCGACAGGCCGGTGTAGGGCGGCCCGCCGAGGCGCATCTGATTTTCCAGCGCGATCAGCGTGCGGATGTCGTGGCGGCCGTCGCCGATCACCGTTGGCGGGTCGCGACGGATGACGTCGATCAGCTCGCCGGCGAGATACAGAAAGCGGTAGTTGTCGCCCGGCAGCTGCTCCTCGACGAGGAAGCGCGTGCCGGCGCGCGCCGCGGCGAAAGTGGCACGGCGCAGCGCTGTGTCATCCTCGATGCCGGTGGTCACACCGCGCCCGCCGGCGCCATCCACCGGCTTGACCACCACCGGGCGGCCGAGCTGGCTGAGAAAGCGCTGTGCGGTCTCGATTTCGCCGAGATCAAAGGCCAGGTGGCGCGGCACCGGCAGGTCGATGTCGGCGATCAGGCGCTGCGACAGGGCCTTGTCGCCGGCGATGGAGAGCAGCACGTGGTCGTCGATCTGCATCTCGAAGCCGTTGACGTAGGTCAGTGCGTCACCGCGACGGATGCGCAGCCAGCGGCCGCCGAGCTCTTCGAGCTCCGCGCCCATGGCCTCGGCGGTGCGCTGCCAGTAGTCGCTGTAGTAGCGGGTGCGCAGGGCGGCGTAGTCGCGCCTGAGGCGACGGGCTTCGATGTTCAGGGCTTGTCGGCCGCGCTCGGTGTAGCGCAGCAGGCGCGCGAGATTGCGTTGCAGGGTGGAACTCATGCCTGTATCCGGCGCCCCGCTCAGTCGACGTTGACGCAGCCGGCGCTTTCCAGCGCGACGTCGACCCAGTCGTTGTTAAAAATGCCCTTTTTGACGTTCTCTTCGTAGCCGGCCGAATTCTGCTTTTGCCGGGTCAGGCGTTCGAGGGTGTCCTCGGCAAAATCCTGCCGCACCACCACCACGCCATCGCTGTCGCCGACCACCAGATCACCCGGATTGACCACGATGCCGCCGCAGCAGACCGGGAAGTTGATCTCGCCGGGACCGCGATGCAGCGGGCCGATGGGGGTGATGCCGCGGGCGAACACCGGGAAGTTGATGGCGCGGATGTCCTCCACGTCGCGGATCAGGCCATCGACGATGAAGGCCTGAATGCCGCGGTGCTGGGCCTTGGTGGAGATCAGATCGCCGACGATGGCGTTCATCTCGCTGGAGCCGGCGTCGATGACCAGCACGTCGCCGGGTTTGGCCACGTCCAGCACCTTGTGCACCATCAGGTTGTCGCCGGGGTAGCACTTGACCGTGGTCGCCGGCCCGCAGATGGGGGTATTGGTGGTCTGGTTTTTGATCTCCGGCCGCATGGTGTACAGCCGGTTGAGCATGTCGGAGACATCGGCCGCGGCGAACTGGCTGTAGGCCTCGACCATCTTCGCGCTGGGGCGCTCGATGTGATTGCGGATGCGAAAGCCCGGGCCGCGGTGCAGCTGGGCGGATTTCGGGGTTTCGGTTTTCGGCGCGGCGGTGCTCATTGAGTATCTCTCCGGGTTGATGACTGCGGCGGCCGCCGATCGGCGGCCGCGGAATGTAGCGTGGCGCCAGTCGCGCCGTTCGCCGTCGCCTCAGGCGACTTCGACCACCTGGCCGGGCTCGCCTTCGACCCAGGGGCCCTGGCGGATGCCGGTGTTGTAGTGGTCGCCGAATTCCCGGGTCAGCTCGCGCGCGTTGGGGATGTTGATCCACTTGCGCAACAGCAGGCGCTTCTCCTCCGGCTGATCCGAGTCGGTGAAGGCGGCGCGGGTGTGGAATACCGTGTGGTTGCTCAGCAGCAGCAGGTCGCCGGATTCGAGCATCACATCGGTGCCGTACTCCTCGCACACGGAGAGTTCGGCAACTTTGTTGATCGCGTCCTTCTCCAGCTGGCTGAGCGGCGGCACGCCCGGCAGCTGCTCGGCGGTGAGCATCGCCTTCTGATTGAAGCGGCAGCTCAGCTTGCCCTGGTGGTAAGAGTAGACCGGTACCCGGTGCGCGGTGATATCGGCGTACTTGCCCGGCGGGCCACTGCCGCGCAGGTTGTAGTGGAAGCCGGTGTACAGCGGTTCGAGATACTCGCGATGATTGGCGAGAATCTCGTTGTAGATCGCCATCGAGCTGGCCAGGGTGTTGATGCCACCCTGTTTGGCCTGGCGGACGCACAGCAGCGAGACGATGTCGCCGGAATCGCAATGCGGGGTCAGCTCGGCGTTGGTGGTGTAGCCGCGCACGGCGATGTCGTCGTAGCTCATGCCGCGATCGGCAACGTGATCGATCAGCGTGCCCTGCGGGTCCTGCACGATCGAATGGCCGATATGCGCCGCAACCCCGGCGTACAGCAGCTCCTGCTGCTCGATGGTCTTGCCCTGCACCGGCATGCCCTTGAGCACGGCGATGCCGCGGCCGTCTTCGATCTGGTCGCGCAGCTTGCCCACCAGCGGGCCGATGTGCGGCAGCGGGAAATCCGCCTCGCGGATCTCGCCGTGCGCAAGCCCCTTCGCCTGCACCTGCTGCAGTGCGGATTCGATCTCCGAGATCTCCTCGGCACTCAGCTCGTAGACCCAGGAGCGGTCGTTTTCCATATCGGCCCGGGTCCACGCCGAAGCGTCGTTCACCGGTTCCAGCAACATCTCGTATTCAGCCATTTCCAGCAATTCTCCGTGTCCGGCTGCGCTTCGGCGCGCTGGCCGCACAGCCTCGGTTCGGTATCTTTGGTTCCGCCGACCGACCTGTGCAGGGGCTGCGGAAGTGTCCGGGCGATTCTATCCATTGCCACAGCGAGGTAATGCGAACTGTATCTTAACTGCCGCGGCAGACGCCCCGGCGCACCGCCAAGCAGCCGGCAAAGCCCACGCTATCAGCGCCACAGGCGATGCGCTAGAGTGGCGCGCGGCAGCAGAACCGACCGCCATCGGAACGCTCCAAAGACACAGCACAAACGCACCGCGGGAGGCGCAGCAGATGCAGTTTTCCAGTTTCGGCGAGCAGTTCACCGGCCCCTGCGGCACCGTGCAACTGATGGACGACCTCGGCAGCGCCATGGCCGGCGATGCGCCGGTGTGCATGCTCGGTGGCGGCAACCCCGGCCGCGTACCGCAGATCGAGGCGCGCTGCGCCGAACTGCTGGCCCGGCTGGCCACCGACGACAACGCCATCCATCGCCTGTTCGGCAGCTACGCCGGCCCGGCTGGCGAACAGCGCTTCATCGCCGCTCTCGCCGAACTGCTCGCCAGCGAGTATGGCTGGGCCATCAGCGAGCGCAACATCGCCCTTACCAACGGCAGCCAGAACGCATTCTTTTACCTTTTTAACCTGTTCGGCGGGCGCTGGCCGGACGGTAGCGAAAAGAAAATCCTGCTGCCGCTGGCGCCGGAGTACATCGGCTACGGCGATGTCTTCGTCGCCGGCCGCCACTTCATCGCCAACCGGCCGAGCATCGAAATGCGCGGCGACGGCCTGTTCAAGTACCACGTCGACTTCGAAACCCTGGAAGTCGGCGACGACATCGGCGCCATCTGCGTATCGCGCCCCACCAACCCCACCGGCAACGTGCTCAGCGACGCCGAACTGGCGCAGCTCGACCGCATCGCGCAGAGCCGCGGCATCCCGCTGATCGTCGACAACGCCTACGGCCTGCCCTTCCCCGGGCTGATCTTCACCGGCGGCACCCCGCTATGGCACGACAACATCGTGATGTGCCTGAGCCTGTCCAAATTCGGCCTGCCCGGTTTGCGCACCGGCATCGTTATCGCCCGCGAAGAGATCATCGACGCCATCAGCCGCCTCAACGCGATCGTCAACCTGGCCCCCGGCAGCGCCGGCGCCGCGCTCACCGCACCGCTGGTGGAGAGCGGCGAAATCATCAGCCTCGGCCGCGAGGTGATCCGCCCCTTCTACCAGCGCAAGGCCGAGCAGGCGCTGGGCTGGCTGCGCGAGGCGCTCGGCGACTACCCGGTGCACGTGCACGTGCCGGAGGGCGCGCTGTTTCTGTGGCTGTGGTTCGAGGGCCTGCCGATCAGCAGCGCCGAACTCTACCGGCGGCTGAAGGCGCGGCGCGTCATCATCGTCCCCGGCGAGCACTTCTTTCCCGGCCTGGAAGGCGACGACTGGCGCCACAAGCGCGAATGCATCCGCCTGACCTACTCGCAGGACGAGACCAGCGTGCGCGAGGGCATCCGCATCATTGCCGCAGAGGCCATCGCCGCCTACGACGAAGCCACCGGCTGAGGTGCCGCCAGCGTCGTCGGCAGCTGCTACAATCGCGCGCCCCGCAGCAGCGAGCCTCGCGCATGCCCCGCTTCGTCCCCGGCCAACGCTGGATCAGTGACCCGGAAACCGAGCTCGGCCTCGGCACCGTACTGCGCGCCGACGCGCGCACGGTGATGATCGTCTACCTGGCCTGCGGCGAGACCCGCACCTACGCCGCCGCCAGCGCGCCGCTGACGCGCGTCGAATTCGCCCCCGGCGACCGCGTGCGCCACCACGACGGCTGGACGCTGACGGTCGAAGCCACCACCCGCGACGGCGAGCTGCTGCGCTATCGCGGCCGCGACCAGCAGGGCCGCAGCGCCGAGATCGGCGAAGCCGAGCTGGACGGTGAACTGGCCTTCAGCGGGCCGTTGGCGCGGCTGCGCAACGGGCAGATCGACGAAGACCGCTGGTTCCGCCTGCGCAGCGCCACCCACGAGCAATTACAGCGCCTCGCGCAGAGCCCGGTGGCCGGCCTCGTCGGGGCGCGCATCGCCGCCATCCCCCACCAGCTGTACGTCGCCGACGAGGTCTCGCGACGCTACGCGCCGCGCGTGCTGCTGGCCGACGAAGTGGGCCTCGGCAAAACCATCGAAGCCGGCCTGATCCTGCACCGCCAGTGCCTGCAGGGCCATCTGCGCCGCGCGCTGGTGCTGGTCCCCGACGCCCTGCTCTACCAGTGGCTGGTGGAGATGCGGCGGCGCTTCAACCTGCACTTTGCGCTGTTCGATGACGACCGCCTGCAAGCCTGGCGCGAGTCGCAGAGCGAAGACGGCGACGCGCAAAACCCCTTCGACACCGCCCAGCTGGCGATCACCAGCCTTGCGCAGCTGTGCGCCGACAAGCGGCTCGCCCGCGCCGCGCTGGATGCCGAGTGGGACATGCTGATCGTCGACGAAGCCCACCACCTCGGCTGGGCGCCGGATGCGCCGAGCCTCGAATACAGCCTCGTCGAAGCGCTGGCCAGCACCACCCCCGGCGTGCTGCTGCTGACCGCCACCCCCGAACAGCTCGGCGAGCAGGGCCACTTCGCCCGGCTGCGCCTGCTCGATCCGCAGCGCTACAGCGACTACGCCGCCTGGCGCGACGAGGAGCAGGGCTACGCCGCCACCGCCGCACTGGCCGAGGCGCTCGACAGCGAGCAGCCGCTGAGCGAATCCGCGCTGGCCCGGCTCGGCGAACTGCTCGGCGAGCAGCAACTGACCGCGCTGCGCAGTGCAGCGGATGACGGCGCCGCCCGCGAGCGCGCGCTGGCCGCGCTGATCGACCGCCACGGCACCGGCCGCGTGCTGTTTCGCAACACCCGCGCCGCGGTCGCCGGCTTCCCCGCGCGACGCCTGCACAGCCACCCGCTGGCGCGCCGCGACGCCGACCACAGCCAGCCCTGGTGGCGCGACGACCCGCGCATCGACTGGCTCGGCGGCCACCTCAAAGACAGCTACCCGGACAAGACCCTGCTGATCTGCGCCGCCGCCAGCACCGCGCTGGACATCGCCGAAGCGCTGCGCCTGCGCTTCGGCATCGACGCGCCGGTGTTCCACGAAGGGCTCAACCTGATCGAGCGCGACCGCGCCGCCGCCTGGTTCGCCGAGGCCGAGGGCGGCGCGCGCGCACTGCTCGCCTCGGAGATCGGCTCCGAGGGCCGCAACTTCCAGTTCGCCCGCCACCTGGTGCTGTTCGACCTGCCGGAAAGCCCCGATCTGCTCGAACAGCGCATCGGCCGCCTCGACCGCATCGGCCAGCGGCACGCGGTACAGATCCACCTGCCGCACTTCACCGACGGCCGCAACGCGCGCCTGCTGCGCTGGTACCACGAGGGGCTGGATGCCGTCGAACACAGCTGCGCCATCGGCAGCGCGGTGGCCGCGGCGCTCGGCGAACGCCTGCCGGCGGCGCTGGATGGCGAAGCGCCTGCCTTCGAGCAGCTGCTGGACGAGACCCGCGAACTGGCCCGAGCGCAGCGGGCGCGCTTCGAAGCCGGCCGCGACCGCCTGCTGGAACGCGCCGCCTGCCGGCCGCGGCGCGCCGCCGAGCTGGTTGCCGCGCTGGCCGCCGAAGACCGCGATGCGCAGCTGCGCGACTGGCTGGAGCTGACCTTTGACGCCTTCGGCGTGGACAGCGAGGAGCACTCCGAGCGGGCCTGGATCATCAGCCCCGGCAACCATCTGCAAGTGGCCAGCTTCCCCGGCCTGCCCGAGGAGGGACTGACCGCCACCGACGACCGCGCCACCGCGCTGGCGCGCGAGGACATGGCCTTTCTCAGCTGGGAGCACCCGCTGGTGCAGGGCGCCATCGATCTGATCTGCCACGGCGAGCGCGGCCAGGTGACCGCCTGCGCCATCAGCCACCCGGCACTGCCGCCCGGCGCGCTGCTGGTCGAGGCGCTGCTGGTGGTCGAGTGCCCGGCGCCGCGCCAGCTCGGCGTCGAGCGCCACCTGCCGCAGACCGCGCTGCGGCTACTGGTCGACGAGCGCGGCAGGGAGCGCTCGGCGCAGCTGGGCGCGGCGCTGGACGACGCACAGGCGGTGCCGCCGAAGGTGGCGCGACAGATCGCCGCGGCGCGCCGCGATGCCCTGCTGAGTATCGCCGAGCGCGCCCGCCAGCGCGCCGAGGGCCGGTTGCCGGCACTGCGCGAAGCCGCACTGGAGAGCATGCGTGAACACCTCGGCGCCGAGCTGGCGCGGCTGCGCGCGCTGGCCGCCATCAACCCGGCGGTGCGCGCCGAAGAGATCGAATACCTCACCGCGCAGCACAGCGCACTGACCGAGGCGCTGGGCGAGCTGCGCCTGCGACTCGACGCGCTGCGACTGGTATTCGCCCACTGAGCCCCCTCTGCCGCGACGCGCGGGCGGTAGCGCCGGCATTACAGCCCAATGAACGCAGCCACGGAACAAGCCATGAACATCGTCTCCTTCAACGTCAACAGCATCCGCCAGCGCCAGCACCAGCTGGAAAAGCTGGTGGAAAAGCACGCGCCGGAGGTCATCGGCCTGCAGGAAACCAAGGTCAGCGACGAGAATTTCCCGCGCGCCGCCATCGAATCGCTCGGCTACCACGTCGAGTTCTTCGGCCAGAAGACCCACTACGGCGTGGCGCTGCTGTCGAAAGCCGCGCCGCTGGCGGTGTTCAAAGGCTTCCCCGGCGACGCGGAGGATGCCCAGCGGCGCCTGATCATCGCCGACTACCCCTGCGCCAGCGGCGGCCACTACCGGGTGATCAACGGCTACTTCCCGCAGGGCGAAGCGCGCTCGCACGCGGTCAAGTTCCCCGCCAAGGAAAGGTTTTACGCCGATCTCGATGCCTACCTCGACGAGCACTGCGCGGCGCAGGACAAGCTGCTGGTGATCGGCGATTTCAACATCGCCCCGGTGGACGCCGACATCGGCATCGGCGAGGCCAACGCCAAGCGCTGGCTGCGCGACGGCAAGACCAGCTTCCTGCCCGAGGAGCGCGAGTGGTTCGCGCGGCTGGCGGCGCGCGGGCTGATCGACACCTATCGCCAGCGCTACCCGGACAGCACCGAGCTGTTCAGCTGGTTCGACTACCGCAGCCGCGGCTTCGAGCGCGAACCGCGCCGCGGCCTGCGCATCGACCACATCCTCGCCAGCCCGGCGCTGGCGGCGCGGGTCGAGGATTCGGGGATCGATTACGAGATCCGCGGCATGCTCAAACCCTCCGACCACGCCCCGGTGTGGACGCGCTTCTGCGCGTAGCGGACAGTTGAATCCGCGCAGCCGCGGCGGCAGCACGCGCCGTCCGGGCAGGTCGGGAACGGGCGGATTCAGCCAGTCGGCGGCCGCTCGTCTGGCGGTCGCGTCGTCGGCTGCGCCGGCGCGCGGCTGGCCTCCCAGCCGAGCAGCGCCAGCTTGCGCGCCTCGCCCCAGTGGTAGCCGCCGAGCAGGCCGTCGCGGCGCAGCACGCGATGGCAGGGGATCAGCCAGGAAATCGGGTTGCGGCCGACCGCGCCGCCGACCGCGCGCACCGCATCGGGGCGGCCGAGCTGCGCGGCGATCTGCGAATAGCTGATGCAGCTGCCGGCCGGCACCCGCAGCAGCGCGCGCCAGACCTGCAACTGGAACGGCGTGCCGGCGAGCAGCAGGCGCAGCGGCGCGCCGTGGCGATCGTCGCCAACCCCACCGAGCCGCCGGCACAGCGATTGCGCATAGCCTGCGGTGGCCGCTGGCGCCTCGCGGTAGTCGGCGCGCGGCAGCCGCGCGCGCATATCCGCAAGCGCCGCGGCACCGCCGGCCGAGTCGACAAAAGCCAGCCCGCTGAGGCCGCGCGACGTGGCCAGCAGCAGCGCCTCGCCGAAGGGCGTCGGGTGGTAGCCGTAGTCGATCTGCAGGCCGGCGCCGCGGCGCTTGAACTCGCCGGGGCTGAGCGCCTCGGCGCGCACGAACAGATCGTGCAGCCGCGAACCGCCGGACAGGCCCACATCGGCGCTGGCCTCGAACACGCTGGCCGAAGCGGCGAGGCGGCGCTTGGCTTCGTCCAGCGTCAGCGATTGCAGGAATTTCTTCGGGCTGACGCCGACCCAGCGCGAGAACAGGCGCTGAAAGTGATACTCGGAGAGCTGCACCGCGGCGGCGATCTCGGCCAGATCCGGCTGGCGGCGAAAGTGCCGCGCCAGATACTCCAGCGCGGCTTCGATGCGCCGGTAATCGGCGCTCTGCTGTGCGATCTCTTGCATGCCCGCAGGCTAGCCCGCCGCGGACTCGCCGGCCACCCGCTTGTTGCGCTTCAGCCCGCCGCGGCCGCGCATCGACGGCGCATCGGCAGCGTCGCTCAGCTATCCACGCCGGCCATCGCCAGGTATTTGATTTCGAGGTAGTCCTCGATGCCGTATTTGGAGCCCTCGCGCCCCATGCCCGACTGCTTGACGCCGCCGAAGGGCGCCACCTCGGTGGAGATGATGCCGGTGTTGAGCCCGACCATGCCGAAATCCAGCGCTTCGGAGACGCGCCACACGCGGCCGATATCGCGGGTGTAAACGTAGGAGGCGAGGCCGTACTCGACGTCGTTGGCGGCGGCGATGACCTCTTCCTCGGTCTCGAAGCGGATCAGCGGCGCCACCGGGCCGAAGGTCTCCTCGCGGGTGATCAGCATCTCGGCGCTGACGTCGCCGAGCACGGTCGGGCTGAAGAAGTTGCCGCCCAGCTCGTGGGGGCCGCCACCGAGCAGCACCGTCGCGCCCCTGGCCTGGGCGTCGGCGACGTGCTCGGCGGCCTTCTCCACCGCTTTGCCATCGATCAGCGGCCCCTGATTGACACCATCCTCCAGCCCGTGACCGACCTTCATTTCGCGCACCGCGGCGACGAATTTCTCGGCGAAGGCATCGTAGATCCCGGCCTGCACGTAGAAGCGGTTGGCGCAGACGCAGGTCTGCCCGGAGGCGCGATACTTGCTCGCCAGCGCGCCCTGCACCGCGGCGTCCAGATCGGCGTCGTCGAAAACGATGAACGGCGCGTGGCCGCCCAGCTCCATGGAGACCTTCTTCACCGTGTCGGCGCACTCGCGCAGCAGCAGCTTGCCGACCTCGGTGGAGCCGGTGAAGGTCAGCTTGCGCACCACTGCGCTGCGCGTCAGCTCGCCGCCGATGGCGCTGGCGCTGCCGGTGACCACGTTGAACACCCCGGCCGGCACCCCGGCGCGGTGTGCCAGCTCGGCCAGCGCCAGCGCCGAAAAGGGCGTCACCCCGGCGGGTTTGAGGATCATCGTGCAGCCGGCGGCCAGCGCCGGCGCGGCCTTGCGGGTGATCATCGCGTTGGGGAAATTCCACGGCGTGATCGCCGCGCAGACGCCCACCGGCTGCTTGATGGTGACGATCCGCCGGTCATTGGACGGCGTGGCGATGGTGTCGCCGCAGACCCGCTTGCCCTCTTCGGCGAACCACTCGACGAAGCTTGCGCCGTAGAGGATCTCGCCGCGCGCTTCGGCCAGCGGCTTGCCCATTTCGGTGGTCAGGATCATCGCCAGATCATCGGCGTGCTCGATCATCAGATCGTGCCAGCGGCGCAGCACTGCACTGCGCTCCTTGGCGGTCTTCGCCCGCCAGGCGGGCAGCGCGGCCTCGGCCGAGCCGATCGCGCGGCGGGTCTCGTCGGCGCCCATCATCGGCACGGTGCCCAGATCGGTGCCATCGGCCGGGTCGCTGATGGCGATGGTGGCGCCGTCGTCGGCGTCCAGCCACTCGCCATCGATGTACGCCAGGTGGCGCAGCAGGGCGGGGTCTTTGAGTTTCACTGATCATCCCTCCATCGGCTGTTCGGCGGCGCCGCTAACGGCGCCGGCAAAAGGCGCACTCTATGCCCGCGCCCGGCGCGCCGCAATCGCCGGCACCGGGCCAGCGGCGAGCCGTCGGCTGGGCCAGTCGCAGCATTCGCCAACGCTGACTGACGGGGTGATCGGCGGGGCGATAGCGGCTTTGCGCTAGTCGGCGCGGCGCACCCGCAGGCGCTGGATCAGGCTCGCGGTGGAGCCATCGCGCTGCTCGCCCGGCTCGCCGCGATACAGCGCCGGCAGCAACTCGTCGGCGAGCTGCTTGCCCAGTTCCACGCCCCACTGGTCGAAAGGGTTGATCTCCCAGATCACCGACTGCACGAAAACCTTGTGTTCGTACATCGCCAGCAACGCGCCGAGACCGGCCGGGTCGAGGCGCTCGAGGACGATGGCATTGCTCGGCCGCTCGCCCGGCATCTGCCGGTAGCCGGGCAGTGGCTGGCCATCGGCGTCGCGCTGGCGACCGCGCAGCAGCGCCTCGCTCTGGGCGATGAAATTGGCCGCCAGCAGCGGCTGGTAGCGATAGTCGCTCTCGCTGCCGGGATTGGCGCCGGGGTGGTTGCCGGAAATGGCCCCGGCCCGCTCGCCGGCGATGATCAGATCCGAAGGCAGCAGGTGGCTGCCCTGGTGGATCAGCTGGTAGTAGGCGTGCTGGGCGTTGCAGCCGGGGCCGCCCCAGACGGTCGGCGCGGTGGGGTAGTCGAGCGGCGCACCGCAGCGATCCACCGACTTGCCGTTGCTCTCCATCTCCAGCTGTTGCAGGTAGCTCGGCAGGTGGCGCAGGGCGTAGTTGTAGGGCAGCAGCAGGTGCTGGCGGGCGCCGAGAAAATTGTTGTACCAGACCCCGAGCAGGCCCAGCAGCACCGGCAGATTGGCCGCCAGCGGCGCCTCGCGGAAGTGCCGGTCCATGGCGTCGGCACCATCGAGCAGCGCATCGAAGTGGTCGATGCCGAGGTAGAAGGCCAGCGGCAGGCCGATCGCCGACCACAGCGAGTAGCGCCCGCCGACCCAATCCCAGAACTCGAAGACCTTGTCCTCTTCGATACCAAAGCTGCGGGCCAGATCGGCGCGCGCGGTGACGGCGATAAAGTGCCGCGACAGATCGGCGTCGTCGGCGTCCATCCGGGCCAGAAACCACTCCCGCGCGGCGCGCGCATTGTGCATCGTCTCGGCGGTGGTGAAGCTCTTCGAAGCGACGATGAACAGGGTGTTCTGCGGCTCGATGACGTCGAACACGCTGGCCAGGTGGCCGAGGTCGATGTTGGAGACAAAGTGCACCCGCAGGCGCTGGTCGGCGTAGGGATAGAGCGCCGCGCAGGCCATCAGCGGGCCGAGATCCGAGCCGCCGACGCCGATGTTGACGATGTCGCGGATCGGCTCGCCGCTGCAGCCGCGGAAGGCGCCGCTGCGCACCGCGTTGACCAGAAAACGCATGCGCCGCTGCACGCTGCGGATCTCCGCGATCACATCCTCGCCGTCGACCAGCAGCGGCGTATCGGCGCGCTGGCGCAGTGCGGTGTGCAGCGCCGGGCGGTTCTCGCTGGGGTTGACGATGCGGCCGCTGAACAGCGCCTCGCGCCAGCCTTCGACATCCTGCTGGCGGGCCAGCGCCAGCAGCAGCTGCAGCGTCCGGGTGCAGATCAGATTTTTGGCATAGTCGAGGTGGATGCCGGCGGCGCTGGCGCAAAAGCGCTCGGCGCGCTGCGGATCGGCGGCGAACAGCTCGCGCAGTCCGCGGCCACCCCGCTCGACGGCATCTCGGCTGGCGTGCTCACGCAGCGCCCGCCAAGCCGGGCTGCGGGTCAGCCCGGCCATGTCGGCGGGTGGTGCACGGCGGGCGCTCAGCAGGCCTGGGTGTGCACCGCGGCGCGGCCGGCGGCGAGATCGGCGAGACGCCGGCGTACTTGTAGATTGTCGATCAGCCGGGCGCGACCCAGCTGCGCGGCGGCCAGCACCAGCAGATCCTCGGCGGCATCATCGACGTGCGGCGTCTGCAGATCGGCGAGCCGGCGCACGGCGATGTATTCGCTGACGAAGCCCTCGCGGTTGAGCGCCGCGGCGGCGTCGCGTTCGAGCAGCAGAAAATTGCGCTCGCCGTCGAGCAGGTGGTCGATCAAGCGGCACAGCTCGCGGTAGATGGCGCCGCCGCGCTGGCGCTCCTCGGCGCTGAGATAATTGTTGCGCGAACTCATCGCCAGACCGTTGGCCTCGCGCGCGGTGGGCGCGCCGACGATCTCCACCGGCAGGTCGAGATCGGCGGTCATGCGCTCGATCAGCAGCAGCTGCTGGTAGTCCTTTTCGCCGAATACCGCCAGATCCGGCTGCACCAGATTGAACAGTTTGGTGACCACCGTGGCGACGCCGGTGAAGTGGCCGGGGCGGTGCTCGCCCTCCAGCGTCTCGCTGACGCCGGGCACTTCGACGCGCGTCGCCAGCTCCATGCCGTTGGGGTAGACCGCCTCGGCGGCCGGGGCGAAGAGCAGATCGACCTGCATGCTTTCGAGCTGCGCGGCGTCCTCTTCAAAGGTGCGCGGGTAGCGGCCGTAATCGTCGGCGCAGTTGAATTGCATGGGGTTGACGAAAATGCTGGCGACCACGCGATCACCGCGGCGGCGCGCCTGCTCGACCAGCGACAGGTGGCCATCGTGCAGATTGCCCATGGTGGGCACGAAGGCGATGCGCTGCCCGGCGCGTCGCCAGCCGCCGATGGCGGCGCGCAGTGCGGGGATGTCGGCGACGATCTGCATCGGTGCGATTCCTTATTGTGTGGCGCGATTATCTGGCGCGATTGGCCGGCGCGGCGCCGGCAATCGGCGCGGCTGACGTTTATTCAAAGGCGTGGGCAGCGGTGGGGAAGCGCCGCTCGCGCACCTCGCGCACATACTCGCCGATCGCGCGGTGAATGCTGCCGGTGTCGGCGATGTAGTTTTTGGAGAAACGCGTGCGCTTGCCCGGGGCGATATCGAGAATGTCGTAGAGCACGAGAATCTGGCCGTCGACGTCGCCGCCGGCGCCGATGCCGATCACCGGCACGCTGGCGTTGGCGGCGATCTCGCGGGCCAGTAGCGCGGGCACGCACTCCAGCAGCAGCAGATCCGCGCCCGCCTGCTCCAGCGCGCCGGCGTCTTCGAGCATCTTCACCGCGGTGTGGTTGTCGCGGCCCTGCACGCGATAGCCGCCGAGCTTGTGCACCGATTGCGGAGTCAAACCCAGGTGCGCGCAGACCGGGATGCCGCACTCGGTCAGGCGGCGCACCATGTCCAGCTGTAGCGCGCCCCATTCCAGCTTGACCATCTGCGCGCCACCCTCTTTCATCAGTCGGGTGGCATTGCGCAGCGCATCGTCGGCGGTGGCGTAGCTCATGAAGGGCATGTCGACCATCAGCAGCGCGCGGTCGAGGCCGCGGGCGACCATCTGGCTGTGGTAGATGATCTCATCCATGGTCACCGGGATGGTGGTCTGGCGGCCCTGCACCACCATGCCCAGCGAATCGCCGACCAGCACCACGTCCACGCCTTCGCCGTCGAGCGCCGCGGCAAAGGCCGCGTCATAGGCGGTCAGGCAGGCGATGGGCTCACCGGCTTGCTTCATCTTCTTCAGGCTGGAGACGGTCACCGCCCCACGGTTTTCACTCTGCGCGCTCATCTCGCACCCCGTGACACAGACCCATGGGGCGGCGCACCAACAGCGCGCCACCGGGCCGGGGCGACAAGATTAGCCGCGCCGATGCTGCAACGCAACAAGGCGGGGCGAGGGGGAGGCCTGCGCCGCTGGGGGGGGCGCAGTGGTTACGAGCAGCGGCGCTGCGCGGCTTCAGTCGCGCAGCAGAAAGCGCAGCGAATGGCGACCGACGTCGATCTCGTCGCCGTCGTTGAGGGGCTTGCGGCGCACCGGCGCGCCATTGAGCAGCGTGCCGTTGGTACTGCCCAGATCCTGCAGGTAGAAGGTCAATCGGCCATCGTCGAGAGCCATTGCTTCAAGCACCGCGTGCTTGCCGCTGACGGTAGTGTCGGTGAGGCGGATATCGGCGCGCTCGGTGCGGCCGATCAACAGGCGCCCCGCTTCTAGCGGAAAGCGCTCGATTTCCTCGCCGCCGGCGAGCAACACCACATTTGCCATCATCATGTCTCCGTATTCCTACCGTGTGGCGACCAGAATCAAACGCCGCGATGCTAGCCACAAGCGGTGCGTAACGCCACCGAACGCGCTGCAGTTAACTGCTTGGCAAGCATCTTCAAGTGCTTGATTTGACATTCCGTGCATCAATTGTCGGCGCTACGCGGGCAAGCTTTAGACAAGCTTTCGACCGACGCCCCACTATAGCCGACGAAGCGCATACATCCCCACCGGCTAGTGGCTGTCGCCACCGCCAGCGGTGACAATCCGCGCCATGCAATACCTCAAACGCAACGTCCCGCTGCTCGCCCTCTGCCAGGCGCTGATGATGAGTGCCAACTCGCTGATGGTCACCAGCGCCGCGCTGGTGGGCTTCGCCCTGGCTGACGACAAGTCACTGGCTACTCTACCACTGGCGGCACAGTTTCTGGCCACCATGCTGGCCAGCGCGCCGGCCTCGCTGCTGATGGGGCGCTTCGGCCGCAAGCCGGTGTTTCTGGCCGCCACGCTGGTCGGGCTGGCCGGTGCGCTGCTGGCCACCTGGGCGATAGTCCACGGCAGTTTCTGGCTGTTCTGCGCGGCCGCGGCGCTCACCGGCGCCTTCAACGGCTTCGGCAATTACTACCGCTTCGCCGCCGCCGAGGTGGTGCCGGTCGAGCGCCGCGCGCGCGCCATCTCGGCGGTGATGGCCGGCGGGGTGATCGCCGCGCTGGTCGGGCCGAACCTGGCCAACTGGGCGCAGGATCTGATCGGCGATGCACGCTTCGCCGGTGGCTTCGCCGCGGTCGCCGGGCTGCAGTTGATCGCCGCCGCGGCGCTGGCCGCCACCCGGCTGGCGAAGCCGGTCGTAAAGGCCGCCAGCGGCGAGGCACGGCCGCTGCTGCAGATCGCCGCGCAGGGCAGATTCATCGTCGCCGTGCTCTGTGCGATGCTCGGCTACGGGGTGATGTCGCTGGTGATGACCGCCACTCCACTGGCCATGCAGCAGCACCAGCACCCCTTCGGCGACACCGCCTTTGTCATCCAGTGGCACGTGCTCGGCATGTTCGCGCCATCGTTTTTCACCGGCCGGCTGATCGAGCGCTTCGGCGTCGATAACGTGCTACTGGTCGGCGCTCTGCTGGCCGCCGCCTGCCTGGGCATCAACCTCTACGGCCAGCAGTTGTGGCACTTCTGGAGCGCGCTGCTGGCGCTGGGGGTGAGCTGGAACTTCCTGTTCATCGGCGGCACCGCGCTGGTCACCGAATGCCACAGCGCCGCCGAACGCCCCAAGGTGCAGGGACTCAACGACACGCTGGTCTTCACCACCGTGACCCTGGCGGCGCTGTCCGCCGGCGCGCTGCAGCACAGCTTCGGCTGGCAGGCGGTCAATCAGGGAGTGATCGCGCCGGTGGTGCTGATGCTGCTGGCGGTGATCTGGCTGAAGCTGCAGCCGCGCACGGCGGCGGTCTCCGGGTAGATCGCCACGGCCAAACGCAGCGGGGCCGGCAAATGCCGGCCCCGCTGCGTTTGCTGCGCCTGTCACCAGCAGACTCACTTTTTGACGATATTGTGCTCCGGCCCGTAGGGGAATCCGGTGATGTTCTCGGCGCCGTCCGCGCCGACCACGAGGATATCGTGCTCGCGATAACCGCCGGCGCCGGGCATGCCTTCGGGCAGCATGATCATCGGCTCCATCGATACCACCATGCCCGGCTCGAGCACCGTTTCGATGTCTTCGCGCAGCTCCAGCCCGGCCTCGCGGCCGTAGTAGTGGCTGAGGGTGCCGAAGCTGTGGCCATAGCCGAAGGTGCGGTACTGGAACAGATCGTACCGGTGGTAGATCTCGTTCAGCTCGGCGGCGATGTCGCAGCAGCGCGCGCCGGGCTTGATCAGCGCGATGCCCGCCTCGTGCACTTCCACATTGATATTCCACAGGCGCAGGTGCTCGTCGGAGCACTCCTCGGCAAACAGGGTGCGCTCCAGCGCGGTGTAGTAGCCGGCCGGCATCGGGAAGCAGTTCAGGCTGAGGATGTCGCCGCGCTCGATGCGGCGGCTGGTGACCGGGTTGTGCGCACCGTCGGTGTTGATGCCGGACTGAAACCAGGTCCAGGTATCCATCAGCTCGACGTGCGGGTTGTGCTCGCCGATCTCGCGCACCATCGCCTGAGTGGCGTGCAGCGCCACTTCGTACTCGGGCACGCCGACGGCGATCGCCTCGACGCAGGCCGCGCCGCCGACATCGGCGATCCGCGCGCTCTCTTTGATCCAGGCGATCTCCTCGGCGGATTTCACCATCCGCATGCGCATGGTCGGCTTGCCGGCATCGACGAACTCGCTGGTCGGCAGCGCGCCCTGCAGCTTGCGCAGGTTTTCCAGATTGATGTGGTCGTACTCGATGCCGACGCGCATGCCGTCGCGGATCAGCCGCTTCACCGCGACAAAGTAATTGTCGCGGTGCCAGTCGGTGTAGATGACGTTATCGCCGAAGGTCCGCCGCCACGGCTGGCCGCCGTCGATGTTGGCCGAGATCGTGGTGCTGGCATCCTGGGTCACCACCAGGCCGTAGCTGCGGCCGAAGCTGCAGTAGAGGAAATCGCTGTAGTAATTGATGTTGTGGTACGAGGTGAACAGGCAGGCATCGACCCCGGCGTCGGCCATCCAGCCGCGCAGATCGTCCAGCCGGCGCTGCATCTCGGCGGCGGAGAAAGTGCCTTTGACCTTGTCACCATTGCGAATGAATTTGAGCTGTTCCACCTGTGCTTCTCCACTGTGCCCGGCAGCCGCGCTGCCCGGGGAGGTTGCTGTCGATCTGTGTTGCCGCCGCGGCCCGGGCCGCCGGCGAGCCGGGCGGATGCTAGGCGCAGCCTTCCGCGGCGCTTTATCCAGCCGCGACGCGACAGCGCTTTACGGCTCGCCGGAGCGCGGAGAAAAACCCAAACAAGCCATTTAAAAACAACGGGATAGCGCTTGCCGGATCGCGTCAGCGAGAGGCTCGTCAAACGCCCTGGGAAGCCGTCGCGCGGCGCTCGATACGGTATTTTTTCATCCGCTCGCGGAAGGTGCTCGGCGCCAGTCCGAGGCGCCGCGCGGCGCCCTGCTCACCCTCGATGACACCGCCGCTTTCGCGCAGCGCGGCGCGAATCATGCGCGCCTCCACCTCGGCCAGAGTCGCCGGCGCAGCGCCCTCATCGGCCACCGGCGCGGACAGTGGCGCGGGCGGTGGCGCGAGCGGTGGCGCACTGGCGAAGCTCTCGTCGATGCGCAGCACCGCTTCGCCGCCGAGCACCACCGCACGCTCGATGACATTTTCCAGCTCGCGCACATTGCCCGGCCAGTGGTAGGCCTCCAGGCGCGCCATCACCGGCTGCGGGATCTGCTCGATGCGCCGCCCGGCGCGCGCCGCGTGGCGCGCGGTGAAGTGCTCGACCAGCAGCGGAATATCCTCGCGGCGCTCGCGCAGTGGCGGACAGTGCAGCGGGAACACATTGAGCCGGTAGTAGAGATCCTCGCGAAACTCGCCGGCGGCGACCATCCGCGCCAGATCGCGATTGGTAGCGGCGATGATGCGCACGTCCACCGCCAGCGTGCCGCTGCCGCCGAGGCGCTCGATCTCGCCCTCCTGCAGCACGCGCAGCAGCTTGGCCTGCAAGGCCAGCGGCAGCTCGCCGATCTCATCGAGAAACAGCGTGCCGCCATCGGCCAGCTCGAAGCGACCCTGCCGGCGCGCCACGGCGCCGGAGAAGGCGCCCCGCTCGTGGCCGAACAGCTCGCTCTCGATCAGATTCTCCGGCAGCGCCGCGCAATTGACCTTGACCAGCGCCCGCTCGGCGCGCCCGCTGGCACCGTGCAGCGCCCGCGCCAGCAACTCTTTGCCGGTGCCGGATTCGCCGAGCAGCAGCACCGTGGCCTCGCTCGGCGCCACCTGCTCCAACTGGTGCAGCAGGGCCAGCATCGGCTCGCTGCGGCAGATGATCTCGCCGAAGTGGCGCTCGCTGCGGATCTCCTCGCGCAGGTACAGATTCTCCGCCTCGACACGCTCTTTGAGCGCCGCGATCTCGCCCATCGCAGCGCGCAGCTCGGCCTCGCTGGCCAGGCGCTCGCGCTGGTCGCGGGCGACGATCAACAGACAGGTATCGCCGGCGCACTCGATCGGCGCCGCCGACAACTCCACCGGCACCCGCTCGCCGGCGCGCGTCAGGCAGGTGAACTCGGCGCTGCGCGCGCCGCCGCTGCGGCTGGCGTCGTCGCGCAAGCGGCGCAGCGCGGCCAGCTCGCCGGGGTGCACCGCGGATATCGGCGTGGCCAGCAAATCGTCGCGCGGGTAATCGAGCAGCGCGCAGGCGGTGGGGTTGGCATCGACGATGCGATCGCGCTGCGGATCGACGATCAGAATCGCCTCGTTGGAGCATTCGAACACCGCTCGGTAGCGCGACTCGCTCTCGCGCAGCGCCGCCTCGGCGCGCTCGCGCTGGCGGATATCCTCGCGCAGCGCGCGGTTGCCGGCCAGCTGGCGGCGGGTGCGCCGGGCCAGGCGCAGACGCAGCGCGCGCTGGCGCCGCTGCAGCTGCCAGAGGGCGCCGAACAGGGCCAGCGCGAGCAACAGCGCAACACCCAGATAAAAGCCCTCGGCAGCGCTCAGAGTGGCCGCGCGATAGCGCCCCAGGCGCAGCGCCACGGCGTAGTCCAGCGGCGCCAGCGCGGTCTGCTGCAGCAGCGCCGGATCGACCTCGCCGGTGCGCGCCAGCGCCGCCAGCTGCTCGCCGCCGGCGTCGACCACCTGCACGTGGTAGCGACGGCGCAGATTGGGTGGCAGCACCTCGGCGAGCAGCGCCGGCATGGCATAGCGCAGGCCGAGCACCTGCGCGCCCGCGCCGTGCCAGTCCGTCGCCGGCAGCGGCAGCCACAGCTGCAGTTCGCCGCCGGCATCGAGCCGGTAGTGCGCCCGCCCGGCGAGCAGCGCACGGCGCGCCGCCGCCGCGGCCAGCGCATCGCGCCGCTGCCGACCGGAATTCCCGGCCGACTTCCCGGCCAGGCGGCGCGGCGCTGCATCGCCGGACTGCCACAGATCCAGCGCGAGCAGCTCAGCGCGCTGCGCCAGCAGCCGCTGGGCGCCTTCGCGCCACTGTCCGTCGAGCACCGCCTGCGCCGGTCGGCGCGCGGCCAGCAGGCGCAGGCGCTGGCGGTCCGCAGCCAGTTGCGCGTCGAGCATGCCCTGCCCCAGCTCGACGTCACGGCGCAGCTGCTGGCGGCGCGATTCGCGCTCGCGGTCGGCGACCAGCCACAGCAGCACACCGCTGAGCAGGGCCACGGCGAGCGCCGCTGCGCCCGCCGCCAGCCAGGGTCGCGGCATGCCGCGGCGCGGCGCCGCCCACAGCAGCAGACCGCCGCACAGCGCCAGCGGCAGGCCGCGCCACAGCCAGCCGAAGCGACCGCCGGCGGCGCCGCGCCAGCCCTGGCGCGGCAGCGCGGCGAGCTGCAGGCGCAGGCCACCGACGCTGAATTCGGTGGTCATGGCATCGGAGTAGAACACCCCGCGGTGACCGAATAGCGGCGCCCGCGCGACACCCACCAGCGCGCTTGTCGCCCGCGGCGGGGCAGCGCCGCCATCACTCGCACCGACCACCCGTAGCGCCAGTTCGAGATCCCGCGAGCCACTGAACAGGCCGGCGTCCTGCAGCACGCCAGCGGCGGCAAAACCGAGCACGGCGACGCCCCAGTAATCGCCGCGCCGGCTGCGCCCAGTCCCGTCGCCCGGGTCGGCACCCGGGTCGGCGCCCGGGCCAGCATCCGGGCCGGCGCCCGAGTCACCGCCGGGCCGGGCATCAGCCGTCGCCAGCGGACGATACAGCGGCAGATAGGCCTCCAGCCGCCCGACCTCGCCGCCGCCATCGGCGCGCGGCGCCACCGTCAGCAGGGCATCGCCGCGCAGCGCGGCGGCGCGCAGCCAGTCGCCGCGCAGCGGATCGCGCAGCAGATCGCGGCCGCGCCAGCGGTCTGCAGCGGCGCGCGGCCACACGGTATCGATCCGGCTCAGCGGCGCGATCCAGGCATAGTCGATGCGATCCGCGCCGAGGCGCGCGGCCAGTGCCGGGGCGCGCTCGCCCGGCGCCAGGTGCTGCAGGCCGCGCAGATCGCGCAGCAGCGCCAGCCGCTGGCGCAGCGCGTCACCCAGGCGCAGCTGCAGGCCGCGCAGCGACTCGCCGACCTGGGCGCGCTGCTCGGCATCGCGGCGCTGGGCGGTGGTGCGCTCGGCGGCGTACACCGCCAGCAGCACCAGCGCGCCGACCAGCGCTGCTGCGAGCAGTCGGCGTAGCGACAGGTTCATCGTCTGTCCACGGCTTTTCTCGGCGGCCTCCCGGCTTGGCACCGCGGCGGGCGCAGTCAGGCAGTTAGTCCACATCCGCGGTATCGAGTTGCCCTGCCAGCGCCGCCCTCGCCCACGCCAAGCGACTGTCCGCCGCCACCAGTGGCCACGGATTCCGTGGCTACTCGCGGTGGGCAGTGGCAGGAGCCGCCGGCAGCGCTTTTCGTATTATTTTTACAACACTTTCATATCATTGAATAAAAAGAGATTTTTTATTTTTTTGTCGATCAGTCGAGCCATGGAACGAATTTTGCGCCACAGCGATTGCGCCAATAGCAACAGGGCGTCGCACGGTGCCGGAGAAGCGCCGCCGCGACGACCGGCGCTGACATTCACCATCCACTGATCGAGGATCACGACATGCAAAATCGCAATTCAGCAACGCTGGCCCGCGCCGTGCGCAACGCCCTGCTCGGCTCCGGCAGCGCCCTCGCGCTGCTCGCCGCCAGCGCCCCGGCGCAAGCGCTCGACGTCGAGGTCGGCGGCTATATCAAGGCCGATTTCATCTACGATTTCGACCAGGATCTGGGCGACACCCTGTCCGCCTCCAGCGTCGCCACCGGCGATACCGAATCCGACCCCAGCTTCCGCGCCCACGCCAAGCAGACCCGCTTCAACCTCAGCGCCAGCAACGATGACTACAGCATCAGGTTCGAGGCCGATCTGTTCACCGGTGACGGCAACGAGCTGGTCTCCAACTCGCGCCACCTGCGCCTGCGCCACGCCTATGCCCAGGCCGGCAAGCTGCTGATCGGCCAGACCTGGTCGACCTTCATGGACAAGCGCTTCATCGCCTATCCATCGACGGTCGATTTCGCCGGCCCCGCCGGGGTCACCTTCGTGCGCCAGACGCAGATCCGCTACGCCCCCGGCAACGGTTTCGAGGTGGCGCTGGAAAATCCGGAGACGCGCATCCTCGGTGAAACCGCGCGCGACACCACGCCGGATCTGGTCGCCCGCTACGACCACAGCGGTGACAGGGTCAACTGGTTCATCGCCGGCGTGCTGCGCCAGTTCGAGGTGGCCGGCGGCGCCAACGACGGCGAGAGCACCAGCGACGGCGGGATCAACCTCGGCGTCAGCTTCAATCTCGGTGGCGACACCCTGGCGGCCAACGCGGTGGTCAACGGCGGGCGCTACACCTACTACGGCTTCGCCAATCCCGAAGCGGTGATCGACAACGGCAGCCTGGAGACCGTCGATGAAGTCGGCTTGCAGATCTTCTACGAGCACAACTGGGGCGGGCCGATGGCCGCCAAGACGCTGATCTCCTACGGGATGGTGACCTTCGACGACGAGCATCAGGCGATCCTCGGCGCGAATGCGCCGGAGGAAATCGGCACCTTCCACATCAACTATCGCTGGAGCCCCTACCAGAACGTCAACTACGGCATCGAGCTGAGCAGCGCGACGCGCGAGGACTTCAGCGGCGAGGATGGCGACGCCACCCGCCTGCAGTTCGGCGCCCAGTACGTGTTCTGATCCGCGACTCGTCGCAGCGGGGGGTGGTCGCCGCACGCGGCCACCCCGCCCACCCGCCACCCACTACCCGCCGCCCTGAGCAGTGCGATGAGGGGGATCGACCATTGAACCGACAGCAACGCAGGCGCGCCCTGCGCGATGCGCGCCGCGGCGCAGCGGGCGACACCCGCGCGCAACTCGAACAGGCCCTGCAACTGCGCGACGCCGGCCGCCCGGCAGCCGCCGAGGCGATCTGCCGCCGCCTGCTCGACACCCGGCCCGACTGCGTGCCAGCGCTGCAATTGAGCGCGGTGCTGGCACACCAGCGCGGCGATGACAGCGCCGCCCGGGGCGCGCTGGAGCGCGCCATCGAGCTGCAGCCGGACGGCGCCGCGCTGCACTACAACCTGGGCGAGGTACACCGCGACCGCGGCCGCCACGCCGCCGCGGTGGCTAGCTATCAGCGCGCGCTGGCGCTGCAACCGGCGCTGGCCGACGGCCATTTCAATCTCGGCAACGCGCTGTTCGCGCTGGGCCAGTTCGGCGCTGCCGCCGAGGCGCTGAGCGAGGCCGCGCGGCGCGCTCCGGACGACGCCGAAGTGCAGCTCAATCTGGGTAACGCGCTGGACGAGCTGGCGCGCAGCGGCGATGGCAATAGCGATGACAGCGGCGATAGCGATGAACTCGATCGCCGCGCCGGCGAGCACTACCGGCGCGCCGCGCAGCTGGCCCCGCACGACCCGCGCCCGGCCTGCAATCTCGGCCACTGGCTGCGTCGCCAGCGGCGCGACGAGGCGGCGCTGGGGCAATTTTCTCGCGCCGCGGCACTGGCGCCGCAGTGGCCCGCGGCGCAACTGGCGCTGGCCGACACGCTGCGCAGCCTGGCGCGCCACGGCGAGGCGCTGCAGGCCTACCTGCGGATCGCCGTGCTGGCGGATGCCGACGGCGGTGTCGCTGTCGAGCGCGCTAGCGACGCCGGCCACCGCGCCGGCGACCACCACGCGAGCGCCGCACTGGAGGGCGCGGCACAGTGCCTTGCGGCGCTCGGTCGCTACGATGAGGCCGAGCAGCACCTGCGCGCGCTGGTCGAGCGGCAGCCGCGCCGCGCCCGCAGCCACTACCTGCTCGGCTGCTGTTTGGAGAGCCAGGGGCGCTTCGATGCGGCGATCCGCGCTCATCTGGCGGCACTCGACCGCCAGAGCGATCTGTGCGCGGCCTGGTACCACCTGTCGCTGATCCGCGACTTTCGCGCCGACGCGGCGCAGCTCGACCGGCTGGAGACGCTGCTGGCGCGCGGCGAGCTGGACGACGATTCGCGCATCCACCTGCACTTCGCTCTGGCCGGGCTGCGCGGCGGCACTCGCGGCGGCGCGACGGCCATCGCCCACTACCGGCGCGGCAACGCACTGAAAGCCCGGCAGCGGCCCTTCGACGCCGCCGGGCACACCGCCTGGAGCGAACGGCTGATCGAATTCTTCGACCGCGATTTCTTCACCGCCCGGCACAATCCGCTGGCCGGTCGCCACTCGGGCAGCGACAGCCAGCTGCCGGTGTTCATCGTCGGCATGCCGCGCTGCGGCTCGACGCTGGTCGAGCAGATCCTCGCCAGCCACCCGTCGGTGGCCGGCGCCGGCGAGCTGGAGGATATGCGCACGCTGCTGCGCCGCCTGCCGGAGCTGCTCGGCAGCGACCAGGTTTTTCCCGACTGCGCGGCGCAGCTCGATGGCAGCCGGGCACAGGCGCTGGCCGACGAGTATCTCGCCGCGCGCCGCCGCCAGGCGCCGGCGGCGGCGCGGGTCTGCGACAAAATGCTCGGCAACTACGCGCGGCTGGGGCTGATCGCGCTGCTGTTCCCGCGCGCACGGGTGATCCACTGCCGCCGCGATCCGCTGGATACCTGCCTGTCCTGCTACTGCCAGCACTTCGAGCACGGCCATCGCTACAGCTACGACCTGCGCCATCTGGGCGTCGCCTACCGCAACTACCAGCGGCTTATGGCGCACTGGCGGCAGGTGCTGCCAATGCCGCTGCTGGAGATTGATTACGAGGCATTGGTGGCCGATCAGGAAACCGTCACCCGGCGCCTGCTGGATTTCCTCGGCCTCGACTGGGATGCGCGCTGCCTGCGCTTTCACGAGCAACGGCGCGGGGTGCACACCGCCAGCGCCTGGCAGGTGCGCCAGCCGCTGTACAACACCGCGGTGGGTCGCTGGCGCAACTGGCGCGACCAGTTGCAGCCGCTGATCGAAGCGCTGGATTGCGGCCCGGATCACAGCCCCGATCGCGGCCCGGATCACAGCCCGGATCGGGCCGAAAATCTGCTCACCGACGGCTGAACGAACGGCCGGAACGATCACTTCCAACGGCGCGCTACGGCGCGTTTGCCGCCCCGAATGGTCGCTCGCGACGCCATCGGGGCGGCCTTTTTGCGCCGCGCCGCGCCGCCAGCCCGACCCGATCGCCGGCAACTGCCGCCGCGACCGGGGCTTGCGCTCGGCAGCCGATATAAGCCAAATTATTGGCGCTCAACCCCGAGGGCGGTCGCAGCGGCCGGCGGCGCCCGGTATTCTCTGGCCGCGACACAGCGAGGTCAGGAGAATCCGGGATGGACTTTCGCGCCAGAGCCGAGAGCCTGCTGGAACAGGCCGACATACGCATCGACGGGGATCGCCCGCAGGATCTGCGGGTCCACGAACCACGCCTCTACAAGCGCATCTTCGCCGAGGGCTCGCTGGGCTTCGGCGAGGCCTACATCCAGGGCTGGTGGGATTGCCAGCGGCTCGACGACTTTTTCTACCGGGTCTTCCGCCTGCCGCAGATCGAGGACATCGAGCGCATCAACACCACCCGCCTGCGCTGGCTGTCGCGGCTCACCGACATGCAGTCGCTGCGCCGCGCGATGCAGGTCGGCGAGAAGCACTACGACGCCGGCAACGATCTGTTCGCGCAGATGCTCGACCGCAACATGATCTACTCCTGCGGCTACTGGCGCGATGCCGCCGATCTCGACGCGGCGCAGCTCGCCAAGCTGGATCTGGTGGCCAAAAAGATCGCTCTGAAACCGGGCATGCGGGTGCTCGACATCGGCTGTGGCTGGGGCGGTGCGGCGCGCCACTTCGCCCGCCAGTACGGCGTTGAAGTGGTCGGCATCACCATCTCCCGCGAGCAGGCCGCCTGGGCGCGCGAGTGGTGCGAGGGGCTGCCGGTGGAGGTGCGCATTCAGGACTACCGGCTGATCGAGGGGCGCTTCGACGCGATCTATTCGATCGGCATGTTCGAGCACGTCGGCTACAAGAACTATCGCGCCTATTTTGAGGTGGCGCGCCGCTGCCTGTCCGATCAGGGCCTGTTCCTGCTGCACACCATCGGCAACAACATCACCACCACGCACACCGACCCGTGGATTCACAAATACATCTTCCCCAACGGCCTGCTGCCCTCGGCGGCGCAGATCAGCAGCGCCTGCGAGGGCCTGTTCGTGATCGAGGACTGGCACAACTTCGGCCCCGACTACGACCGCACGCTGATGTGCTGGCACGAGAATTTCGAGCGCGCCTACCCGCAGCTGGCGGACGCCTACCCGGAGGATTTCCGGCGCATGTGGCGCTATTACCTGCTGAGCTGCGCAGCGAGCTTTCGCGCCCGCCGCACCCAGCTGTGGCAGGTGTTGCTGGCGCCATCGACGCGCACCGCGGCGGCCCCGGTGGTGCGCTGAGCGCGGGCTACTGCAGCGGCAATTGCAGATCGGCGAACAGCTGCTCGCGCTCGGCGAGACTGGTGCAGGCGATGGCGCGATCGACCAGCTCGCGCTGCAGATGCGGGGCGAACAGGGCGATGAAATCGTACATGTAGCCGCGCAGGCGGCGGTCGCGGGCAAAGCCGATGTGCGTGGTGCTGTTGGCGAACAGCCCGGAGGCATCCAGCGCGACGAGATCGTCATCGACCCCCGGCTGGTGGGCCATGGCGGCGACGATGCCGATGCCCAGCCCCAGGCGCACGTAGGTTTTGATCACATCGGCGTCACCGGCGGTCAGCGCCACCTTGGGCTTGAGTCCGATGCGGGCGAAGGCGCGATCCAGATCGGAGCGCCCGGTGAAACCGAACACGTAGGTGACCACCGGGTAGCTGGCCACCGCCTGCAGGCTCAGGCCGTCGAGCTTGTGCACCTTGTGCAGCGGGTGGTCGCGCGGCACCAGCACCGCGCGCCGCCAGTGGTAGCAGGGCAGCAGGATCATCTCGGCGAACAGCTCGGGGGATTCGGTGACGATGCCGAAATCGACCTCGCCCCCATCGAGCATCTCGGCGATCTGCGCCGGGCTGCCCTGGTGCAGTTGCAGGTTGACCCGCGGATAGCGCTGGCCAAACTGCTCGATGATCGCCGGCAGCACGTAGCGCGCCTGGGTGTGGGTGGTGGCGATGCGCAGCTCGCCGAAGTTCGGATCGGCGTGCTCGCGAGCCACCGCGCGGATGCTCTCCACCAGATTCAGCGCCTGCTGGGCGAGCGGCACGATCTCCTCCCCGGCCGGAGTCAGGGCGACGATCTGCTTACCGTGGCGCTGGAAGATCTCGACGCCGATCTCGTCCTCCAGCTGGCGGATCTGCTTGCTCACCCCCGGCTGCGAGGTGTACAGCGCCTCGGCCGTCTCGGAGACGTTGAGGTTGTGCCGCAGCATGGCGGTGATGTAGCGGAACTGCTGGAGTTTCATATAACCGTGCCGTCGGTCAGTGCGTTATCGGTATATCCAAACGTACTTTAACGATCGATACCAGCGACTTATTGCCCGCTTTCTTCAGCCACCCCCAGCCGCTCGTGCAGCAGCGGGCTGGTGGTGGTGTACTGCAGCGGTACGCGCTTGCCCGGCTCCAGCCGCGCCTTGATCGCATAGGCCGCCAGCGCCGCCTCGTGAAAGCCGGAGAGGATCAGCTTGCGCTTGCCCGAGTAGCCGTTGATGTCGCCCACCGCGTAGACCCCGGGCAGGCTGGTCTCGAAGTGCGCGGTATCCACGGCGATCTGGTTCTGCACCAGCTCCAGCCCCCACTGGCCGACCGGGCCGAGCTTCGGCGACATGCCGAAGAACACCAGCAGCTGATCCAGCGCCAGCCACTGCAACGGCTCGCCCGGCGCGGCCACGGCCACCTGGCTGAGGCGCTCGGCGTCGGCGACGAAATCGCTGACCTTGCCGCGCAGCAGGCGGATCTCGCCGCGCTCGGCGAGGCGCTCGACCTCGGCCACCGACGCCTCGGCGGCGCGAAAGCGCTGCGAGCGATGCACCAGGGTCAGCTCGGCGGCCAGCGGCTGCAGCGCCAGCACCCAATCCAGCGCCGCGTCGCCGCCGCCGAGGATCACCAGCCGCTGGCCGCGCAGCGCCTCGGGGTCGCGCACCGCGTAGTGCAGCTGGCTGTCGCGGAAGGCGTCGATGCCCGGCACCTTGAGCTGCACCGGGCTGAAGGCGCCGGCGCCGGCGGCGATCACCACCGCGCGCACGCGGTGCTCGCGACCGGCGGCCGTGGTCAGGCAGAAGCGGGCGCCGTCGTCGATCGATTCGAGCCGCTGCACCGGGTCGCCGAGGTGAAACTGCGGATCGAAGGGGCGGATCTGTTCGAGCAGCCGCTCGGTGAGTTCGCGGCCGCTGCACACCGGCAGCGCCGGGATGTCGTAGATGGGCTTTTCCGGGTACAGCGCCATGCACTGGCCGCCGGGTTCCTCCAGCGCGTCGAGCACCCGGGCGCGAATCCCCTGCAGGCCGAGCTCGAAAACCTGGAACAGGCCGCAGGGCCCGGCGCCGATGACGGCGACTTCGGCTTCGATATCGCTGCTGCTGGGCATGGCCTGAGTCCTCGCTCGTCGCCGCGCGCGGCCGGTCGCCCATTCTGACCCGCACCACCGGTACTCTCAAGCGCGTTCGCGGCGCGCCGGCAGCGGTTTGCGCGGCTGGCTGGAGGAGCGCCGCACGGGTTACAGTCGCGCCGCAACAATCAGCCGCGGAGACAACCATGCCAGCACAACTGCCCCCCTTCCACCTCGCCTTCCCGGTCACCGATATCGAGGCCACGCGGGGTTTCTTCGTCGATCTGCTCGGCTGCCGGCCCGGCCGCGAGGCCGAGCGCTGGCTGGATCTGGAATTCTTCGGCCACCAGATCAGCGCGCATCTGGTCGAGCGCATGCCGGAGGTGGCGCACAACAGCGTGGATGGTAAACAGGTGCCGGCCAATCACTTCGGCGCGGTGCTCGACTGGGACGACTGGCAGGAGCTGGCCGAGCGACTGCGCGCCGCCGACGCCGATTTCATCATCGAGCCCTATCTGCGCTTTGCCGGCGAGGTGGGCGAACAGGCCACCCTGTTCGTGCGCGATCCGAGCGGTAACGGGCTGGAGTTCAAAAGCTTTCGCGATCCGCAGCAGCTGTTCGCACGCGACTGATGGCGCGCGACTGATGACCGGCAGCGGCAAGCTGGGTGCGGGGTATTTTGTCTGCGGGGGGAGGGGCGCGGCGGCGAAATAACCGCTGAGAAATGCAACCGAAGTTGGCGTCCCCTAGGGGATTCGAACCCCTGTCGCCGCCGTGAAAGGGCGGTGTCCTAGGCCTCTAGACGAAGGGGACGCTGCTCGGTCTCCACCGCGAAAAAGCCGGCAAAAACAGGCTGGCCGCGCTGTGGAGGCGCGAAATATACGGACGCCCCCCAGGCTTGTCAACCGCTTTGTCCGGAGCCCTGCGCGCCGTCTCAAAGTGGCCGCAGGGCGGCCTGACAGCGACGCTTTCGGGCCGCGGCAGGCGCTGCTTTCAGGCGCTGATAACGCGGTTGCGACCGCCCTTTTTGGAGCCCAGCATAGCCTCATCGGCGCGCCTGAACACCGAGTTGAGGGTGTCGCGATCGTGGATCTCTGCGATGCCGATGCTGGCGCTGAGCACCAAGCGAACGTTGTCCAGCTCCAGCGAGGTGCGCTCGATGCGGTGGCGGATTCGCTCGGCCACGTCCAGCGCGCCCTCGCGGTCGGTGCCGGGCAGGGAGATCACAAATTCGTCACCACCGTAACGGTAGATCATGTCGGTGCCGCGCACGCACTCGCGCATCACCTCGACCAGTTTGCACAGCGCGCGATCGCCGGTCTGGTGGCCGTAATTGTCGTTGACCTCTTTAAAGTGGTCGACATCGACCACCAGCAGCGACAGCGGCTGGCCATGGCGCTGGGCGAGGCTGATATCGCGCGGCAGATGATTATCCAGCGCAGCGCGGTTGGGCACACCGGTGAGCGGGTCCTCGCAGGCTGATTCCAGCGCTACCTTGTAGCGGATCGCGTTGCGCAGCGGGTACACCAGACAGCAGAGCAGGTTCTCCACGTTCTTCACCTCGCGACTGCTGAACACCCGCCCGCGGGTCATCACCAGCCCTCCGAGACTCTGCCCGGCCAGCTCCAGCGAGTACTCCAGCCGGTGGCGCTGGGCGTGGCCGGCGCGCAGCGTGATGCCGAACTGTCGGTTGTGGTATTCGATGCTGTCGTGGGGCAGATCGTGCTGCATCATGCTGAAAAAGGTGTCCACCACCTCGTTGACATCCAGGCTGCGAAACAGCTGGACGGCCAGCTCGTATTGGCGCGCGTCGCGCGCCTGCTTGGACACGCCGGCAGCATCGTTGCTGGCGACGTCGAAAACTTTGCGATTGCCTTTGATGGCGGCGATGTTGGGCAGGTTCATGGCGCTTGTCCCGCAAGTATTTTTAATCCTCGCCCGCGGATAAGCGATTTGCGTGCCAGCATGCACGCAAGAGATAAATAACGATAAATATCAGCGATTTGGATTGACTGTTGTCGGCGACGCCAGAAATTCGCCGGCAAATTGACGGATGACTGGCGGAACCTGCGGCAATCCTTTGCCGCGGCCCGCTGCCGCATGCTGCGGCAGGCTGAGGCGGATGGGATTATTGCAGCGGCCGCGGCGGCGGCGACCCGGGTGGAATCTGCGGGAAAAACCGGGGATCAGTCCGGGGGAGATCCGGGCGGCCGGCAGATCAGCGCGCCGACACCGAACCGAAGATCAGCAGCACCAGCAGCGCAGCCAGCGTCACGCCCAGCAGCAGCAGCGGCATCGCGCAGCGCTCACCGCCGCCCAGGCCAGCGCTGCGCAGCGCCGCTCGCCACTCCTCGCGAAAGCGGTGCCGCGATTGATCCCCGCGGCGCTGGCGGCTGCCGTGCGGCTGCTCGTCGCCGCGTTCATCGACCTCCGCCAGCGCATCCAGATAGCGCTGCCAGCCCTGCGGTGAATGCAGCTTGTACAGCTCGTCGGGGATCAGTTCGGGATATTCGAGCAGTGGCCGCCAGTGCTGGCCGTCGCAGCTCAACTCATCGTGGTAGCGCACGCGGCCGAGCAGCAGATAGCGCGACAGCTGTGCCGAGCTGTAAGGCCCCTGCACGCGCGCACCGCGCAACACAAACCACTGGTCTTCAGACTGAATAGCGATGAGATTGGCCCCGCACTCAGGCGCGGCGCGCCACCCAACGGCGCCGCCTGATCCATGTAGCGACGCCCGGCGGCACTTCTGAACGGCGCCACCGGTAAAGGCTACCGGGTCGTCAGGCGAAACCAAGCTCAGCGCCGCAGCTGCGCGCTGTGCAGCTTGAACAGCAGCTCGGCCTCCGCCTCGCTGAGGCCGCAGGCGTCCATCACCCCATCCACGCCGGCGCCGCTCTCGGCCATCCGGATCGCCGTGTCGTAGGGCGCCGAGCGCTGCTGCGCGCTCTCCAGATCATCGACGCGGTTGCGCAGCGCGACCAGCTCCTGCTGTGCCCGCGACAGCCTGCGACCGGCGCCCAGCTCACCGGCACCGAGCTGGGCGAAACGCTCGTCCAGCGCGGCCAGCGCCTGCGCCCGCTCGTCCAGTTGCAGCGCCAGCGCGGCCAGTTGCGCCTCGCTGGCGGCGAGCCGGCGACGCTGCACGCGCAGTGCCAGCCACAGCGCCAGACACACGGACAACGCCAGTCCGGCGGCGATTGCCGCGGCCAGCGCCAGCAGCGGCGCGATCTCTGCGGAGGGCCAGGACATAGCTCAGGCGTACTCGTCGATGTGCGGCTGGCCGCCGCGGTGGTCATCGCGCCGGGCATCATCGGTGGCGGCCGGCTGGCGCCGCCTGTCGTCGGGCCGCGGTTGGCGGCGCCGCTCGCGCTCGCCGATGCGCGGCTCCGGGACCACCGGCGGCACCGGGGCAACGCCAGGGGCAGCCGGCCGATTGACCTCTGGCGCAGCCATCGACCTAAAAACCGAAACCCTGGTGCATCTCGCTCTCCGAGAGCAGGCGATGCAGATCGACCAGAATCACCAGTTCATCATCGCGACTGACCACGCCGCTGATGTAGCGCGCCGCCTCGTCGTTGCCGACCGTCGGCGCAGTATCGATTTCGTGGCTCTCGACATCGAGCACCTCGGCTACCGCGTCAACCATGATGCCGATGGTCTGCTCGGGGGATTCGATGATGATGATGCGCGTGGCGTCGGTGGCGTCTTCCGGCTGCAAGCCGAAGCGCCGCCGCGTATCCAGCACGCTGGCCACGTTGCCACGCAGGTTGATGATGCCGAGCACGTAGTCCGGCGCGCCCGGAACCGGGGCGATCTCGGTAAAGCGCAGCACCTCTTTGACATCCATCACGTTGACGCCGTAGGTCTCGCCATCGAGCCGAAAAGTCACCCATTGGGTGAAGGCTTCGCTCTGCGACTGGGCCGTTTCAGCCATCTCTTTTTACTCCAGCTGTGCGGTGGCGCGACCACTGCAAACCACCCGCGGCATATGCGATGCAGGGATCGCGCCAAATTCGGTTTCGGCACCCGCTGCCGGGCCCGGCTTCGCCTCAGATGTCGGCTGCCGAGGGCGCGCCTGAAGCGCTCCCCCGCCGCCCGCTGCCGCGCTGCTGCAACAAGCGGCCCAGTGCCACCGGGTCTACCAGGCTGCGCAAGCCGTCGCGCACTGCGCCGCACCGCCAGGGCGGCGAAGCGCCGGCCTCGCCCCACTCGACCTGTTCCGGCTCGACCCGGCGCACCTCGCCCAGCGCGGTGCACCAGCAGGCCCAGTCGCTGCCATCGAGGATCAGCAGATGCCCGCCGCTGGCCGGCGATGCGTCAATTTTCCGCCGAAAATCGATCACGCGCGCCAGATCGCAGACCCGCACGCGCTCATCGTCCCGCTCGTAGAGGCCGAGCAACCACGGCGGTGAACCGGGCAGACGGCGGATCTCACCGCGCCACGACAGAATGCGTCGCAGGCCCACCAGCGGCACCGCCAACCGCAGCTCGCCGAGATCAAACTCCAGCGCCTGGAACGGCTGCGCCGCCCACTCGTGGGGGGCATCGAGTAGCGGCCCGGCGGGCGCATCGCACCGCGCTGCAGGCGCTGGCGAAGCACTCGGCGGGGCGATCCCGACAGCGGCTGGCGCATCCGACCCGGCCACGGCTGGAGCTGGAACCGGCATTGCCGCTGGGGCCGG
>CBFCYW010000005.1:0-76839 GCA_965602395.1 uncultured Chromatiales bacterium
GCCGCAGCCGGGGCCGCCTCCCGCGGCCACCTGCTGCTGGTGGATGTGGACCAGTTCAGCGTGCTCAACGACAGCTGCGGCCATGCCGCCGGCGACGAGCTGCTCAAGCGTGTCGCGGCGCGGCTACTGGCGCTGTTCGAGGGCTGTTCGGCCATCAGCCGCCTGAATGGCGATGAATTCGGCCTGCTGCTGGAGTCGGACACAGCGACCGCTCTGCGCCTGGCAGAACGTGCGGCGCGCTCGCTGCGCGGGCTGTGTTTCGTCTGGCAGGAGCGCCGCTACGAAGTCAGCGCGACGGTCGCGGTAGTGCCCATCGACACCGCTCTGGCCAGCGGCAACGCCGTGCTGTCGGCCGCCGAAGTGACCGCCGCTCTGGCCAAGGAGCGCGGCCGTGGCCAGGTGCGCTGCTACGATCCACAGGCCGATTCGGTGCGCGATCACAGCAGCACGGTGGAGTGGCTGCCGCGCATCCAGTGGGCGCTGGCGGAGAATCGTCTGCAGCTGTTCGCGCAGGAGATTCGCCCCGCACCGGGGCGCGGTGGCGGCTCGCACTACGAGGTGCTGCTGCGCCTGCTCGACGAGCGCGATCAGATCGTCGAGCCCTTTCAGCTGATCAGCGCCGCCGAGCGCTACCGACTGATGCCGGAGATCGATCGCCGCGTGGTCAGCGATGCCATCGCCGTGCTGCGCGAGGTGCTGGCCACGCGGCCGGACTTGCCGCTGAAGCTGTCGGTCAACCTATCCGGGCAGTCGCTGAACGACGAGTTTTTCGATTTCCTGCACGGCGAGCTGGACGATAGCGCCCTGTGCCAGCGGCTGTGCCTTGAGATTACCGAGACCGCCGCGGTGGCCAACCTGTCCGACGCCACGCGGCTGATCGAGTCGCTGCGTGCCCGCGGTGTGCGCTTTGCGCTGGATGATTTCGGCAGTGGCCTGAGTTCTTTCGGTTATCTCAAATCTCTGCCGGTGGACACCCTGAAGATCGACGGCAGCATCGTCCGCGAAGTGCTCGGCGATCCGGTGAGCGTGGCGATGGTCGAGTCGATCAACCGCGTCGCCCACCTGATCGGTCTGTGCACGGTGGCCGAGTTTGTCGAGGATGCCCAGGTCGGCGCGCTGGTCGCCGCGCTGGGCAGCGATTATCTGCAGGGTTACGGCATCGGCCGACCGGAACCGCTGTCGGCGCTGCTGGCGCGACTGCGGGCAGAGGCTGGCGCAGGTGGGTCGGCCGACTGGCAGGATGGCGGCGTCGGGGCGCGCAAAAGTGCTTGAGGTGTCGCGCTCCAGCTTTGGCTACTGGGTGCTGCTGGCACCCGATGGCGCGCTGTGCGGCGCCGGCGCCGCGGCGCCACTGGCCGCCGAGCTGGAGACCTGCATCGCCGGCAACGACTGGCATGTGCTGGTCGATTTCACCCGCGTGCCGCTGATCGACAGCGCCGCGCTGGAGGTGCTGCTGGATGCCTGCCGGCGTTTGCTGCGCCTCGGCGGTGGGCTGCGCGCGCGCAATCTCAACCAGCTGCTGCGCGAGGTGTTCCGCATCACCGGCGTCGATCGCGCCATCGATTGCGAGACGCCGCCGGCTGGCGATGCCGCGGTGCAGGCGACGCCGGCCGGGCGTGGCTTCCGCCTCGGCGCGCGGCTGCTGGAGCTGGGGCTGGCCAGCGAGGCGGCGGTGGAGGAAGCGGTGCAGCGCCAGCAGCGCGAGGGCGGCAAGCTGGGCGCGATTCTGGTGGACAGCGGCGCGGTGCGCGAGGCCGATCTGCTGCCGGTGCTGGCCGAGCAGCTCGACCTGCCCTGGGTGCAGTTGCGCAGCGGCCTCTACGACCCGGCGGTGGTGCCGCTGCTGCCCGAGGAGCTGGCGCGACGGCTGCAGGTGTTGCCGCTGTTCCGCATCCACGGCGACCTGTTTCTGGCCACCGCCGGGCCGCAGGATATCGCCGCTTTCGATGTGGTCGAGGAGCACAGCGGCTGCCGGGTGCAGCCGGTGCTGGCGAGCCGCGATGATATCCACAAGTGCGCCGCCGAGGCGCGCAGCGCCGGCGGCAATCTCTCCGAGTTCATCGGCCAGCTCGATGTCGATGACGACCTGCAGCTGGTGGAGAGCCAGTCCGCCGACTACACGGCGATCGACGAGCTGGCGGCCGGCAGTCCGGTCATCAATCTGATCAATGGCCTGGTGCAGCGCGCGGTGCGCGACGGCGCCAGCGATATCCACATCGAGCCGGGCCGCAACCAGTGCCACGTGCGCTTTCGCATCGATGGCCTGCTCTACCCGGTGATGAGTCCGCCGCAGGATATGTTTCCGGCGCTGGTGTCGCGACTGAAGGTGATGGCCAGTCTGGACATCGCCGAGCGCCGCCTGCCGCAGGATGGCCGCATCCAGGTGTTCACCCAGGGGCGGGTGATCGATCTGCGCTTCAGCTCGCTGCCCGGCATCTACGGCGAGAAGGTGGTGCTGCGCGTGCTGGACAAGTCGCAGACGGTGATGGAGGTGGAGCGGCTTGGCCTGTCCGGCGACCACCTGGCGCAGTTCACCGGGCTGTTGCACCGCGCCCACGGCCTGCTGCTGGTCACCGGGCCGACCGGCAGCGGCAAGACCACCACGCTGTACGCGGCGATCAATCACTTGAGCAGTGTCGAGAAGAGCATCGTCACCATCGAGGACCCGGTCGAATACCAGCTCGATACCATCAACCAGAATCAGGTGCGCGACAACATCGGCCTCGGCTTTGCGCGATTGCTCAAGCACGTGCTGCGCCAGGACCCGGACATCATCATGGTCGGCGAGATCCGCGAGCGCGAGACCGCCGAGATTGCCGTGCAGGCGGCGCTCACCGGGCACTTGGTGCTCTCGACGCTGCACACCAACGACAGCATCGGCGCGATCACCCGCCTGCTCGATATGGGCATCCAGCCCTATCTGCTGTCCTCGGCGCTGATCGGCGTCGTGTCGCAGCGCCTGGTGCGCACCATTTGCCCGCACTGCAAGGTGTCCTACATGGCGCCGGCGGTGACGCTGGAGCGCCGCGGGGTGAGCACTCAGGACAATGTCCGCATGTACCGCGGCAAGGGCTGCAACCACTGCTACGACTCCGGCTACAAGGGCCGACTGGCGATCCACGAGCTGTTCGAGGTGGACGACAGCACGCAGCGGCTGATGGTCGTCAATCCATCGCGCGATCAGCTCACCGCGCATCTGCGCGAGCGCGAGGTGCCCAGCCTCTACGACGCCGGCGTGACGCGCGCGCTGGCCGGCGACACCACGCTGGAGGAAATCATGCGGGTGACCCGGTGCTGAGTCGGTCGGCGATCGCGCCGTCGCGCCGGTCAGTGGGCCGACCAGTGGGGCTGCGATTGGGGCTGCGATTGGGTGTGCGATGGCCATAGAGCTGACTTCGACGCGCGCCGCGGCGCCGCCCGCGGCCGGCCGACGGTTCGGCCTGCGGCGCGATGGCGCCGCGGTGACGCGCAAATCGCGCGCCTTCTTCACCGAGCGGCTGGCGTTGCTGCTGAGCACCGGCAACCCGCTGCACAGCGGACTGGAAGCCCTGTTGCGCCAGGCCGACGAGCCGGCGATGCGCGCCATCGTCGAGCAGCTGCTGGAGGATGTCAGCAGCGGCACGCTGTTCTCGCGGGCGCTGGCGCGCCATCCGCAGGTGTTCGACGCCACCTACGTCAATCTGGTCGCCGCCGGCGAGCAGGGCGGCTTTTTGGGCGAGGTGCTGGAGCAGCTCACGGCGATGGAGGAGCGCCGCGCCGAACTGCGTTCGGCGATGCTCGGCGCGCTGTCCTATCCGGCCTTTCTGCTGGCCTTTTCGCTGGCCGTGGTGGTGTTCATTCTCACCGCGGTGTTCCCCAAGTTCGCCGAGCTGTTCGCCGGCATCGCCAACCAGCTGCCGCTGACCACCCGCCTGCTGATGGACTTGTCGGCCTCGCTCGCCGAGTACTGGCATGTCTACCTCGCCGCGCTGCTCGGCGGCGGCCTGGCGCTGTTGGCCGCGCTGCGCCGACCGGCCGGCGCCCTGTGGCTGGACGGTCTGCGCCTGCGCGCGCCGTTTCTCGGCCGCCTGTTCAGCGAGTTCTACCTGGCGCAGACGCTGCGCGTGTTGTCGCTGTCGCTGCGCAACGGGGTGGCGCTGCTGGATGCCATGACGGCCTGCCGCGAGGTGGTCGGCAACCACGTCTACCGCGCCTGGCTGGACGATGTGGTCGAGGGCGTGAAGGCCGGGCGCGGTCTCAGCGAAGGCTTCAGCGGCGTCGATTTCGTCCCCGATCTGGTGGTGCAGATGATCGATACCGGCGAGCAGAGCGGCAATCTGGCCACCGTCATGCAGCGCGTCGCGACCTTTTACGAGCGCGAGCTGATGGCGCGGCTGAAAACCGTGGCGCGGGTTGCCGAGCCGCTGATGCTGGTGGTCATGGGGGCCTTGGTGGGGCTGCTGGTCAGCTCGCTGATCCTGCCCATTTTTCAGGTTTCGCGGGCCGTCAACTGAGCCGTGCGGCGGCGCTAAAGCCCTCTGCGCGGCGGCCGATAGCCGGCCTGTATTCCCGGCGCAGCCGGACAGCCAACTACCGGTCTAGTCAGAGGATCCCAGCATGGATTTACACCGCTTGAACGCAGAACCCGCCGCCGCCTCGCTCACCCCGGCGCCGCGCCAGCAGCGCGGCTTCACCCTCGTCGAGCTGCTGATCGTGGTGATCATTCTGGCGATTCTCGCCGCCATCGTGGTGCCGCAGTTCTCCAGTTCGACCGCCGATGCCAAGGAGTCCGCGCTGGATTCCTCGCTGGCCGAGATGCGCAACGCCATCGAGCTGTACTACCACCAGCACGGCAGCGTCTACCCGGCGGCGGCCAGCGACGGCAGCAACGCTGCCGGTACGGTGGCGGCATTCACCAACCAGCTCACCCAGTTCACCGCGGCCGACGGCAGCGTCTCCACCAGCAAGGATGCGACCCACAAGTACGGCCCCTATCTGAAAAAGCAGAGCCTGCCCAGCAACCCCATCGACGGCAGCAGCGCGCTGTTGATCAACTCCGGCGCCAGCGAGGGCGACATCACCGCCACCGGCACCGATGCCGGCGGCTGGTGGTTCGACAAGGTCTCCGGCAAGTTCATCGCCAACATCAACGGCTACTACGACCGCTGAGCGGCGCTCGCCGCCCGGTTTTCAGCAGCGTGACGCCCGCTCGGAGCCACTGACATGCAGCGGCGCGATGCGGGCTTTACCCTGCTGGAGATACTGATCGTGCTGGCGATCATCGGCATCGCCGCAAGCGTCGCTCTGCCGCGTTTCGGCGGCATCGACCCGGAGCATCTCGACAGCGCCGCGCAGCGTGTTGCCGCAGCGCTGCGCCAGGCCCGCGACACCGCCCGACGCGAGGGCCGACCCTACGGCGTGGCGATCGCCGCATCCGACGCCGACAGCGCGGTCAAAAAGCTCATCGCCTATCGCGTGAACACCGCCGGCTCGCCTTTCGCGATCGGCGAAGCGCTGCTCGAACCGCTGTCGCGCCAGCCCTGGGATGGCCCCATCGAGGCGGCCGGTGCCCGGCAGGCGAGCGTCGCCGTGGTGTTTCGTTTCGACGGTCTCGGCGAAGCGCAGAGCCACCTGCATTTCGACGCCCGCGGGCGGCCGGTGCAGATTCGCGACGGCGTCGCCCATCGCCTGCTCGGCGGCAGGATCGGCCTGCGCTTCGCCGGTCACCGGCGCATCATCCGCGTGCTGCCGCTCAGCGGCCGGGTGGTGCTGCAGTGAGCGCGCATCGCCAGCGTGGTCTCGGCTACATCGAAGTGATCCTCGCCGCGGCGCTGCTGGCGCTGGCGCTGGTGCCGGCGCTGGATGCGCTGCGCAGCGCGTTGTCAATCGCTGCGCACAGCGCCGATCTGCAGCAGCGCCAGCTGGCGCGGCGGGCGCGGATGGAGGCGGTGCTCGCCGAGCCCTTTGGCGCGCTGCTCGCCGAGGCCGCGTTGCACAACGACGCGCGCGCCGCGAGCCGCTGGTCCGACCCGCCGGGCAGCGCGGGGCGCCTGCTGGTGCAGCTGCAGCTGCACGACTTCGGCAACCTCGATGGCGACGGCGACTCCGCGACCATCGCCGACCCGGATCTGGATGGCGACGCCAACCCCTACAGCGGCGATGACAGCCCGGTGGACGCCCTGCGCGTGCGCGTGCTGGACGAAGACGGCGGCGCTGTGCTGGACGCCCTGAGCCTGCGTCGATGAGCCTGCGTCAATGAGCCTGTGCCGATGAACCGCGCGCGTCGTGTCAGTGGCCGTCGCCAGCGCGGCCTCAGTCTGCTGGAGCTGCTCATCGCCACGCTCATCGGCGGCCTGCTGATGGTCGCCGTGGACGGCGTCATCGGCGCCGCCCTGGCGCTGCGCGAGGAGGCCGGTGCGCAGCATCGTTTGGCGCGCGCCGGCGCCTTCGCCATGCAGCGCATGCTCGACGCCGCGGCGCACAGTCCCGGGCTGATCCTGCCGCTGCGCGACAAGCCCGACACCGCCATCGCCGAGCACATCCGCGATGGTCGCCAGCCACCAACCCGGATCGGCAGCTATTTCGGCATGCCGCTGTACGCCAGCGGCGTGCTGGCACTGCGCCTGCCGCGCCATCTCGACCTCGATGCCGACGGCATCGCCGACGCCGACAACGACGGCGACGGCCGCTTCGATGAAGACCTGCCCGCCGACGCCAGCAACGACAACGACAACGGCGTGCGCAACATCGACGACAACGACAACGGCTTTATCGACGCCGCCACCTGGATGCGCGCGGACGACGACGAGGACGCCAGCCAGAGCGAGGACCCGATCAACGGCATCGACGACGACGGCGACAACAATTTCGACGAGGACCCCGGTGCGGACATGAACGGCGACGGCGCGCCCGGCGTGCGCGGCATCGATGACGATGGCGACGGTGCGGTCGATGAGGGCGACGCGGCCGATGACGACGAGGATGGCCGCGTCGATGAAGACTGGCTCGACCCGCTGGTGTTCTACCTGCGCGATGGCCGGCTCCTCGAGCAGACGCCACTGCCCTGGGATGCCGACGGCGATGGCGATATCGATGGTCGCGACACCGCCACCGAAGTCCTGCTGGAGGGTGTGACGCGCTTTCGCGTCGAGCGCGTGGCGCTGCCCGGCGGTCGCGACGAGCTGATCGACATTCTGCTCGAATACCGTGTTGATGGGGTTCGCAGCCACAGTTTGAGCGCCAGCGTGCGCATCGGCGGTGGCCTGTGAGCGGCGCCGCCGATACCCGCGGACAGCGCGTGGCCGCCGCCAGCCGCGGCGCGCACAGGCGCCGTGCAGATGGCTTCGTGCTGATCTCGGTGCTGCTGGCGATCAGCCTGCTGGCGGCGCTGGTCGCGGCCTTGAACCTGCAGGCCGGCGGCAACCTGTCGGGCGATGCCGAGCTGCGCCGCCAGCAGCTCGACTATCTGTTGCAGGCCGGCGCCGGCCATGCCCAGTGGCTGCTGGCCAACGCCGGCTGCGCCGCTTACGCGCTGCCCGAGCAGCGCTTCGGCACCGGCAGTTACAGCGCCAGCTTCAGCCCGCAGCAGGGCTCGCCGGTGCGCTTGCAGATCAAAGCCGCGCTGGACGACGGCCCGAGCGGCCAATTGCTGCGCGATGCGATGCCCGCCTATCAGCCCGGCGAGCGCCTGCTGCTCGACCCCGGGGCGGCGCTCAAAGAGGCCTACATCCACGAGTCGAACAGCGACCACAACCACGGCGATAGCGATCACCTGCGGCTGGACGACGACGATTCGCGCTACTACGCGCTGATCGAATTCGATCTCGACGCGCTGCCCGAGCAGAGCCACGTCAGCTCGGCACAGCTCGGTCTGTCGCTGCAATCGCTGGACGGCGATGGCGGTGAGGATGGCGCGATCACCGCCTATCGCCTGCTGCAGCCGTGGAGCGAGAGCGAGGCCAGTTGGGATCAGGCCGATGATGGCCGCGCCTGGAGCTGGCCGGCGGCCTACGACGCCGTCGCCCCGGTGGCGCGCGTCGATTTCGCCGGCGCAAGCCCTGGCCAGCGCTACCGCTGGGACATCACCGAACTGCTGCGCGGCTGGCACAGCGGGCGCTACCCGAACCACGGTCTGGTGCTGATCGCCAGCGGCGGGATCGACGACGCCCGGTTCGCCAGCGGTGACGCCAAAGACCCGCAGCTGCGCCCGCGCCTGCAGATCGACCACGCCTGCGAATGCGGCCGCGATTGCGGTCGCCAGTGCGGCGCCGGCAGCTATCGCGACGATTTCGCCGCAGCCAGCTACGGCAACCACGATGGCGAGCTGAGCTGGGCCGGCGACTGGCGCGAGCGCGACGGTGCCGGCGGCGGCGCCACTGGTGGCGACGTTTACATCGAATCCGGCCGGCTGCAGCTCAGCGACAACGCCGCCGCTGGCGCCGCGATCGAGCGCGCGCTGGATCTCTCCGCGGCGGCCTACGCGGTGCTCGAAATGGTCGCCGCGCGCAGCGCCTTCGACGACCCCGGCAGCGATGGCGTGCTGCTGGAGATCTCCGCCGATGGCGGCGGCAGCTGGTCGCTGCTGGAGGATTTTGCCGCCCAGCCGGCCGGCGCCAGCCTGCGTCGCCGCTACGACATCGGCGCCTGGCGCAGTGCGGATACGCGTCTGCGGCTGCGCGTGCACAGCGGCTACAGCCAGCCCGACGAGCACTTCAGCGTCGAGCGTCTGCGGGTGCGCACCGCCTGCGCGCCGATCGCCGCACAGTGCGATGCCAACTACCTGCCGGATGCATTCATCGGCGGTTTCTCCACCGCGGCGCTGAGCGACGGCTGGGGCCTCAGCTATCTGCCCGGCGGCACGCGGCTGTTCGGCGCGGCCGTTCCGGCGGCCGGTGGCTGGCTGCTGGTCGACAGCGCCGCTGGCCGGCTCTCGATCACCGATTTCGATGGCAATCCGCTTGGCGGGCTGGATGTCTCGCTCGGCAGGCCGACCGGTGCGGCGTGGATCGACACCGGCCCCTGGGCCGGGCATCTGGCCGTCGGCGACGAGAGCAGTGCCGGCGTGTATCTGCTGGATGCCGAGGGCCAGATCCGCCACAGCTTCTCCACGCTGGCCTTCACCGACCGGCCGCTGGGCATGGATTTCATCTCCAACACCGCCAGTTGGCAGCACGACGGGCTGCTGCTGATCAGCAGCGACCGCGACCGCGACGGCGCGCCCGCCGGCGGGATTCACATCAGCGATTTCGACGGCCAGCTGCGCCACAGCCGGTATGCCCAGATGCCCGAGAACCCGATCAACGGCGTCGCCCATCTGCCGGGCAGCGATCTGGCCTTGCTGGTCTCGGGTTCGCGGCTCGGCATGCTGATGGATCTGACGTTCGGGAGCAACGGCAGTTATGCCACCGGGGATTTCGGCATCACCGCGCCGCGCGGTGTGGACATCGAGCCGGGCCGCTGTGATCAGACCATTCTCGGCGGCGACAGCGCGTGGCTGCGGCGTCTCAATCGCGCCTCCGAAACCAGTTATCTGGACCGGCTGATAGGCGCCGGATACAGCGGCAGCGATGGCCGGCTGGACTGGTCGGTTGGCTGGCTGGAGAGCGGCGAGTCGGACGGCCCGCAGAGCGGCGAGCTGCGCGTGGCGGACAGCGTGCACTGCGCCAGCGGTCGCTGCCTGCGTATCGGCGGCGAGGGCGACGGCACGGCGCGCGAAATCGGTGCCCGGCAGCTCGGTCGCGCCGCCAATCTGAATACCTCTATCGACCCGACGAGTTCGGCGTGGCTGAGTTTCGAGCTGGCCGCCGTGGGCAGCGGCGGCGGTCGGCTGGATCTGCAGGTCAGCGACGGCGGCGGCAGCTGGGTCACGCTGGACAGTTTCACGCTCGATGGCAGCCTGCCGGTGGTGCCGACCCGACAGCAATACGATGTGCTCGATTACGCCAGCAGCGATTTCCAGCTGCGCTTCAGCTTCACCGGCAACCTGCCGGCCACGGGGCTGGAGGCGCTGTTCATCGACGATGTGGCGATCGACGTCGAATTTTCCACCGCGCCATCGGGCGATGGTGGCGATGACGGCGGTGGCAGCCCCCCGCCCCCCGGCCCCGATCCCGGCGCCTGCGTGGGCGACTACGCCGACAACTTCGTCAGCGCCAGCTACAGCAACAGCGACGGCAGCCTGAACTGGGACAAGCGCTGGGTGGAGGTGGCCGAGGGCGATGGGCCTTCAGCCGGCGATATCCGCATCGGCAGATACGATGGCCGCAACGTGCTGCGGCTCAAGGACAACGGTGTCGGCAACGGTGAGGGGATCTACCGACCGGTGGATCTGAGCGGCTACTCCGGCAGCCCGGTGACGCTCGGCTTCGACTACCGGCGCAGCGGCTTCGACAACGCTAATGACTGGGTAGCGGTGCAGGTGAGTGCTGACGGCGGCGCCAACTGGGATGAACTGCTGCGCCTGTCCGGCCCGGCCAGCGACAGCACGTCGCAGCTCGCCGAGGTCGATCTGAGCCGCTACGCCGGCAGCTCCGTGCGGCTGCGGCTGATGACTTCGCCGCGGCTCGGCAATCTCGATGCGCTGCGCCTCGCCGCGCTGCGCATCGTCATCGGCGACTGTCCCTAGCGCGGCACGCGGATTGCCCAACGCCCTCTCGGCTGGGCCACGGCCGGCTCTTAAACGTGACGCCGCAGCTAAAGAAAGGCCCGTCTATTCCGCTATTTCGGGCAGTCAATCGCCGGATCGATCAGCTCCCGATGCCACCCCTCGCAGACAAACTCTCCGCGCCCGGCGGGCTCTTCGAAGCCCGCTTCGGGCGCTCGTTCGGCCGGCTGCCAGGCGGGTCGTCCGGGAGGTTGGCAGGCCTGCTGCCCGGCGCGGCGAAGTGGGCAAGCGAGCGCTCCCCCGTGCCGGGCGAGGAGGCGCGGCACGGCGGCGACGTCGAGATCGGGCCGATCGGCTTCGAGCTGGGCGAGCGCGAACTGCACCTGCTGCAATTGCAGCGCAGCGGCGGCGAGCTGCGCATCCGCGCCGCGAGCAGCTGCGCTTATCCCTGTGCGCGCGATGAGCTGTGCGCCGCGCCGCGCCGCCTGCGCCGTTTCGTTGCCGGCGCGCTGGCGGCGCAGCCGTTTAGCGGGCGCTGCGTCGTCGCCTGCACGCCGGTGCACAGCCTGCGCCTGATCATGCTCGAATACACCCTCGACCCGGGCGAGGACGAGCCGGCACTGATTCTGCGCCAGACGCTGGAGCGGATCGGTGGCTCGCCGGCCGATTGGGTGATCGATTACCTGCCGCTGCGCCGCCGCGTGCGCGAGGAGCGCAAGCGCGCCGCGCTGGTGGCGGTGGTGCCACACGCCGCCCAGGTAGCCCATCTGGAGCTGTTGCGTCGCGCCGGCCTGCGCGTGCAGGCGCTGGAGATCGGCCCGCTGGCGATCCGCCGTCTGGTGGTCGCCAGCGGCGCCGCCGAGCGCGGTGAATACCACAACGTGCTGGTCATCAACATCGGCCCCGACAAAGGCTATCTGACCGTGATTTCCGGGCGTCGCCTGCTGCTCGATCGCGAGATCGCCTTCGGCGAGGCGCAGCTGCTGGCGCGCCTCGGCGCCGCGCTGCAGATGGACGAGGGCGAAGGCCGGCGCGCGCTGCGGGACTTCGGCTTCGCGGCCCCCGGCGATGCCGATTGCCGCAGCGCGGGCGGGGCGACCGCCGGGGAGATCGTCGCCGCGCTCACCGAGATCACCCGCCCGGCGTTGCACGAGCTTCGCCGCGAAGTGGACAAGGTGCTGCTCTACCTCGCCGCGCAACTGCATGGCGCCGGCGTCGATTCGGTGTATCTGCTCGGCTGTGCGGCGCACTGGCCCGGTGCCTGCGAGTTGTTTGGCGGGCTGCTGCAGCGACCGGTGACGCTGCTCGATCCGTTCGCGGGGTTTGCCGCCGGCGCCGGTGCGGCGCCCGTCGACGGGCACCCAGCGAGCACCGGCATGGCGCTGGCCGCCGGCTGCGCGCTGCGCGGGCTGCTGCCGGATGACTGAAATGAACCTGATTCCCGCCGACTACAGTCGGCGCCTGAGCCTGCTGCGCAGCCTGCGCCGCTTCGCCGCGCTGTACCTGCTGCTGGCGCTGCTGCTCACCGGCGGGCGCCTGGCGCTGTCGCACGGCATCGAGCAGCACGGTGCGCAGATCGCCGCCGCCAACCGGGCGCGCGCCGAGCTCTCCCGACAGCGCAGCGAACTGGCCGAGCTGCGCCGCCGCGACGAGCTGCTGCAGGGCTACCTCGATGCCCTCGACGGCCTGCGCGGCGGCACTGCGGCGCAGGATGTGTTGCGCCTGGTCGATCGCGCGCTGAACCCCGGCGTGTGGTTCAGCGAGTGGCGCTTCTCCCGCGCCGGCGAGCGCGCCGATGCCGACAGCGGCGCGGTGCGCGCCGGCTATTTCATCGTTCTGCCCGCGTCGCCGGGCGATGACGAGAGCACGGCCTGGCGTCTGCGCAGCCGCATGCAATTGCGTGCCCACGCCCTCGATCACGCGGCGATGGCCGACTTCATGCGCCGTCTCGGCGAGCAGCCGCGGGTCGCCAGCGTGCGCCTGCTGAGCAGTCAGCGCGGTGCGCGCGGCGCGGCGCTGGATTTCGATCTGGCGCTGGTGCTGCGCCCGCCGGCAGCGGCTGCGGGGGCTGGCTGGTGAACGCGCTGCTGGATCAGATATCGCCGCGCTCGCTGTGGCTGGCGATGGGCGCCTTGTTCGGGCTGAGCCTGCTCGGCAGCTATCTGTACGTCTATCGCGATGCCCTCGGCGACTACCTGCGGCTGCGCGCAGCCAACGCGGCAGCGCTGGTCGAGCCGGGCGCTGCCGCCGCGTCGTCCGGCGCGGACACTATCGAAGCCGAGCTGGCGGCGGCGCACAGCAGACTGCTGGCGCGACGCGAAGCCTTGCTCGGCAGCGGTGCCGGGCTGCCGCCGGAGGCGGTGGTGCCGTTTGTGATCGGCGAGCTGGACCAGCTGTCGCGCCGCCACCGGGTGCGCTTTGACGGCGTTACCCCGGGCGAGCTGCGGCGCGTCATGCAATTTGAGGAGCAATCCTTCGAGATCAGCGTGCGCGGCGATTATTTCAATCTCTACGCCTGGCTGCGCGATGTGGAGCGCGCGCTGCGGCCGATGCTGGTCAAGCACTTCGAGCTGCGCCCGCTGGCTGACAGCGATGGTGGCGTGGTGATGCGTCTGCAGGTGGTGTCGTATCGCCTGCCCGATGAGTTGTCTGCGGCGCTGACCGGAATTGCCGAGAGCGGTGCGCAGCGATGACAGCGGTAGCGATGGAGTTGTGGCCATGAGATCGCTGCCGGCGCCAGCACTGCCGCTATCGCTGGCACTGATGCTGTTGGCATCGCCGGGGCCGTTGGCTGCGGCCGCACAGACCGCGCCCGACGATTCGCCTGGCGAGGCGCGCGGCGACCCGGGTGGTGGCCTGGAAAGTGATCCGGCGGCGCTGCGCCACAATCCGTTTCAGCAGCCCGCGACACCCGCCGAGCTGCCTGCGCCGCGCGCTCCGGCGGGCGGCGGCGGGATGCGCATCGGTGACGATTGGCAGCCCGAATTGCGCGCGGTGCTACAGGCCGGCGATGCCTCGCTGGCCAATGTCGACGGTCAGGTACTGGCGGTCGGTGAGCGCATCCGCGGCTACCGGCTGATTCAAGTGGGCGAGCGCAGCGCCGTGCTGGCGCGCGGCGCCCGGCGGCTCGAACTGAGCCTGGAGTAGATTATGTCGAGATCGCATCCCCGCCCGTACCGCCGCCCGTACCGCCGCCCGCATCCCCGCCGCTTGCCGGCGCTGCTGGCCGTCGCCTGCTTCGGGCTCGCTTTGGCCGCAGCGATGCCCAGCGCGGCGCGCGCCGCCGATGATGTCCCCGCGGCAGCGACGCCAGCCGGCGATCAGCGCAGCATCACCATCGCCTTTCGCGGCACGCCGATCGCCGAGGCCTACGAGATGCTCTCGCGCCTGGGGCGGGTCAACATCCTGCTCGGCAGCGGTGTGGACGCGCAGGTCACCGCCAATCTGTACGCCGTCTCCGCGGAGGAAGCGGTGGTGATGATCGCCGACGCCGCCGGCTACGCGGTGGAGCGCCGCGGCGACAGTTATCTGGTGCTGGATCGCGAACAGCTGGGCCTGGATGCGGTCACCGGGCACACCGCGGTGCGCAGTTTCAAGGTGCAGTACGCCGATCCGGGCAAGGTGGCCGGGGCGCTGGAGAATTACCTGTCGCGCTACGGCGAGATTACCGTGCTGGAGGCGCGCAAGCTGCTGGTGATCTCCGACCGCCCGGAGTTTCTGCAGCGCATCGCCCGGGTGCTGGAAAACATCGATGTGCAGCCGCGGCAGATCCTCATCGAGGCGAAGATTCTCGAAGTGATCCTGCGCGACGATGAGACCTTCGGCGTCGATTGGGCGGCGCGCGGCGGCGATGGCGATCTGGGCACCAGCGGCTTTTCCGACATCGGTGGCACGGGGCTGTTTCTCAACTACCTGACCGATGATCTGGATCTGTTTCTGAAGGCGCTCAGCGAGAATGGTCGGGTGCGCACCCTGTCCACGCCCAAGCTGCTGGTGCTGGAGGATCAGGATGCCGAGGTGGTGATCGGCGACCGCATCGGCTATCGCGTCACCACCACTGCCAATCAGGTCACCACGGAGAGCATCGAGTTCCTCGATTCGGGGGTGATTCTCAAGGTGCGCGCGGCGGTCGACAACCAGCGCCGGATCATGCTCGATGTGCACCCGGAGGTCAGCACCGGCGTGGTCAGCGATGGCATTCCCTCGTTGACCACCACCGAGGTCACCACGCAGATGATCGCCGCCGATGGCCAGCCGATCTTTATCGGTGGGCTGATCAAGCGCAGCAGCAGCGAGAGTCGTTCGGCGGTGCCCGGTCTCGGCGATCTGCCGCTGGTCGGCGGCCTGTTTTCGCGCCGCGAGGACAGCGCGCTGGTCACCGAGACGGTGGTGCTGATCACCCCGCATCTGGTCGAGCCGGGTGCGGCGCCGCAAATGCGCGATGCACGGCGGCGGGTGGATCGGCTGACTATCGATCTGCCGCCGCTGCTGGTGCCGGAGGATACCGGCAGCGCGCCGCTGCAGCTGGGTGTGCCGCCCGGTGGCGAGGGTGCCGGCATGTCGCGCGGCGCGACGGCTGGCGACACTGCCGCTGCGACCGGGCTCGCTGCGGCCAGTGCCGCTGGCGATGGCCGGGACGATGGCTTTCCCTGGCCGCTGCTGTTGCTGTTTGCGCTGTTGCTATAGCCGCCGGATGCTTATTCGCCGCTGCGCACGGCGCGCAGATACTTGGCTCGCGAGTGGCGATTGATGTAGTCGAAACCGTTGCCGAAGTCGACGCTCAGGGGCTTTTCATCCTCGCCGGAGCTGGCCCAATAGACGCTCTCCCAAGTGTGCGGGAAGTAGGTCTGATCGATCTTGGGAATCTCGTTACCGTCCTGGAGCAGGGTTTTCAGCTCGATGCGCGTCGGCCCCCGCCAGTCGTCGAAGCCGCACAATTTGTCTTTGTTCAGCTGGTTGATGTAAGTGGCGGTGTCGCAGTCGATGTCGCCGGTGCAGCTGCCGCCGTCCTGCTCGTTGTAGCGTTCGCGATTGGCGCTCTGCAGCGCCCGCCAGGAATAGGTGTTGTTGACATCGCGCAGGCTGCTGTCGTTGGCTTTGTTTTCCCACACCAGATCGCTGCCGGCATCCACCACACAGGCCCAGTTGCGCGCACTTTCCGACACTCGCTGGCCGGCGTCGTCGAGCTTGCTGTAGGGCCCTGCGGCCTGCGCCGACAGGGTGATGCCGAGTAGCAGGCCGGACAGCAGGGTGCGGCTGAGCAGGGGCGGACGTGGGTGCCGATGGGGTTCGTGGCTTGCGATCATGGTGCTGATACCGATGTGGTCTGGCTGAGTGAGCCGGCCGCCTGAGGCGCCGTTGTGCCGATGTCTCGCTTGGCTTCCGGGCGCGCCGGCCGCAGGTGCTGCGAGAGCGCGCTGTGGTGCAGCCTCTGCGAAGGTAATAGACTGCCGGCCCCCGTCGCAACGCCGCCGACGTGGAACTGAGCACCAGTCCCCGTCAGCGGCTTGGCGGTAGTGTCAGCGAGGCCGGAGCATGAGTAGCAGTGCACAGATTCGCGACGCCGTCGCCGCGGATCTCGAATTCGTCCATCGTCTCAACGCCGCCGAGGTGCCGCGCGTCGGCGATGAGGTGCTGGTGTTTTTCGAGCACTGGCTGTCGCGCGCCTGGTCGCTGCGCATCGCCGAGCTGGACGGCCGCGCGGCGGGTTTCATGCTCGCCATGCGCGAGGACGCCGACTACGACAGCCGCAATTTTCTCTGGTTTCGCGAGCGCTTCGCCGAATTCGCCTACGTCGATCGCATCGCCGTGGCCGATTGGGCGCGGCGCCGCGGCGCCGGCGCCGCGCTGTATCGGGATCTGGCGGAGCGGGCGCGCGCCGCGGGCCTGCCGCTGATCACCTGCGAGGTGAACACGCGGCCGCGCAATCAGCAGTCGCTGGATTTTCACGCCCGGCTCGGCTTCGGCCCGGTGGGCAGTCTGGAGCACGACGGCGGCGCCAAAGCGGTGAGCATGCTGGCACTGCCGCTGGCGGCACCCGGCGACTAGTCGCCCGGGTCGCGGCTTTGACGGGGCTGCGGTGGGCGCTAGTAGTGCGGGTGGTTGGCGGCGAAGTCCAGCTGGCCGCGGGCGCGCAGCTCCAGCGGCAGTAGCGCGGCGTGGCAGAAGGCCGCCACCGGCGTCGGCACGCCGACCTCGCGACCGAGCCGGATCAGCGCGCCGCACAGCGCGTCCAGCTCGGATGGTCGCTGTTGCTGGAAGTCGCGCTGCAGCGAGTTGGTGGCCGCCGCCGGCAATCCGTCGAGTACCGCCAGTTTGCGTTCGACCACTTCGCTGTCCAGGGCGATGCCGCGGGCTCGGCCGACATCGGCCACTTCGTGCATGCCGGCGGCGATCAGCGCGCGGCTCTCGGCCACCGAGCGCAGTGCGCCGAGCGGCGCGCGGGCCAGTGAGGCGGGGCCGCCCCAGCCGACGATGGCGACGAATTTCTCCCACAGTGCGACGTGGATGTCGGCGGGTATCGTGCAGTTGATGCCGGCATCGATCAGCACATTGCGCAGTGCCGCGAGCCGCTCGCTGCGGCGGTTGTCCAGCTCGCCGATGAGGATTTCGCCGCGCAGCCCGAAGTGATTGATCACGCCCGGCTGGGGCCGCTCGCTGAGCAGTCGCGCCAGGCCGGCGACCAGGTGGCGCTCGCCCAGTCGCGCGGCCAGCGTGGGCACCGCGTCGACGCCGTTCTGCAGCGGTATCACCAGGGTGTGCGGACCGATCATCGGCCCGAGGTGCCGGGCGGCGTCGTCCAGCTGCCAGGTCTTGACCGCCATGAAGATCGCGTCGCAGCGGCCGGCGTCGGCGGGCGAGTCGCTGGCGGTGACGCTATCGAGGTGGAAGTTTCCCTCCAGACTGAGCACGCGCAGGCCGGATTCGCGCATCACCCGCAGGTGTTCGCCGCGTTCGATAAAAAACACGTCCACACCCGCTCGCGCCAGTCTGGCGCCCAGATAGCCACCGATTCCCCCGGCGCCGAAGATGCCGATGCGCATGTCGCTGCGCTCCATCTTTGCGTTGCCCTGTGGACTGGAAAGTCTATCAGTCGCGGTTGCGCCGACTTGCGGCGCCAGTCGCAACAGTGCCGCTGCGAGCCGGTCGGCTTCAGTCTCCGGGGATGTACTCGCCCACCTGGCGGTAGGTGGCCTCGACGAAAAAGCCCAGCCAGCTGGCGATGCCGAGCAGCTTGGCGCCGTCTTCGAGCAGGTAGGGCAGGGTGTCTTCGGGGCCGGGGACGAAGATCCAGTCGACCAGCAGCGAAACCGAGAACAGCGCCACCGCGGTGATCAGCAGCACGATGCGGCTGGCGAGTATCTGCTCGCGGCAGTGCATCAGCCACAGCCCGCCGCAGATGGCGTAGAAGGCCAGCACCAGCGCTTCGGGCACGCCCAGCCACTGTGGGTACAGCTGTTGGTGGAGGAGGAACAGGTCGTCGAGCATCAGCAGCGCGGTGAGTGCCGCGCCACCGATCAGAAAGTGTCGCTCGGCGGCCGGCGCGCGTGCGCCGCGCAACAGCATTACGCCGAGCAGGCTGCAGCTCAGCGCCGCGCACCAGGCGAGCACGCCGACGTTGGAGACCAGCCCGAGCAGCGGGTGGGCGCCGGTACTGCTTGCCGGGTCGCGCAGGTAGTCGGCCACCGGCTGGCCGGAGCGCTGGCTGACGGCGGCCACCGCCAGCAGCAGCAGCAGCGGGGGCAGGTAGAGAAAGATCAGAGCGGTGGCGGTGCCGCCGCGGCTGGCCTGGCGCATGGAGCGGTGCCTCGGAGCGATAATCTGGCGGCATGATAGCCGGGCGGAAGGCGAAAAATGTGACCAGATAGACAAAGGTTCGGCGTTTTTTACGCCAGCGCTGTCTGCGGCAGCCGGCAGACCGGCCGCAGTTCGGCCGCCAGCCGGCGAGCGCCGGGCTGGCTAGAGCGGCTGAAAATCCGTGCTGCTGATCTGCTGGTCGTCATCGGCGACCTGCGGGTCGCTGATCCAGTCGATGCTGATCTGTGCCGGAAAGGCGTGTTTGCCGTCGTAGGTGATCGCGCTGTGGGCGGCCTCGCGCAGCGCCTGCTCGGCCAGCGCGAACAGCGCATCGACACTGTAGAACTCGTCGAGTCGATCGTCCGGCCAGGCGACGCCGTCGTATTCGGCGGCGATCACCGCGCCGTCGGCCACGCTGACCCGCCAGGCGGCCTGATAGGCGACGCCGCCGGCGCCCGGCGGGCACTCGCCACAGTCGCGGCTCTGGCGGAGCTGGTAGCTGCGGATATCCTGTGCCGCCCAGCGCTGGCGCTCGCGGCGCAGGTGCGTCAGCGCGGGCGAGTCGGCATTGGTCGCGCCATCGCCGCCGCAGCCGTTGAGGCTGCCGATCACGGCGCCGAGCAGGCCGAGAGCGACCGCCAGAGCGGCGCTGGGAGCGGCGCTGGGAGCGGCGCTGGAGGTGGCTCGCCGCCGGTGCGGCCGGTGCAGTCGCGGATTGCTGGTGTGGGGCTTCATTGCCCGCCGACAGTAGGTCTCGCCCGGTGGGGCGTCAAGTGTGCGCAGCGCAGCGCGGGCGGGCCTCGTCGCGGGGTTTGCGACGGCGTGCCACAGCGGTCGATAATGGCTGCCGACCTGTCCTGCTCGCGCCGCTCGCGCGGCCTCGCCACACGGAGAGTCCCATGCCCAATGCCCCGGCCGACGAATCCCGCGAATCCCTGATCGCCGAATTGCGCGAGCTGCTCGGCGAGCGCTGCAGCACCGCCGCCGCGGTCTGCGAGCAGCACGGCCACGATGAGGGCTGGCACCCCACTGCGGCGCCGGATGCGGTCTGCTTCGCCGAGAGCACCGAGGAGGTCGCCGCCATCGTGCGCCGCTGCGCCGCGGCCGGCGCGCCGGTGATCCCCTTCGGCGCCGGCACCAGCCTGGAGGGCCACGTCAATGCCATCCACGGCGGCGTGTGCATCGATCTGTCGCGGATGGACCGGATTCTGGAGGTCAACGCCGCGGATCTGGACTGCCGCGTGCAGGCCGGGGTGACGCGCAAGCAACTCAACGCCTATCTGCGCGACAGCGGCCTGTTCTTCCCCATCGATCCGGGCGCCGATGCCAGCATCGGCGGGATGGCGGCGACGCGCGCCTCCGGCACCAACGCGGTGCGCTACGGCACCATGCGCGAAAACGTCATGTCGCTGACCGTGGTGCTGGCCAGCGGCGAGGTGATCCGCACCGGCACGCGGGCGCGCAAATCCTCCGCCGGCTACGATCTGACCCGGCTGCTGGTCGGCAGCGAGGGCAGCCTCGGCGTGATCACCGAAATCGGCTTGAAACTGCACGGCGTGCCCGAGGCGATCTCCAGCGCGGTGGTGGATTTCCCCAGCGTCGCGGCGGCGGTGGACACGGTGATCGAAACCATCCAGATGGGCATACCGATCGCCCGCATCGAGCTGCTCGACGCCAGCGCGATGGCCGCCATCAACGCCTACAGCAAGACCGACTACCCCGAGCGCGACACCCTGTTCCTGGAATTTCACGGCAGCCAGCGCGGCGTCGCCGAGCAGGTCGAGATGGTCGGCGAGCTGGCCGATGAGCACGGCGCGGGCAGTTTTCGCTGGGCGACCCGCGAGGAGGATCGCAGCCGCCAGTGGGCGGCGCGGCACAGCGCCTATCACGCCGCGCTGGCGCAGCACCCGGGCAGCCGCGGCATGTCCACCGACGCCTGCGTGCCGATCAGCCGGCTCGCCGAATGCATCGAGACGATGCGCGCGGCACTGGCCGACAGCCCGCTGGATTCGGTCATTCTCGGCCACGTCGGCGACGGCAACTTCCACATGCTGTTCTGCACCGAGCCGGGCAACGCCGCGCAGCAGGCCGAAATGCTGCGCCTCAACGAGCTGCTGATCGACACCAGCCTGCGCCTCGGCGGCACCTGCACCGGCGAGCACGGCATCGGCACCGGCAAGCTCAAATACCTGCGCCGCGAGCACGGCGACGGCGCGGTCGAGGCGATGCGCGCCATCAAGGCAGCGCTCGACCCGCACAATCTGATGAATCCGGGCAAGACGGTGGCCTGCTGAGCGGCGCTGGTGAGCACCCGCCCGAGCGCTGGCGACAACCCGCGCGCCGGCCTGTTTGCGCGCCGCGTCGATCAGTGCATGGACCCGCCCTGGCCGCGTCTCGGCCCCGGCGATCCGGTGGCCAGCGCGGCGCGGCTGCTGCGCGAGCGCGGCCGGCCGGCGCTGCTGGTGTGCGCCGGGGAGCGCCTGCTGGGCGTGCTCACCGAGGGCGACATCAGCCGTCGGGCGGCTTTTCGCGTGGCTGCGGACACGCCGCTGTCGCAGCTGATGAGCAGCCCGGTGGCCAGCCTGCGCAGCGACGACTACCTGTTTCAGGCGATCGCCCGCCTGCGCCGCCAGCAGTTGCAGCGCATGCCGGTGCTGGATGCCGCCGGCAGCGTGGTCGGCGGGCTCGATCTGGCCGTGGCGCTGGCCGCCGCGCAGCCCGCCGAACTGGCACTGATCGAACGCCTCGGCGATGACGACAGCCTCAGCGGGCTGGCGCGGATGCGCGCGGCGCAGCCGGAGCTGGTGGTCAGACTGCTCGCCGAGGGCGTCCCGGCGGGTGACATCCAATCGCTGCTCAGCCATTTGCACATCGATCTGCACCGCCGCGTGGTCGAGCGCCAGCTGGCGGCGATGGCGGCCCAGGGTTGGGGCGCGCCGCCGCTGGATTTCGAGGTGCTGGTGATGGGCGCGGTGGGGCGCGATGAGTGCGCGCTGGCGCCGGATCAGGACAACGGCCTGCTGCTCGCCGACTACCCGGACGCGCGCCACGCCGCGATCGATGCCTGGTTCGCCGAGCTGGCGACGCGGCTGTGCGATGACCTGCACGCGCTCGGCGTGCCACGCTGCCGCGGCCACGTCATGGCCAGCAACCCGCTGTGGCGCAAGTCGCTGTCGCAGTGGCGCGCCCAGCTCGACGGCTGGCTGCGGCGGCCGAGCCCGGTGCACTTGCGGCTGGCGGATATCTTCTTCGATTTTGCCCCGGCCTGCGGCGATGGCGCGCTGAGCGCCGCGCTGCGCAGTTCGGCCAGCGCACGGGCGCGCGGTGCGCATCGCTTTGTGCAGGAGATGCTCGTCCTGCAGGATGGACTCGGCGTGGCGCTGGGCGGTTTTCGCCGCCATCTGGCCAGCGAGCGCAGTGGCGTCCACCGCGGTCAGATCAACCTCAAATACCACGGCCTGCTGCCGTTGGTGGCGGCGCTGCGCCTGCTGGCGCTGCGCAATGGCGTCGAGGCCAGCGGCAGCCGCGGGCGGCTCGCCGCGCTGCGCGATGCCGGCCAGCTGGAGGCGGGCGAATACGAGGCGCTGAGCGCGGCCCGCGAGTGCCTGACCGGTCTGCAGCTGCGCCGCCAGGTGACCGAGTTGCACGCTGGTCGCGCCGCCGACAACTGGCTGCCGCTGGGGCAGCTGTCGCGCGGCGAGCGCGATCGCCTGCGCGCTGCGCTGCGCGATATCGATGATTTTCAGCGGCGGGTGCGCGGGCTGATCAGCGGCGACGTGTTTGCCTGAGCCGCGGCGCCCGCGGCGGTGACAACCGCTGGTTGTCAGTGAGAGAAAAATCTTCTATTTCCACTTCTTCTGCGGCGCATCCACACTCTCTGCCGTCGCCGCCACACACCGGCTGTGGCGAAAACATTCAAACCGATCAGGAGAGACAAGCATGCTGCAGAATCGCGAGGGCCAGCGCGTCCCCAACGTCACTTTCCGCACCCGCCGTGAGCACGAGTGGGTCGATGTCAGCAGCGAAGAGCTGTTCGCCGGTAAAACGGTGGTGGTGTTTTCGCTGCCGGGCGCTTTCACGCCGACCTGTTCCTCGGCGCATGTGCCGCGCTACAACGATCTGGCCGATGCCTTCAAGGCCAACGGCGTCGATGAGATCGTCTGCATGTCGGTCAACGACGGCTTTGTGATGAGCGAGTGGCAGATCGAGCAGCGCGCCGACAAGCTGACCTTCATCCCGGATGGCAACGGCGAGTTCACCGCCGGCATGGGGCTGCTGGTGGACAAGGACGATCTGGGTTTCGGCAAGCGCAGCTGGCGCTACTCGATGCTGGTCAAAGACGGCGTGATCGAAAAGCAGTTCATCGAACCCGAGGTGCCGGGCGACCCCTACGAGGTCTCCGATGCCGACACCATGCTCGATTACATCAACCCGAATGCCGAAAAGCCGCACGATGTGCTGATCATGACCAAGAAGGGCTGCCCCTTCTGCGTGCGCGCCAAGGGCATGCTGCGCGAGCACGGCTACCCGTATCAGGAGCTGCTGCTCGGCCGCGATGTGAGCCTCGCCGCGGTGCGCGCCGCCAGCGGCGCGGATACGGTGCCGCAGGTGTTCATCGATGGTCGCTTGATCGGCGATTCGGAAGCACTGGCGGAGCATCTCGGCGCAGCGACCGAAAGCGCCGCCTGAGCCGGGCCGGATCGGCTGCATCGGAGCCGACCGCCGGCGTGGCGGTGGAACCAAAAAAGGGGCCGCGATGGCCCCTTTTTTCTGTGCCGCGGACACCGCCCGCGGCATCCCGACCACTGGCTTAGTGCATGAACAGGCCGCCGTTGATCGAGAAATCGTTGCCGGTGATGTAGCCGCCGTTCTCGTGGGCGAGGAAGGCCACGGTGCGGCCGATCTCGTCCGGCCGGCCGAGGCGGCCAACGGGGATCTCTGCCTCGATCTGCTGGCGGACGGACTCCGGGATCGCCATCACCATGTCGGTGCCGATGTAGCCCGGAGAGATGGTGTTGACGGTGACGCCCTTGCGCGCGGTCTCCTGCGCCAGTGCCATCGTGAAGCCGTGTACCCCGGCCTTGGCGGCGGAGTAGTTGGCCTGGCCGAACTGGCCCTTCTGGCCGTTCACCGAGGAGATGTTGACGATCCGTCCCCAGCCGCGCTCCATCATGCCCTCGACCACGTGCTTGGTCATGTAGAACATGGAGTTGAGGTTGGTGGCGATGACCGCGTCCCACTTTTCCGGGGTCATTTTCTTGATCGTCGCGTCGCGGGTGATGCCGGCGTTGTTGACCAGGCAATCGATGGGGCCGTACTCGGCCTGCACCTGTTCGATCATCCGCGCGCAGTCGTCGAAGTTGGCGACGTCGCCCTCGACGAGGCCGAATTCATGGCCGCGCTCGTACATCTGCTGCTGCCACTCGTTGGCCTGCTCGCCGAGGCCGGTGTAGTAGTTGGCGACGACGTGATAGCCGATTTCGGCCAGCGCGATACACATGGCGGTACCGAGGCCGCCGGTGCCTCCGGTGACTAGAGCGATTCGTTTGCTCATGCTGTTACCTCTGAAAAACTGTGGTCGTGGGTGTTAGGGCGGTCGGCACATCCGGCGTCCGACCGCCTGTGGAAAGTGGTGGCGCGAAGGGCGCTCCGGGGAGCGTTTTAGCGCTCGACGGCGAGGGCCACGCCCTGTCCGCCACCGATGCACAGGGTTGCCAGAGCCTTGTGTGCGTCACGGCGACCCATTTCGTGCAGCAGCGAGACCAGGATGCGCGCGCCGGAGCCGCCGATGGGATGGCCGAGGGCGATTGCACCGCCGTTGACATTGACCTTATCGGCATCCCAGCCCATCCCCTTATTCACCGACAGGGCCTGCGCGGCAAAGGCTTCGTTGGCCTCGATCAGATCGAGGTCGGCGACGCTCCAGCCGGCTTTGTCCAGCGCTTTGCTGGAGGAGGGCACCGGGCCTATGCCCATGATCGCCGGATCGACTCCGGCACTGGCGTAGGCGGCGATTCTGGCCATCGGTTCCAGGCCCAGCTCGGCGGCCTTGGCGGCGGACATCACCAGCACCGCGGAGGCGCCATCGTTGAGCCCGGAGGCATTGGCCGCGGTCACCGAGCCCTCTTTGGCGAAGGCCGGACGCATTTTCTGCATATCCTCCAGCTTGGCGCCCTTGCGCAGGTGCTCGTCCTTGTCGAACACCAGCGGCTCACCGCGGCGCTGGGGAATCTCCACCGGCACGATTTCGGCGTCGAAGCGGCCCTCTGCCTGAGCGGCCTCGGCGAGATGCTGCGAGCGCAGTGCGAAGGCATCCTGCTGCTCGCGGCTGATCTCGTATTTGTTGGCGAGATTCTCGGCGGTCTGCCCCATGTGGTAATTGTTGAACGCACACCACAGGCCGTCCTGAATCATCGTGTCGACCAGCTGCCAGTTGCCCATGCGCTGGCCGTCGCGGGAGTTGGGCAGCACGTGCGGCGCGCGGCTCATGTTCTCCTGGCCGCCGGCGATCACGATTTCCGCATCGCCGCATTTGATCGCCTGGGCGGCCAGGTGCACGGCCTTCAGGCCACTGCCGCAGACCTTGTTGATAGTCAGCGCCGGAACGGTGTCCGGCAGGCCGCCCTTGAGCGCCGCCTGGCGTGCCGGGTTCTGGCCGTCACCGGCGGTCAGCACCTGGCCGAGGATGACTTCGTCGACCTGCTCGGGCCGGATACCGCTGCGCTCCAGCAGCGCGCGGATCACTACGGCGCCCAGCTCGGGTGCGGGAATGGCGGCCAGTGAGCCACCAAATCGGCCTGTTGCGGTGCGGGCTGCGCGGACGATGACTACCTCGTTCATGGCTTCTGTTCCTGGTATTGACGTGTGATTGATGCGCGCGATGCACATTTCAATGGTGATTGTGCAGTGCAATATATCATGACTCCATGCGATCACAAGTTCGCCGCTGTCGGGACCGGCTGGCCGCTGCCGGCAGTGCCGCACTGGCCGTGATCTGTGGCGCAAAACCGCGCCGTGTAAAGGTCAAGCTATGTAAATTTCTACCGTGTCAGGTGGCAATCCGGTAGCTTGCGTGCGGGCAGACCCGTGATTAGGCTCTATTGTCATGAGGTGATCGCTACCCGGTGGCCGGGCGCAGGATGGCGCTCCGGTCGCGCTGCAAAGGGAATCCGGTGCAAGTGCAAGTAATATCTAAAAATCATTTTTCGCTGCCATCGCGGCGCAGCATCACCATGCTGGTCGTGCTGCTTTTTGTGTTTGGCGCGCTGATGCTGACCGCCTCCGGGCTGTTCCGCATGAACATGAGCATCACCACCAGCGCCGGTGCCGCGGTGGCCGAGGCGCGCGATGCGCTGATCTCCTTCGGGGTGCGCACCGACGGCTACGCCAACCCCTTCGGCGAGCAGGCTGGCAGCACCTTCTGGGCGGCGCAGGTGTTGTGTCTGGTGTTGGCGCTGGGCCTGCCGTTTCTGCGCCCGATCCTCGCCTCGCTGGTCACCGGGCTGGCGGTGGCCGGAGTGATTCTGGTCTCGCTCTACGGCGATGTGAGCAGCAGTGGATTTCTGCTGCAGTTCGGCCTGCTTTCGGTATTTTTGTTGTTCGTTACCTACGTGCTGCTGTCCTTCTACGGCGAGCTGGTCGACCGGCGTCGCCTGACCCAGGTTTTCAGCCAGTACATCCCACCGGAGCTGGTGGCCGCCTACAGCCGCAGCAACAAGCCCATCGATCTCGACGGTGAGGCGCGCGACATCACGGTGATGTTCTGCGATATCGAGGGATTCACCACCATCTCCGAGCGGCTCGACCCGCGCGCCCTGGCGCAGTGGCTGAACCAGTACTTCAGCGTGGTCAGCCAGATCATCGTGCGCCACAACGGCACCATCGACAAATACATGGGCGACAGCGTGATGGCCTTCTGGGGCGCGCCGGTGCACAACGACAATCACGCCCGCGATGCGCTGACTGCGGCGCTGGAGATCGTCGAAGAGCTGGACGCCCTGTGTCGCAAGCTCAAGCGCGACGGCCTGCCCGAGTTCAAGGTCGGCATCGGCATCTCCTCCGGGGTGTGCAACGTCGGCAACATGGGCTCGGAGTTCCGCATGGCATACACCGTGGTCGGCGACACGGTCAACGTCGCCGAGCGCCTCGAACGACAGACGCGGACCTACAAGGTGCCGGTGATCGTCAGCGAGAGCACTACGCACCAGCTGCCGGAGATGGTTTTCCGCGAGCTGGATGTGGTGCGCGTCAAGGGCCGCCACAACCAGGTGAAGATTTTCCAGCCGATCTGCCCCCGCCGCGAGGTGGACGACGAGACCCGCCGCGTACTGGCGGTGCACTCGCAGGCGCTGTCCCACTACCGCGCCGGCGAATACGCCGCGGCCCACAGCCAGTTCGAGCAACTGCTTGAAATCGGCGGCGATGATCCGGTCTACAGCATGTACCTGAAGCGCACCGCCGAATATCTGGAGGGCGGGCTGGTACAAAAGGCCGGTGAGCTGGCTGGTCGCGCCTACCACTGAGTCACCCATCGCGCCGCTCGCCCCGGAGCCTCGACTGCTCCGGGCACGCGGCTGATGCCTATCTCCGACTGACCGCGGCCGGGCTGTTCGCGCTCGCTCCGTGAGCGGGCTGGATCGCTGGCGGCGCCGCGGCTGGCTCTGTGCGCGCTGCCTGCGGCGTGACATTCTCCTGCAGAGATACGGGTGGCAGCCCCGCCACTCGGTGCCAATCAATCACCATGGAGACTTCGCGCATGCCGCAGGAGCAGTACCGCGGCTACCTGCTGGCCGTCGGTGCCTATGTCATCTGGGGTTTGTTCCCGCTCTACTGGAAACTGCTCGCCCAGGTAGACACCCTGGAGGTGCTGGCCCATCGCACCGGCTGGAGCGTGGTTTTCGTCGGTTTGCTGCTCGCCCTGCGCGCCGGCTGGGGACCGGTGCTCGACACCCTGCGCCGGCCGCGCGAGGTGTTGCTGCTGGCCTGCAGCGCGCTGGGCATCGCGCTCAACTGGGGGGCTTACATCTGGGCGGTGGCCAACGCGAAAGTCGTCGAGGCCAGTATGGGCTACTACCTGTCGCCGCTGCTCTCGGTGCTGGTCGGTGCGCTGGTCTTTGGCGAGCGCCTGCGCCGCTGGCAGCTGCTGGCGGTGGCACTGGCCGCCGCCGGGGTCGCCAATCAGCTGCTCAACCTGGGCGTGGTGCCCTGGGTGGGACTCGGTGTCGGCATTTCCTTTGCGCTGTACGGCGCGATCCGCAAGGGCTGTCGCTGCGACAGCATCACCGGCCTGTTCGTCGAGACGCTGCTGCTGGCGCCGGTGGCTTTCGCCTGGATGGCCTGGCTGGAGGCACAGGGCAGCGCCCATTTTCTCAACGTCGGCTGGGGCGATGACCTGCTGCTGCTCGCCTGCGGCGCGGTCACCGCGACGCCGTTGCTGCTCTACGTGGGCGGTGCGCGGCGCCTGCCGCTGGCCACTATGGGCCTGCTGTTTTACATGACGCCGACCCTGCAGTTCCTGATTGGCACGCTGCTCTATGCCGAGCCGGTCAGCTCCACGCTGCTGATCACCTTCGCGCTGATCTGGGCGGCACTGGCCCTGTATACGCTGGAGGGGCGCTGGCACGCGCGCCGCCTCGGCCTGTCCGGTGGGGGATAGCTCCGGCGAGGGCTGACTGCGCGCTGCCCGCGCGTTCTATACTGGCCGCCGCCCGAGCAGCCGAGAATGCCCTATGAGCCAGTCGTCCAGCCGATCGCCGCAACGGCCCATCCTCAGCGATGCCGGCCTGCAAGCCACCCGCGAGGTGCAGGCCCGCGATGAGCAGGGCCTGCCGCGGTGGCAGTCGATTGCCGCCGAACGGCCGCTGACCCTGTATCTCGACAAGCGCGAGATCGTCACCCTGATGACCCTCGGCACCCGCCCCGAGCAACTCGTCCTCGGCTATCTGCGCAATCAGCGGCTGGTGGCGCGCGTCGAGGACATCGCCCGGGTGACGGTGGACTGGGAAGTGGATGCAGTGGCGGTCAGCACCCATGCTGGCAACGCCGGCGATGACCCGCGCCTCGACCGGCGCACGGTGACCACCGGCTGCGGTCAGGGCACCGTGTTCGGTGATCTGATGGACGATATCGAGCAGATTCAGTTGCCGGCGGCGGCGCTGCGCCAATCCGGTATCTACGCGTTGCTGGCGCGGTTGCGCGAGGAGAATGAGGTCTACCGCAGTGCCGGCGCGGTGCACGGCTGCGCGCTGTGCCGGGTGGCCGGTGACGGCGGCGCAGAGGTGCTCTATTTCTGTGAGGATGTCGGCCGCCACAACGCGGTGGACGCCATCGCCGGGCAGATGTGGCTGGATGGCGTCGATGGTGGCGACAAGGTTTTCTACACCACCGGCCGGCTGACCTCGGAGATGGTGATCAAGGTGGCGCAGATGGGTGTGCCGGTGCTGCTGTCGCGCTCCGGCATCACCGAGATGGGGCTGGCGCTGGGCGAGCGGCTCGGGGTCATGCTCATCGCCCGCGCCAAGGGGCGCCACTTTCTCGTCTACAGCGGTGCCGAGCGCTTGGAGTTCGACGCGCCACCGGCGGCCGTGGGCAGCGGCAGGCCGCCCCAGCCGCGGCGCAGCCGGACGCCGGGCCAGCGCTAGCGGCGCGGCGCAATGTCATCGATGACCCGTTCGATGCGGCCTTCGTAGGCGCGCCAGCGCTGGCCGTCGAAGTATTGCAGCGGCCGGTAGTCGGTCTTGTAACGCATCTTTTCGCAGTGCTCGATCCAGTAGCCCAGATAGAGCTGCTCGATGGCGCTGTGCTGTGCCTGCTGCAATTGCCAGAGCACCGCCAGCTTACCCAGCGCCCGCTGTGTCGGAGCCTGAGGTTCAAAGAAGGTGTACACCGCGGAGAGGGCGCCGGGCAGGGCGTCGCTGACCGCCACCGCGAGTAGCTTGCCATCGAGGCGAAACTCGAAGAAGCGTGTGTCGCACCAGTCGCAGAGCAGAAAGCGGCTGAAACTCTCCGGTGTCGGATCATCCATGCCGCCGCCCGGGTGGCGACTGGCCAGATAGCGCCTGTAGAGATCGAAATACTCGTCGCTGTAACGCCCCTGCAACTGCTGCACGCAGACATCCGCATTGCGGTGCAGGCAGCGGCGCTGGCTGCGGCTGGCGGTAAAGCTCGACACCGGCACGCGCACCGGCACGCAATCGTTGCAGTCTGCGCAGTAGGGACGGTAGACGTGATTGCCGCTGCGCCGAAAACCGCGCTCGATGAGCTGGCCGTAGATCGATGGATTCATCGGAAAATGCGGGTCTGCCAATAAGTTACGTGCGCGTTTGCCATCGAGATAGCCGCATGTCTCATCCTGAGTCTGGTAGAAAAAGAGTGTCCGAGTTTCGCGCATCGTTGATATTTCGCCGACAGGTTTTCGATATCCCGGCAGTGGATTGACTGCTTCTCGACGGCACTGTCCGTGGCTCGACGGTCGCCCGTCATGTTGCGGAGCAAAAAGTGCCGAAGCGGTCACATTTCCTTTTGGTTAGTGTGGCCGGCTTCACGCGCTGGCCTCGCTTTCGGGTGTTGGCACGGCTCCTGCATTGATCCGATCAACCAAGTATCCACACGCCTTTCAGGGAGCATCACAACATGGTTGATCAGATCAAAAAACGCGCCAGCCTTCCCAACCCGGTCACCGGCCTTTTCGAAATCCTGCTGTTCTGCAGCGCTTTCGTCGCCGGCGGCTTTCTGCTCCAGGGCGGTGAGATCGTCTCCCTGCTGCTGCCGATGGGTGTGTTCGCCGCGGTGATGATGCTGAGCATGGTGCTGTGCGGCGTCTACCGGCCGGAAGTGAAGCGCTCCGCGCTGCGTCTGTTCCGCCACAACCTGATGGGCTTCGGCGTCGCCATCGGCGGCCTGGTGCTGCTGCAGATGGCCGTGCCGCAGCTGGGCATGGGTCTGGATTTCTTCCTCTTCGCAGTGCTGATGTCCTTCTTCGCCGTCGGCACCATTCGCCCGGTGATCAGCAACGCCAACGGCTCTTCGGCACGCGATCGCCAGATGGCCTGAAAACGAGCGCAGACCTGGGGCGCCGCTCGGGCGGCGACCCCGGCTTCTCAAGGGTGGCGATAGCCACCCTTTTTTTGTGTCCGCTTGGCGGCGGCAACACTAAGGGTGTTCTGCAAAACCACGGACGACTGTGCTTGTCCGGCCGGCGCTGAAAACAGGCTAAAACACTCGTTTACCCTGCGTAAGCTGCGCTTTTTCGAGCGTTTTCGCCAGGCCTGGCTGCATTCGCTGCGTTTTTCAGCGCTTCCTTAAGCCAGGCTGGATTGCAGCTCATCGGCGTAGTCTGCCAGCTCTGCGGCCAGTGCTGCCGGCAGCTCGGTCGAGGCGAGCGCACTGCGAAATTCATCCAGGCTGCGCGCGCCATCGGCGCCTTCCAGCAGCCGCGCGCGGCGGTATTCGGCCCAGCGCGCGGCCTCCTCGGCGCGCAGCGTCTGCGGGTAATTGCGGCCGCGATAGCGGAACAGCATCTCGCCGATGCGCGGATCGTCGAAGACCAGCGGCGCGTCGCCCAGAGCCTCCGCGGGCAGGCTGCGCAATTCGGCCATCCGCTGGCGGTCGGCGTCGCTGAAAAAACCACCGGCGTAGAGCATGCGGTCGGGGTCGCGGATCGGCGGCAGATCGCGTGCGCCGAGTGCTGCGCGCACCCGTGCCGTCGGGTCGTCGGCGGCGAGGATCGCATCGCGGTGGGCGAGCGCGGCGTCGACGTCGATACCGATGCGCTCACGGCTGGCGGCGTCGAGCACTTTCAGCGGCGCCAGCACCGGGCATTTGTTGATGTGCACCGTCTTCAGCGGCACCCGCGCGACGCCCTCCGGCAGTGCCTCGGCGCTGGTGAAAACGCGCTCGCGCAACTGCTGCGCGGACAGCGACAGCAGCGCCGCCGGGTCTTCGCGCAGATCGTAGACGATCACTCCGTTGGGGTTGTCCGGGTGCTTGCACAGCGGCATCACCAGCGTGGCGTTGGCGTGCCGCGAGTGGATCCGTCCGGAGACGTGCAGCAGCGCCTCGCGGCGGCGCAGATCGAGCAGTTCGGCGGCGCTGCGCTTGTCGCGGTGGTCGCGGGCGAAGGCGAACAAGCGCGGCTGGCGCTCGCGCAGCAGGCGGGCGATGGCGATGGTGGCGTGCACGTCGGCCAGTGCGTCGTGCGCCTGGCCGTGCTCGATACCATTGGCCGCGGTGAGCAGTTCGAGGCGGTTGCTCGGCCGGCCCTCGGCGTCTTGCGGCCACTGGATGCCATCCGGGCGCAGCGCCCGCGCCAGGCGCACCACATCGATCAGATCCCAGCGCGAGTTGCCGTCGCGCCACTCGCGGGCGTAGGGGTCGAAGAAGTTGCGATACAGCAGGTTGCGGGTGAATTCGTCGTCGAAGCGCAGGCTGTTGAAGCCCAGCGCGCAGGTGCCGGGCACGCTCAGCTCATTGTGGATGCGGCGCGCGAATTCGGCCTCGGGCACGCCCTCGGCCAGCGCCTTTTGCGGGCTGATGCCGGTGATCGCGCAGGCGCCCGGGTCCGGCAGATAGTCGTCGGCCGGCCGGCAGTAGAGCAGCAGTGGCTCGCCGATGGGGTTGAAGTCGGCGTCGGTGCGCAGCCCGGCGAACTGCGCCGGGCGGTCGCGCTGCGGGTCGATGCCGAAGGTTTCGTAGTCGTGCCAGTAGTAGCTTGTCGGTGCTTGCGGCACGGGCTCACCAGATCAGGTCGTCGGGGACTTCGTAGCCCGCGTAGGGGTCGTCCGGGTCGTCCGCGCGCGGCTCCTCCGGGCGCACCAGCCAGACCACCCAATCGGGGTTCAGTTCGAGGATTTTCTGCGCCGCGCCGGCCGGCACGAGGAAGGTCTTGCCGTCGAGGCGGGTGATGCCCAGATCGCCGGCGGCCAGTTTCTCGTGCACCTCCTGCTTGACGAACACCTGCTTGATGCGCTTGCCGGCCTGATAGTTGTAAGCCACTTCGCCGCGGTAGTCGGCGATGGCGTGGTCGTCGATCAGGCGCTTGATCTGCTGCTTGACCGCCGCGCGCCGCGCCTCGGCCTGTCGCTTGGCCTCGCGCTCGGCGTTGAGGCGTTTGTCGCGGGCCTTTTTCTGCGCCGCTTCGCGCTCGATCGCCGCCGCGTTGGGGTTGTCCGCACGGCGTTTGCCCTTGGCTTTCTTGCGCGATTTGGCCGCTGCCAGATCCGCCTTTTCCTTGGTAACCAGGCCGCTTTTGACCAGTTGATCGCGCAGGGAACCCATTCGCTCCATCCTCGGCTGTATTGTCGTCGGCGGCATTATAAAGGCAGTGGCGGCGGTTGTCGGCGGGTGGCTGCGGCCTGTGCCAGGCTTTTCCCGGTGCGCGGGGCTTCGCGCTGCGGATTGCCGCGGCCACTCAGCGCAACAGCAGCGACTGGGGCGTGTTGGCGGTGAGTATCTGCGCGCCGTCGCCCGTGAGCAGCACCGTGTTGGAAATGAAGAAATCCGCCACCTCGGTGTTGGTGAACCAGCTGTGCACGTGGAACACCATGCCGGCTTGCAGCACGCGCTCGCTGCCGGGTTGCAGGCTGGTGACCATGCTGCCACCGGTCCAGCTCGGTGGAAAGCCGATGCCGACCAGATAGCCGCAGTGGTGGCGGCGGTAGTCGCGCAGGCCGGCGCCGTCGGCGACATCCTGCCAGGCCTGATAGACCGCGCCGGCGGTGACGCCCGGTTTTAGCGCGTCGCAGATCGCGCGCATGCCGCGCCCGGCCAGTTCCGCGGAGGCCTCGGCTCCGCGGGGCGCGCTGCCGAGATAGACCAGCCGGCCCATCGGTGCCTGGTATTTGCGGTAGGCGGCGCCGATCTCCAGAAACGCCGCGTCGCCGTTGCGGAACACGTCGCCGCACCAGGTGGTGTGCTCCTCGCCGAGGCGGCGGGTGGGGCGGATGAAGGGGCCGAAGCCGGGGTATTCGCTGCCGGCGCGGATCATCGCCGCGTGGCAGGCGGCGGAGACTTCGTAATCGCTGGCGCCGTCGACGAGTGCTTCGATGGCCGCCAGGGTGCCGGCGTCGGCCGCGGCGGCGGCGCGGCGGGTGTAGGCCTGCTCCAGTGGCGATTTCACCAGCCGCAGCTCGTCGATCAGCCCCGAGCAGTCGCGCCACTGCGCCGCGGCGGCACCGGCCTGGATCTGCTCGGCGATGCGCGGGGTGAGGAACAGACTGCGCTTTTCCATCCCCAGCCTGGCGCTCTGCAGGCGCTGCTCGGCGAGCAGGCGCAGCACGTAATCGGCCGGCTCTTCGGTGTCGGCGTGGCCGTGGAAATCGACGCCGTCGAGCTGGTTCTCCACGGTGATCCGCTCCATGCGCCGCGCCACCAGTGCCGGCGTGCCCTCGCGCGGCAGCAGCAGCAGGTGGCAGGCGAAGAAGCCCCAGTGGTCCAGCCCGGTGAGATAGTAGATGTTCTCCGGCACGCTGATCAGCAGGGCGTCGAGGTCGGCGCGCGCCATGCGCTGGCGCACCGCCGCCAGGCGGGCGTCCAGTTCTGCGCGCGGAAAGGCCTTGTCGTGCATGTCTTCGCTCCCGGATGGCGCCCTGATGGTGTCCGGGTAGTGGCAGGATCGTGGCGCAACCGGCGGCGGGCGGCGGATGCTGCGGGCCAGTAGACTCGCCCGGCGCCGCGCCGGCTTGGTCGCCTGCGACGCGACTGCGACATTGGCCGGCGCAGCCGCGGCGCGCGCCGAGCGCACGTGTTGACTGGCCGCGGCGGCTGTGCGCCCGTTAATGGCGCAAATAGAAGACCGGCGCGGCGTGTGGTCGCCACGACCGGACACACAGCAGATGGAGGAAAACCCGATGAAAAAAACCATCAGACAGTTGCTTGTCGGCGCCAGCGCGGCGCTGACCCTCGCCGCCAGCGCATCCGTTGGCGCCGAGGGGCTGCTGGAGCGCGCGCGCGCCGGCGAGACCATCCGCATCGGCTTTGCCAACGAAGTGCCCTGGGCCTACCCCGGCGAGGGCAATGCGCCGCTGGGCTTTGCCAATGCCCACGCGCTGGGCGTGCTGGAGAAGATGGGCATCACCAATGTCGAGCCGGTGGTTACCGAGTGGGGCGGCCTGATCCCGGGGCTGAAGGCCAACCGCTTTGACATCATCACCGGCGGCATGTACATCCTCGGCAGCCGCTGCGAGAACGTGAACTTCTCCGAGCCGATGGGCGTGTTCGGCGATGCCTTCATCGTCGCCAAGGGCAATCCCAAAGGCATCCAGACCTACCAGGACATCAAGAACGGCGGCGCCACGCTGGTCACCGGGGCCGGTTACAACATCGTCGAGGTGGCCAAGAAGGAGGGCGTCGACGAGGGCAGCATCATGCAGGTGCCCGGGCCCACCGAGATCCTCGCCGCGGTCCGGGCCGGACGCGCCGATGCCGGTGGCGTGACCTTCTTCACCGCGCGCAATCTGGCCAGGGAGAGTGGCGGCGCGGTCGAGGTGACCGACCCGTCCAGGCTTCCGGAGTGGACGCTGAACTGGGTCGGCATCGGCTTCCGCAAGAGCGATACCGCCTTCCTCGACGCCTTCAATGCGGCTCAGGCCGATTACCTCGGCAGCCCGGAAATGCTCGCTGCCGTGGGCGAGTTCGAGTACACCAAAGCGCAGCTGCCCGGCGACGTGACCACCGCCTACGCCTGCGCCAATCGCTGATCCGAGCATCGAAAACGGGCCACTGAAACGAGCCGGTGAAGCGGGCCATCGAGTTCGATCACCGGCCGTTTCGGATTGCCTGGCCGTGAGCGGGCGGCGGGTGCCGACTTGCGCACCCGCGCAGCGCCCCCGGGGAGCGCCATGAGCTACAGCGAATTTCTCGCCGAATACGGCGGCCGCCTGCTGGATGGTGCCGCGGTGACCGCCCAGCAGACCCTGCTGGCGATTCTGGTGGCGGTGTCGATCGCCGTGCTGATGGGGCTGATGCGGCTGGCGCAAAACCCGCTGCCGCGCGGTCTGGCCACTGCGTATATCGAGATCTTCCGCGGCACCTCGCTGCTGGTGCAGCTGTTCTGGATCTTCTTCGTGCTGCCGCTGTTCGGCATCACCCTGGAGAAGTTCACCGCCGGCTTCATCGCCGTGGGCATGAACCTCGGCGCCTACGGTGCGGAGGTGGTGCGCGGCGCCATCCAGTCGGTGCCGCGCGGGCAGTACGAGGCGGCGCTGGCGCTGAATATGTCGCCGCTGGTGCGCATGCGGCGGATCATCTTCCCGCAGGCCTTGCTGCTCATGCTGCCACCCTGGGGCAATCTGCTCATCGAGCTGCTCAAGGGCACCGCGCTGGTGGCGCTGATTTCGGTCAGCGACCTGATGTTCGAGGCCAAGCAGATCAACGGCTCGACCTTTCTCTCCGTCGAGGCCTTCGGCAGCGCGCTGGTCATCTACTACGTGATGGCACGACTGGTGATCACCCCGGCGATGCGCGCTCTGGAGCGTTTCGCTGCGCGCAGGCTGGGTCGGACCTGAGGGGCGCAAAGATGTTCGATTGGCGCTGGGACTTTACCTTCGAGATCCTGCCGCGGCTGCTGCTGGCGACGCTCAACACCCTGCTTGCCGCGGGCATCGGTTATCTGATCGCGCTGTTCGTCGGGCTGCTCTTCGCGCTGGCGCAGCGCACCCCCTACGGCCTGGTCAATCGCGCGATGCGCGAGCTGGTGGAGTTCATCCGCTCGACACCACTGGTGCTGCAGATCTTTTTCGTGTTCTACGTCGGGCCGCAGTTCGGCATCCGCCTGTCGCCCTGGGCCTCGGGGATGATCGCCATCGGCTTGCACTACGCGGCCTATCTGTCCGAGGTGTACCGCGCCGGCATCGAGGCCGTGCCGCGCGGCCAGTGGGAAGCCTGCAAGGCGCTCAACCTGGGCGCGCGGCGCACCTACTTCGGCATCATCATCCCGCAGGCGCTGCCGGCCAGCCTGCCGGGCATGGGCAATTATCTGGTGGGCATCTTCAAGGACACGCCGATGCTTTCGGTGATCGGCGTCGCCGAACTGATGCACACCGCCAACGCGCTGGGTTCGGAGACCTACCGCTTCCTCGAACCCTACACCCTGGTCGGGGTGATCTTCCTGATGATCTCGCTGCCCACCGCTGCCGGCCTGCGCCTCTTCGAGGCCTGGGTGCGGCGCCGCCTCGGCCTGACCCGGTCGCCCTGACGCCCGCGGACAGCGCCGTGCAACGCAGCCGGAATCGCCGCCGCAGTGGCGGCGTCAACCACGGAGAATGTCCATGAGCGAGCGGGATTTCCCTGCGCAACTCGAACCCGGCGGGCCGATGGTGCGCTTCGCCCACGTCACCAAGCGCTACGGTTCGCTGACCGTGCTCGACGACCTGCAGCTCGACGTGCAGGCCAACGAGATGGTCTCGATCATCGGCCCCTCCGGCTCGGGCAAGACCACCGTGCTGCGCATGCTGATGACTCTGGAGGAGATCGACGAGGGCGTGATCTACGTCGACGGCCAGCCGCTGACTCACATGCCGCGCAACGGCGGCCTGGTGCGCGCCAGCAATGCCCATTTGCGGCGCCTGCGGGGCGACATCGGCATGGTATTCCAGCACTTCAACCTGTTCCCGCACATGACCGCGCTGGAGAACTGCATGGAGGCGCCGGTGCAGGTGCTCGGCCTGAGCCGCGACGAGGCCGAGGCGCGCGCGCTGGATCTGCTCGCTCTGGTCGGCCTCGCCGACAAGAAGGACCAGCACCCGCTGCGCCTCTCCGGTGGCCAGCAACAGCGCGTCGCCATCGCCCGCGCACTGGCCATGCGGCCCAAGGTGATGTTGCTCGACGAGGTCACCTCGGCGCTCGACCCGGAGGTCATCGGCGAGGTGCTGTCGGTGATCCGCCAACTCAACAGCGAGCATAACCTGACCATGCTGATGGTCACCCACCAGATGGGCTTTGCCAAGGAGATCTCCGACCGCGTGTGCTTCTTCTACGGTGGTCGGATCGCCGAGCAGGGGCCGCCGGAGCAGATTTTCGGCGCGCCGAAGAACGAGCGCACCCGACAGTTTCTCAGCGCGGTGCTGGAGGCCGGCTGAGCGTCGCTGCCGTGCGCGCCGGCGGCGCCTATCCGGGCGGCTCGCCCATCGCGGCGATGAATTCATCCGCCTCGCGGATCGAGCGCTGCATCTCGCCGAGCAGCTGGCCGACGTCCGACTGCACCTGGCCGAGATCGCCGCGCAGCGCGCCGATGGCGTGTGCGTTGAGGTTGTGCTTGAGGTACAGCACGCGGTCGCGGAAGGCATTGAGCACCGGGTCGATGCGTTTTTCCGCGCGCTGCATGGCCGCCAGCAGCTGGCTGTAGCGGCTGCGCGTGTCGCGCAGTTGCGCGGCGCTTTGCCGGCGCAGTGAGCTGGAGCTGTACTGATCCAGCTCCGTCTCCCACTCGGCGAACAGCGCTTCGGCCACATCCTCCACCTTGTCGATGCGTGCGTGCACATCTTCGGCGCGCGCTTCGCTGTCTTCGTAGGCTTCTTTGAGGCGCCGGTACTGGGATTCCAGATCGCCGCCCTGGTAGCCGGTTACCGAGATGAATTCGTCGAGTGCCGATTCAAACTGTTGTTTGGCTTCAGTTTGTGATTCGCGCGCCTCTTCGACGCGGTCGACGAGAATGTCACGTTTTTCCACGCCAAATTTTTCCAGGGTGGCATAGTAGGCGGTTTGACAACCGGTCAGGAGCAGGCTGCTTGTCAGCAGGATCGGGGTGAGCAGGCGGTTGGGCATCGGGGTGTTTCCGGGCGGTGGTTGGGGCTAATTTAACTGCGGTTTTTCAAAAAATGCACTTCGGCTACCGCTGCGCGGGTGAAAACCGGCGGTTGTGCGGCTGTGGGCAGCCGGTTTTCGGCGCTGCGCCACGGTGCGGCCGGGGTTGCGGGCGGCTCAATCCAATAGTTTCCAGCGCAGTGTTTCACCGGCCCGCAGGGGAATGACCCGGCTGTCGCCGAAGGCGTAATCCGCCGGCACTTGCCAGCTCTGCTTTTCCAGCGTGACCGTGCTTTGGTTGCGCGGCAGGTCGTAGAAGTCCGCGCCGTTGAAGCTGGCGAAGGCTTCCAGCTTGTCCAGCGCGCCGGCCTGCTCGAAGGCCTCGGCGTAAAGTTCCAGCGCGGCGTGTGCGGAGTAGCAGCCGGCGCAGCCGCAGGCATTTTCCTTCGCCCCCTGCGCATGCGGCGCGCTGTCGGTGCCGAGGAAAAATTTCTTGCTGCCGGAGGTGGCCGCCGCCAGCAGTGCCTCTCGGTGGCTTTCGCGTTTGAGGATCGGCAGGCAGTAGAGATGCGGGCGGATGCCGCCGACCAGTATCGCATTGCGGTTGTACAGCAGGTGCTGCGGGGTCAGGGTGGCGGCGATGTTATCCGGCGCCGCGCCGACAAACTGCGCGGCCTCGCGCGTAGTGATGTGTTCGAGGACGATTTTCAGCCCGGGCAGCTCGCGCATCAGCGGTGCCAGGGTGCGCTCGATGAAGACCGCTTCGCGGTCGAAGATATCGATGTCCGGATCGACCACTTCGCCGTGCACGCAGAACACCAGACCGAGTTCCTGCATGCGCGCCAGTGCCGGGTAGGCGCGGCGCAGGTCGCGCACGCCGGCGTCGGAATTGGTGGTCGCTCCGGCCGGGTAGAGCTTGATCGCGAATACCGCGCCGCTGGCGGCGGCGCGGTCGATCTCCTGCGGCGTGGTGCTCTCGGTGAGGTAGAGGGTCATCAGCGGCTGGAAGTCGAGGCCCGCCGGCAGTGCCTCGAGGATGCGCTGGCGATAGGCCAGCGCCTGCGCGGTGTCGGTCACCGGCGGCTTGAGGTTGGGCATGACGATGGCGCGGGCAAACTGGCGCGCGCTGTGCGGCACTACGTCGGCCAGCACCTGGCCATCGCGCAGATGCAGATGCCAGTCGTCGGGGCGGGTGAGGGTGATTCGCATGGCTGGGGTCACCGGAGGTCAAAATGCCGTTATTATGCCACCGCCGCGTGCATTGGCGGGCGGCGCTCTGAGGAGTAATCGTGGTTCGGCTTTTTCGACTCTATCTACAGATGACACTGCTGCGCGCCGCGCCGCAGGATGGCCCGGGCGGGCGCGAGGTGCTATCGATTGCCCTGGCCGCGGCGCTGATCACCTACGTGGTGGCGATCGCCGCGCTGCACGGGCTGGCCGAATCGCTGGCGCGCGCGGTGCTGGACGTGGGCGTGCTGGCCTCGCTGCTGCACGCCGGGCTGCGGATCACCGACAAGCTGCCGCGCTTTGAGCAGGCCTTCGCCGCTTTCTGCGGTACCGGCGCGATCATCAACCTGATCGCCTGGCCGCTGCTGGCGAGCGTGGGGCCGCAGAGCGAGGCGGGCAACTCGCTGGTCTCGGTGAGTCTGTTGCTGATGTATATCTGGAGCGTGCTGGTCGGCGCCCATCTGTTTCGCCACACCTTCGATACCAGCTTGCCGGTCGGCGTGCTGGTGTCGCTGGGCTATGTGTTGCTTTCGGTGAATATCACCGCCTTGTTTTTTGCCGGCGGCTGAAGGACTGACCCCACTTGCACCTGCACATTCTCGGTATCTGCGGCACCTTCATGGGCGGGCTGGCGCTGCTGGCCCGCGAGCTCGGCCACACCGTCACCGGTTCGGATGCCGGCGTCTATCCGCCGATGAGCAGCCAGCTCGAAGCCGCCGGCATCGCTCTGATGGATGGCTATCGCGCGGAAAATCTCGACGTCGCCGGGCGCGACGGGCCGGATCTGGTGATCGTCGGCAACGCTTTGTCACGCGGCAATCCGGAGGTCGAAGCGCTGCTCGACCGCGGCCTGCCCTACAGCTCCGGGCCGCAGTGGCTGGGCGAGCAGGTGCTGCGCGAGCGCTGGGTGCTGGCGGTGGCCGGCACCCACGGCAAGACCACCACCAGCTCGCTGCTCGCCTGGCTGCTCCAGCGCGCCGGTCTGGAGCCGGGCTTTCTGATCGGTGGCGTTGCGGAGAATTTCGGCGTTTCGGCGCGTCTCGGCCGGGCGCCGTTTTTCGTCATCGAGGCCGATGAGTACGACACCGCCTTTTTCGACAAGCGCAGCAAGTTCGTCCACTACCGGCCGCGCACGCTGGTGCTCAACAACCTCGAATTCGATCACGCCGATATCTTCGACGATCTCGAAGCGATCAAGCGCCAGTTCCACCACCTGCTGCGCACCGTGCCCGGCAACGGCCTGCTGCTGGTCAACGCCGACGACGCCAATCTGCCGGATGTGCTGGCGCGCGGCCAGTGGACCCCGGCGCAGACCTTTGGCCTGGCCGCCGGCGACTGGCGCGCGCAGGCCGAATGTCCCGATGACGGCCGCGCCTTCGAATTGATCGGACCCGATGGCGGCCGCCACCCGGTGCACTGGTCGCAGGGCGGTCGACACAATCTGGCCAATGCCCTGGCCGCGGTCGCCGCGGCGCGCCACGCCGGCGTGCCGGTGGCCGAATCGGTGGCTGCGCTGGGCGAGTTCGCCGGCGCGCGGCGGCGCTTGCAGCTGCGCGCCGAGGGCCGCGGAATGTGCGTTTTTGATGACTTTGCCCACCACCCCACGGCGATCGCCACGACCATTGCTGCGCTGCGTGCGCGAATCCCGACCAGGCCTGCCGGTGGCCGTTTACTGGCGGTGTTGGAGTTGCGCTCAAACAGTATGCGTAGTGGCGCTCACCTGGCCGCGCTGCCGGCCGCGCTGGGCGCTGCGGACGCCGTTATCCTCTACGCGCCACCGGAACTTGATTGCGATCTCAGTGCGCTCCAGCAGGCGCTCGGATCACGGCTTACCAGGCTGTCTTCTGTTGAGAAAATCACGGAACACCTTATTTCTGACGGGCAGCATGGCGATCATATTCTGATCATGTCCAACGGCGCCTTCGGCGGCCTGGTCGATCAAGTCGAAGGCGCTCTCGCCGCTAATTAAACCGCCCGTCAACCGACGGGGGAGTGAGTAAGCTGCAGGTCATGGCATCAGTGGGCACGGCTTCCCAACTGGACTTCGAGGTGCCGAGTCGCATCGCCAAATACGATATTGGCGAGTGTCTCGGGAAGGGTACCTGTGGGCTGGTGTTTCGCGGTTTTGATCCGGTGATGTGCCGCGACGTGGCGATCAAACTGTCGCTTGCGGACACCGAAAAAACCGACTCTGCCGGCGCCCCGGCGGCGCAGCGCAGCTTCCTCACCGAGGCGGCCGCGGCCAGCAAGCTCAAGCATCCGCACATCGTCGCGCTCTACGACGCCGGCATCGAGGACGGCCTCAACTATCTGATCATGGAGTACGTCAGCGGCAGCTCGCTGCGCCGCTACGGCAAGGGTCAGAAACAGCTGCCGCCCTGGCAGGTGCTGCAGATCATCTGCCACTGCTGCGAGGCGCTGGACTACTCGCACAGCCAGGGCATCATCCACCGCGATATCAAGCCCAGCAACATCATGCTCACCGAGGAGGGCGTGGCCAAACTGCTCGACTTCGGTATCGCTATCTCCGCCGCCAAACAGGGCAGCAAGCGCACCGGGCCGTCGCTGGGTACGCCCAACTACATGTCGCCGGAGCAGATTCTCGGCATGTCGCTGGGGGCGCCGAGCGATCTGTACTCGCTGGGCACGGTGCTGTTCGAGATGCTCACCGGCAAGCAGGTGTTCAAGGCCGGCAAGGTCAAGGAGCTGTTCCGGCTGGTGGTGCGCGACAAGCCGCCGCTGTTGTCGGATATCCGCCCGGATCTGCCCGACGCGCTGTCGCGGGTGCTGGAGCGGGCGCTGTCCAAAGATCCCAGCGAGCGCTATCAGACCGGCGCGGAGATGGCCGCCGATCTGGCCGCGCTGGCGCACCGCATGCGGCCCACCGAGGGCGAGTCGCGCGGCGCGCAGGTCGAGGGGCTGCGCGAGTTGCCGTTTTTCGACGACTTTACCGAGGCCGAGCAACTGCAGATTGCCCTGGCGAGCAGCGTGATGCACGTCCACCCCGGCGAGACCATCCTCGAAGAGGGCGCGCTGGATGAGCATCTGTACATCGTCGTCGATGGCATCGCCACACTGCGTCGCGGCGGCCGACTCTGCGAGGCGCTGGCCGCCGGTGACTGCTTCGGCGAAATGGGTTTCATCAATCAGGCAGAGACCCACTACGGCGCGGTGGCGGCCACCGAAGTCACCCTCTATCAGGTGCAGCCGGCGTTGTTCGAGCGCGCTTCGGCGCACACCCAGCTGCACTACTACAAGGTCTTTTCGCGGCTGATGGCCGGGCGCATGGCCAGCAGCGGCGATTCGCAGATCGACCTGCTGCTCTACTAGCCGCAAGCCAGCGGCGCCGCAGGCGCCACCGGTCGAGCCAACAGCCAATCCGGCAGCTTGGCATCCCCCACACTCCCAGCTGTCACCGAATCCGCGCAATTGTCGGCCGGCGTCTGTGTGGATGGCCGCGCAGAAGGCCGCGGACACAAGCGGGCGATCACCGACAGCGGCCGCGCGGAGATTCTGCCGCCGAGCGGCGCCGGGCGGGTTCTTTTTGCACCGTGGAACAGGTACTTGTTCGGCGCGCGGCGCTGCGGCAACCTGTGGCGACCGGGCTTGTCGCCCCGAACACACAGGGAATGCGCCATGCAAGACGTCAGTGCCGGTGGGCAACAGGCTGGCGAGCAACTGGCCAGCTATCAACTGGCCAGCCAGCTGATCGAAATCACCCCGCAGCTGCTGTGGTTCGCCCTCGTCGCCTGGGTGGTCGGGCGCTACGCCCCGATGCTGCTGTCGCGCCTGACCAGCTTTCGCGCCGGCGAAGTAGAGATCCAGCTCGCCAGAGAGGCACTGGATGCCGCCGCTGACAGCGTCCAGCGCCAGACCGTGCAGATCGCCGAAAAAGACCGCCAGTGGCAGGTGCGCGTGCCGGCAGCGGACAAGCGCCGCGCCCTGACCCGCGCCCAGCGCTGCTCGCGGTTGCTGCAGGGCGCGCGACTCCTCTGGGTGGACGACCGGCCGGAGAACAACAACAGCGAAGCCACCATGTTCAGCCGGCTGGGCGTGGATATCGACACCGCGCGCGATTCGACGCAGGCGCTGGAGCTGGTCGCCGCCGGCAGCTACGACGTGATCGTCTCGGATATGGAGCGCGACGGCGACCCCGCCGCCGGGCTGGGCTTCCTCACCGACTACCATCACCGCGATGGCGAAAAAGTGCCGCTGGTGTTCTACGTCGGCACGCTGGACCCGAGCAAAGGCACGCCCGCCGGCGCCTTCGGCATCACCAACCGCCCGGACGAACTGCTGCATCTGGTCATCGACGTGCTGGATCGGCGCGCGCGCGAGTAGCCGCCCGTGGCTCTGAAACCGCCCTATCCGCTGATCGCCATCCGGGCGGATGCCTTGAGCGCGAAGTGATGGCCAGCGGATCGCCGTCCAGTCAGTCGACCCATTAGCCGCCGCCGGGTTTTTTGTCGCCCGTCCCCTTGCTCGCTGCGGTCTTGGATGTCGCGGTCTTCGACGCTGCGCTGGCGGTCTTGCTCGCGGCGCTGCCACTCGCGGCCTTGCCGGCCGTTTTGGCAGTCGTTTTGGCGCTCTTGCCCGCGGCGGCCTTCTTCGCCGCCATGCCGCCCTTCATCGTCTCCGTCATCGCCGTGCTGGCGCCGTCGGTGAGCGCGCCCTCGACCAGCGGGGCCAACTGCTCGACCATCGCCTGCAGGTACTGGGTGTAGGTCTCGAAGTTTTTCGAGGCCTGCTCGCCGGCGGCGGTGGCGCCGCTGCTGGAGGCGCCGACGGCGGTCTCCAGCATGCTCGCCACCTGCGCCATGCCGGACATGTCGCGGAACATGTTGGCCGCCACCAGTGCCTTGAGCGCCTCGCCGCTGCCGCCGAAGGCGGGCATCGCCGGCATCGCCAGCGGCGTCGCCGCGCTCGCTTCCAGGCCCGGCGCATTGGTTTCGACGCCGCTGCCGCGCGGGCTGGAATCCAGTGGTTTGATCTCCGGCGGAGTCAGCGGGATCGGCGAATCCTGCCACTTCCAGAAGCGGTGCGGGTCGATCAGCTCGGCGGCCTTGGACTGCCCCAGCACCGCCTCGGCGAACACCCCGCCGGTGGGCACGGAGACCAGATCGCTGATCCCGACCTGCCCGGTGTGGCGCTTGCGGAAGCTGTCGCGGCTGCGCGCCCAGGATTCCGGGAAGGGCCAGCGGAAGCCGAGCAGGTTGCCGCTGATGGCGATCGGGATCGGCACCACCGAGTCGCCCAGCGGCTGGCCGTTGTGGCTGCGCCCGGCCAGCAGCTCGCGCACGCTGACCTGATCCATGCTCGCCCAGATGGCCTGTGAATAGGCCAGCCGCAGCGGCGCCATCAGTGCGCCGATGCGCTCGGCGGTGGCCAGATCCGGCGGTGTGACGCGGGCGATGACCAGCGGCTGCTCGCTGCTGCGCACCGCCAGCAGCGTGCTCTGGCGGGTCTGGTGGCCGCTGGCGGAGCGAAAATGCAGCTCGATCCGCGCCAGGTGTTCGCGGCTGCTCTGCGCCGCGCTCAGCGGGTTGGGGCTGAAGACGATCTCTGCGATATCCGCCACCGGCAAACCCTCGCCCGGCAGGCGGCTGACCTCCGGCGGCAGCTCGTCGCTGACGTTGCGCAGACGCACGCTGAGTGCGCCGGCCTGGCGCAGGCGGTCCAGCTCGCCGTCGAAGCCGGGCGCAGCCATGCCCACCAGCGTGGCGCCGGCGGGCAGGCGCAGGGCGCTGGCGGATTCGCCGCGCGCGCCGGGAATGGTCAGCCGCGGCGCGCGGTCGCGCAGCTCCAGCTGCAGGCCGTAGAGAAAGCCGTCGATGGACGACATGTCGCGGCCGGCGTTTTCGGCCAGCGCTTCGCGCAGATCGCGCAGATCGGCGCCGGCGTCCGCCGGGAATTCCAGCAGCACGCTGTCGTCGACCGGCTGTACCGCGTCGAGCAGCGCGGCCAGTTCCGCTGTGTGGGCCAGATGGCGCAGCAGGTCGCGGTGCCGGTGCAGCACCCGCGGGTCGCTGAAATCGAAGGGTGCCATGGGCACGAACAGGCAGCGCTCGGCGTCCACCACGCGGGTCTTGATGGCGTAGGTCTCGACCACCTCGAAGTACTGCACGCTGAGCGCGTGGCCGTGGTTGTAGTTGGCGACGATGCGCGTGCTCAGCGTCTCGTCGTCGCTCTCGCTGGTCTCCTTTACCACTGTGGCGCGCCTGGTGCGCACCGCGTCGGCCTGCTGGTGGGTGCGCTGGTGCAGTTGCTGGTTGGCGGTCTGCGAGACCTCGCGGTCGCCGGCGCTGAAGGAGACGTTGGTGGCGATGGAGTGATTGCTGCCGCCGCTGGCGGAAAAGCCGAGGAAGCCGAACAGACCGCCGCCGGCGCCGCCCTGTGCGGCGGTGCTGCTGGCGGTGCCGACGCTGCTGCCGCTCTGGTGCTCGCGGGCCACGCCCTTGGTGATCTCGGCGACGCCGCGGCTCTGCTCGCCGGCCTGCGCCAGGTGGTCGGCCTGGCTGGTGGTGCCGGCCTGCTGGCCGCGCGCGCGGTGGTGCCAGTCGATCATCGCCACCCGGGTCACCTCGCCGGGGGCCAGGGTCAGCGAGTGCAGCAGGTTGCCCAGCGCCAGGCCGTTGCTCTCCCAGGCCTGGCGGTGGGTGAGGATCACGCCCTCGGCCGGGCGCAGCGCGCCGCTGGCGCCGGCCACCTGCATCTCGTCCAGCGGTGCTTCGATGGGCCGCTCGCCGGCGTCGACGGCATCCATGTCGGTGATCACCACGCTGGTGAAGAAGTGCGCGTCCTGCGGGCGGTCGATGGAGGGGATCAGGTGTTCCGGGGCGTTGGGTTCGGCGCTCCAGACTTCCGGCTGTACGGCGTTTTCTTCGACCTGCGGGGCTGTTGCGTCCGGGGTTTCCGGCGACCGGCTGTCCGTGGGCATGCGCGTTCCTCGTTGTTGTATTTGTGGCGGCCTGTGCCTGGCGGCTGCGTTCGGCGGGCTGCGACGCTGCTCAGCTGTAGTCGACCACGAAGCGGTAGGCGCCGACGTTGGTGATGCTGTCGATCAGCCCGACGATGTTGTCGTTGGCGTCGCGCAGCGGGTGCAGCAGGCACTCGTCGGCCGGGCGGCCGTAGTGCATCACCGCGGCCTGGGTGGATGGCCCGGCGGTGTAGTCGAGCAGGCAGGTGCCGGTGGCCTGGCCGGCGTCGGCGACCGCCAGAATGACGCGCTGCGGGGGGGGGAAGGTGAAGTGGGTGCCGGGGTCGAGGCTCACGGAGGGCATGGCGCTGAGCCTCGGTAGTTGGCGCTGCGGCCAAGTGGATCAGCAGCTTACGCGCGTCTTTGGGCTTCGGTCAAGCGGGGGAGGCGCCATCGCGGCGGGCGTAAAAAAGCCCCGCGTTTGCGGGGCTTTGAGGTGGGTGCGCGCCGGCGCGCGCTTCAGAAGTTCATCCAGTCCAGTGAGGCACCGTCGCCGAGCATCGCCAGCAGGATGCCGGCGGCCACCGCCGAGCCGATCACCCCGGCCAGGTTCGGCCCCATGGCGTGCATCAGCAGGAAGTTGTGCGGGTTGGCTTCCAGGCCGACCTTGTTGACCACGCGCGCCGCCATCGGCACCGCGGAGACGCCGGCGGCGCCGATCAGCGGGTTGATCGGGTGCTTTTTGCTCAGCTTGCTCATCAGCTTGGCCATCAGCACGCCGGCGGCGGTGCCGATGCAGAAGGCCGCGGCGCCGAGCAGCAGGATGCCGAGGGTTTCCAGGGTGAGGAATTTGTCCGCCGACAGCTTTGAGCCGACGGCGAGACCGAGGAAGATCGTCACCGTGTTGATGATCTCGTTCTGGGCCGCTTTCGAGAGGCGATCGACCACCCCGGAGACGCGCAGCAGGTTGCCGAAGCAGAGCATGCCCACCAGCGGCGCCGCAGAGGGCAGGAACAGCGCGGTGAGCAGCAGCACGATCAGCGGGAAGGCGAGCAGCTCGGTGCGGCCCACCTCGCGCAGCTGTTCCATTTTGATGCCGCGCTCGCGCTCGGTGGTCAGCAGCTTCATGATCGGCGGCTGGATGATCGGCACCAGCGCCATGTAGGAATAGGCCGCCACGGCGATCGCGCCGAGCAGCTCCGGCGCCAGCTTGGAGGCGAGGAAGATCGCCGTCGGCCCGTCGGCGCCGCCGATGATGGCGATGGCCGCGGCGTCGGTGATGCTGAATTCGAAGCCCGGCAGGCCGTTCAGCGCCAGCGCGCCGAGCAGCGTGGCGAAGATGCCGAACTGCGCCGCGGCGCCGAGGAACAGCGTCCGCGGCATGGCGATCAGCGCCGAGAAGTCGGTCAGCGCGCCGACCCCCATGAAGATGATCAGCGGGAAGATGCCGGTCTCGATGCCCACCGAATAGATCAGGCCGAGCACGCCGTCCGGGCCGCCGATGCCGGCTACCGGGATATTCGACAGGATCGCGCCGAAGCCGATCGGCAGCAGCAGCAGCGGCTCGAAATTGCGCGCGATGGCCAGGTACAGCAGGCCGCAGCCGACCGCGATCATCACCGCCTGTCCCCAGCTGAAATTGGCCAGCCCGGTGGCGCTCCAGAGTTGCAGAAAGCCTTGTTCCATCGTCATTTACGCCATGAAGCAGAGGGCGTCGCCGGGTTTTACGGCATCCCCTTCGCGGACCGCTACGCGGGTTACCGAGCCGGCGCGGATGGAGCGCACTTCGGTCTCCATTTTCATCGCCTCCATGATGAACAGCACCTCGTCAGCGGCCACCTGCTGGCCCTCTTTGACGACGACTTTGAAGACGTTGCCGGCCAGTGGCGAGGGCAGCGGCTCACCGCCGGCGGGCGCGGGCGCCGGCGCGGTTTCCGCCGCTGCCGGGGTGCTCGCCGCCGGCGCGGCTTCGCCGGCGGGGGCGATGTAGCGCACCTCGCCGCCGCTGGCGACCTCCACCTCGTAGGCGTTGCCGTTGACTACCACGCGATAGGTTTCCGGTGCGGTGTTGGCGTCGGTGGCGGTGGGCGGGGTGGCCGGCAGATCGATCTCCTCGCCGGTGGGTGCCGGCTCGAAGGCATCCGGGTTGCCGCGGTTTTCGAGGAACTTCAGCCCCACCTGCGGAAACATGGCGTGGATCAGCACGTCCTCGGCGATTTGCTCGCTGAGGGTGATGTCCTTGGCCATCGCCAGCCCCTGCAACTCGCCGGTGAGGCGGTCCATCTCCGCCGGCAGCAGATCCGCCGGCCGGCAGCTGATCACCTCGTGCTCGCCGGCCTGGGCGCGCTCCTGCAGGCTGGCATCGACCGGCGCCGGCGCGGCGCCGTACTCGCCGAGCAGCACGCCCTTGGTTTCCTTGGTCAGCGTCTTGTAGCGCTCGCCGGTCATCACGTTGAGCACCGCCTGGGTGCCGACGATCTGCGAGGTCGGTGTCACCAGCGGGATGTAGCCCAGATCCTCGCGCACCCGCGGCACCTCCAGCAGCACATCGTCGAGGCGATCGGCCATGCCCTGTTCGCGCAGTTGATTCTCCATGTTGGTGAGCATGCCGCCGGGCACCTGCGCGTTGAGGATGCGCGAATCTATGCCCTTCAGCTCACCCTCGAATGTCGCATATTTCTTGCGGACTTCGCGGAAGTAGGCGGCGATCTCTTCAAGCAGCTCCAGATCGAGACCCGAGTCGCGCTCGGTGCCCTGCATGATCGCCACCAGCGATTCGGTCGGTGCGTGGCCGTAGGTCTGGCTCATGCTGGAGATGGCGGTGTCGATCATGTCGATGCCCGCCTCGCAGGCCTTGACCAGCGTCGAGCAGGCCAGCCCGGTGGTGGCGTGGCAGTGCAGGGCGATGGGGATGTCCACCGTGGCTTTCAGGCGGCTGACCAGCTCGTAGGCGTCGTAGGGCTTGAGCAGGCCGGCCATGTCCTTGATGCAGATCGAGTGGCAGCCCAGATCCTCCAGTCGCTTGCCCATGTCCACCCAGGTGTCGTTGGTGTGCACCGGGCTGGTGGTGTAGGAAATCGTGCCCTGGGCGTGTTTCTCGCAGCCGATGGTCGCCTCGACCGCGGTCTTGAAGTTACGCACGTCGTTCATCGCATCGAAGATGCGGAACACATCCATGCCGTTGGCCGCCGCGCGCTCGACGAAGGCGCGCACCACGTCATCGGCGTAGTGGCGATAGCCGAGGATATTCTGGCCGCGCAGTAGCATCTGCATCGGCGTGTTGGGCATCGCCGCCTTCAACGTGCGCAGGCGTTCCCAGGGATCTTCGCCCAGATAGCGGATGCAGGCATCGAAGGTTGCGCCGCCCCAGGTCTCCAGCGACCAGTAGCCGACCTGATCCAGTTTCTCGGCGATCGGCAGCATGTCATCGGTGCGCAGCCGGGTGGCGAACAGCGATTGATGGGCGTCGCGCAGCACGACATCGGTGATCTTGATGGGCTTGCTCATGGCGAAATTTCCCTGTCGAATGCGCTTGTGGCGCAGTGATCGGAACGAATTATGGGGTGCTTGATTAGGAGCGTATGGGGCCGTCTGCGCGGCCTAATTGGAGGGCGATCGATTGTTGTCGTTGCCCTGTTGCGAGCGGTATTTGTGGATCGCGCCGGTGATCACCGAGACCAGTTCCGGGTCGGACATCAGATCCGCGACCGGCTGCGGCGGCGCGGCGACATCGGCGCCGCCATCCGTGCCGGCCGCTGCCGCATCCCCGCCGCACAGGCGCGAAACCAGGCTGACGCAGGTCACCAGCGCACCGAGAAAGACGAACACCACGCCCATGCCCAGCAGCATCAGAAAGCCGCCCTGGGTGATCAGATTACTAGCCGACATCTCATTCACTCCCGCTGATGGCACCGAGCCGGGCCGAGTCTCGCCGAGTTGCGCCGCGCCGCGCCGGGCCGCGCCGTATCGGAGCTGGAACCCGCGTGGCATCGAGCCAGGGCGGCGTTATTGTGCAGAAAAATCGCCGGCCGGGTTTCCCGGGCGCGACATTCAATCCATCCCGCATTGTAATGGCAAACTCGGGCGCGGCCATCCGGGATTGCCGCCGGCGCGCCCAAAGCGTGAAAAATTTTAGCTAAAACAGCAGGGTGAGATGTTGATATGACGCAGCCTGAACTGCCTCGCCGCGGTGCCGAGCGCTTTCTGCAGGCCGCCGCGCAGCGGGCGCTGAACTGTGAGCCGGTGCAACTTTCGGTACATGCGCGCACCGCCGCACTGGCTGCCGAGGCGCTCGGCTGCCAGGTCGCGCAGATCGCCAATTCGCTGGTGTTTCGCGGCGTCGGGAGCGGGGTGCCGGGCGGCGTGCCGCTGCTGGTGATGGCCTGCGGCGGGCGGCGCGTGTCGCTCGATGTGCTCGCCGCGGTGCTCGGCGAGCCGGTCGCCAAGGCGGATGCCGCCTTCGTCCGCGAACACAGCGGCTACGCCATCGGCGGCGTCGCGCCGATCGGCCACGCTGCGCCGATGCGCACGCTGGTGGATGCGCAGCTGTTCGATTTCGAGCGCGTCTGGGCCGCCGCCGGCAGTCCGGATCGGGTCTTTGCCATCGCTCCGGACGAGCTGTTGCGCGTCACCGGCGGAGAGATCGCCCGGCTGCGCGGCTAGCTGCAAATCCACAGGCTTGTCCTCCGCAGGCTTGTCGCGGCGCTGTGGGGCGGGCTGGCGCGTCGCTGTTCAGTCGCCGTGGCGCAGTGGGCAGCCCGCTGCGTCGGCGTCTGCGTCGGCGTCTGTGTCGGCGTCGGCGCAGGGCGGCGGCCCGGACTGCTCCGGCTGCGGGCCGCGACGCGGCAGGCAGAAGGTGAATGCCGCGCCGCCGCCATCGCGGTTGACCGCGCCGATGCCGCCGCCGTGCAGGTGCACGATTTTGCGGCAGATGGCCAGCCCCAGACCGGTGCCGCCGGCGCCGGTGCGGGTATTGCTGGATTGCACAAATTCGTCGAAGACCAGATCCAGCTCACCGCTCGGGATGCCCGGCCCGCGGTCGCGAACGCTGCAGGCCAGGTTGTCCTGCCCCGCTTGGCCACTGTCATCGGCGGCCGCACCGCACTCCTCCAGCAGGACATCGATAGCGCCGCCATCGGGGGAGAATTTCACTGCGTTGGAGAGCAGATTGCGCACTACCTGCTGGATGCGAATGCCGTCGCAGCGCAGTTGTGCGTCGCGCAGCCGATTGTGGCAGTGGATCTGGATATCGCGCCGGCTGAGTAGCGCGGAGAATTCCTCCAGCACCGTCTGCACCAGGTTGCGGAAATTCTCCTCGGCAAAGTCCATGTGCATCTGCTCGGCCTCCAGCTTGGAGAGATCGAGCAGGTCGTTGAGCAGTGCCAGCAGGCGTTCGCCGCTTTCGCCGATGCGGCGGAAATAGTGGCCGAGCTTGTCGCGCTCGGCCCGCGCTGCACGCTTGTCGCCCATGCCGGCGAAGCTGAGGATGGCGTGCATCGGCGTGCGCAGCTCGTGGGATATGTTGGCGAGAAATTCGCTCTTGAGTTGATTGGCGCGCTCGGCCTCTTCCTTGGCGCGCAGCAGGTCGGCGCTGCGCGCGTCGACCAGTTGTTGCAGATTGTCGCGATGCTCGCGCAGCTCATCCTCGGCGTTTTTTTGCGCGCTGATGTCGGTGCGGATGCCGACCACGCCGCCCTCGCGGGTGGCGGTTTCGCGCACCCAGATCCAGCGGCCGTCGGCGAGGCGTATCTCCTGGCTGAAATCGGCGGTGCGGTGTCCGCTCAGGCGCTGGGCGACGAAGCGTTCGCTCTCGGCTTCATCGGCGAAATAGCCGTAGCCCTGCGGGTGGTTGACGGCGTAGCGCACCAGCTCTTCGAAGGGCATGCCGCGGTAGTAGTTGAAGCCTGTGGGATTGAAGATGTCCTTCTGGGCCCGATTCCAGATCACCAGCCGGTCGTCGGCGTCGTAGAGCATGAAGCCGCCGGGCATGCTTTCGATGGCCTCGTGCAGGCGCTGCTGGGCCAGTTCCAGCTCGGCTTCGAGCTGCTTGCGCTCGGTGATGTCCTGCATGTAGCCGGTGGATAGCGTGCTGCCATCGGCCTGGCGCGCGGGTACGCCGGTCGCTTCGATCCAGCTCCAGCCGCCGTCTTTGCGGCGCATGCGGATCTGCTCGTGGAAGGGCGTCAGCTCGCGGCTGCTGCACTCGGTGCTGGCCCGCACGCGTGACACATCGTCGGGGTGCACGGCGTCGAAGAGCTGATTCGGGTACTGCTGCAACACTTCCACGGGGTAGCCGAGCAGGCGTTCGGCGCCGCGGCTGAGGTAGGGCAGCTGCGGGTTGCCGGCGGTGTCGATGTGGAGCTGGTAGATGCCGCCCGGCACTTGCTCGGTGATGTCGCGCAGGCGCGCTTCGATGCGCTCGGCACGCTTTTCTTCGGTGATGTCGCGCATCAGCCCGGCGATCGCCGTGGTGCGCTCGCGGCCTGCGGCATCGCCGCTGCGTTCGGCCTTAAAGTGGATGAACAGGTGGCGCTGCTCGCCGTGGCGCAGGATGCGCACTTGCAGGGTCTGCTCGCAGCCGCTTTTCAGGCAGTCGCGCGCCGAGCTGCGCACGCGCGGCTGATCGTCGGGGTGGAAGAGCGCCGCGGCCTGCGCATTCGCGCACCGCTCGACCGGCGGCAGGCCGAGAATCCGGCAGGATTCCGGCGAGACGCTGAAGGAGTCGTCGCCCACCTCCCAGCGCCAGCTGCCGACGCTGGACAGTGCCTCGGCGCGTTCCAGCATCTGCTTTTGGCGCGCCAGCATCTGGCTGGCACGGCGCGCTTCGGTGACGTCGGTCAGCATCCCGTAGTAGCCGATCACGCCCTGCCCGGATGCCTCGTGGGGGATGTAGTCGATGTGCAGGATGCGCCACTCACCGCGCACCTGCGTGGGCGCGTCGAAGGACTGCGGCTGGCCGTCGAGCACGCCGCGGATATGCTCTGCCAGCATGGCGTAGCGCTCGGCGCTGGTGCAGGTGGCGACGTGCTTGCCGATCGGCAGGCCGCAGTCGGGGAACCAGTGCATCCAGGTGTTGTTGACCTGGCGGAAGACCTCCTCGCGGTCGACGTAGATGATCGCCGCCGGCACGCTGTCCATCATCAGCTGCATCTGCTGCTCGGCCCGCTTGCGCGCGCTGATATCCTCGCAGGCGCCGCGGCAGCCGAGGTATTGGCCGCTGGCATCGAAGCGCGGGGTGCCGGTGATGCGCTCCCAGATCACCTCGCCCGACTGGCAGCGGATGCGCCGTTCTATGCTGAACGGGCGGTGCGCCTCGACCGCGGCGGCGATCTCCGCCCGCACCTGCTCGCGGTCGTCATCGACGATGTAGTCGTAGGGTGACTGGCCGAGCATCTGTGCCGCGGTGTAGCCGCGCACCAGCTGGCAGCGTTCGCTGACGAAGGTGAAGCGGGCTTGTGGGTCGGTTTCCCAGAGAAATTCGTTGACCGATTCGCTGACGTGGCGCAGGCGCTCCTCGCTTTCGCGCAGCGAGGCTTCGGCGCGGCGCCGGCTGCGTTCGCGTTCGCGCTCGCGCTGCTTCAGGTCGCTGGTGGTGCGCCGCAGCTGCAGGTGGGCGAACAGCGCGTAGCCGCCGAATGCGGCGCAGAGCAGATAGGCGAGGGTGTTGAGCCGCCGGCTGTGCTGGCGGGTTTCGGCGCGCAGGCGATCGAGCTGGGCTTTGGCGGCGGCGATGCTCTGTAGCAGCGGGGCGCTGTTTGCGCGCGGCCGCTGACCGATCCCGGCCCGCAGCCGGTCGACATTCGCCTGCAGTGTCTGCAGCGCTTGCTGTGCGGCCGGGTCGAGTTGCAGGTCGCTGGCTGCGGCGCGCAATTCGGCGCGGCTTTTGTCGAGCGCGGAGCGGGTGGCATCGAGCGTGGCGCTGCCGTCGGGTGGGCTGGCGTGCTGCGCGCTCGCCGCCGCGCTCCAGCGCGCGATGTCCACTTCGAGCGCGTGTACCGCCTGCTGCAGGCGATGCAGCCGGGATTCCGGCGGGCTGGCGGCGCTGAGATAGACGTAGGCCGCGAGAGCCAGCGCTGCCAGCGGCAACGGCCAGCACAATTTGGCGAGCTTTTCCAGCTCGGGACTCCCCGGGCCGCGCGACCCCGTATGACGACTGTTCTGACTGTAGCGCATGCGGCGGCAAGTCCAAGCGACATGGCCATCGCGGTGTGTGCGGTGCAGCAATGATGGCGCGGTGGAGGCATTGCGTTTGGATCGCTTTGATCCGCCGCAGATCGGCGCAGAAGCGTCGTGCTATCGATAGCACGCAACTCGCACTATAATGTGCAGCCGCAGCATAGAAGACAGGCACGTTTCAGATGCGCGCTTCCACCTAAAAATCAGCACAGAGCGAGGAGGGATCAATGGCAGACCCGAGCGTCACCATAGTCGACAAGCAGAGCGGCCGCGAGGCCGAACTACCGGTGTACACCGGAACCCACGGCAAGGGCGCAGCGGATGTGCGCGGCCTGGAAAACAAGGTGGGCTACTTTACCTACGACCCGGGCTATGCCTCCACCGCCAGCTGCCGCAGCGCCATCACTTTCATCGACGGTGACAAGGGTGAACTGCTCTACCGCGGCTATCCCATCGAGCAGCTGGCCGAAAACAGCAACTATCTGGAAGTCTGCTATCTGCTGCTCTACGGCGAGCTGCCCAGTGCTGACGAGATGGCGAATTTTGATCAGACCATCACCAACCACACCATGGTCAACGAGGGCATCAAGGAATTCTTCGCCGGCTTCCGCTACGACGCCCACCCCATGGCCATGCTCTGTGGCACCGTCGGTGCGCTGTCTTCCTTCTATCACGACTCCATCGACATCAATAACCCGGATCACCGGGAGATCACCGCGCACCGGCTGATCGCCAAGATGCCGACCATTGCCGCGTACTGCTACAAGCACTACCTCGGCCAGCCCTTCATGTACCCCAAGAACACCGCGGGCTACGCGGAGAACTTTCTGCGGATGATGTTCGGCGTGCCGTCTAACAAGGAATTCCAGCCCTCGCCGACCATGGTCAAGGCGCTGGAGCTGATCATGATCCTGCACGCCGATCACGAGCAGAACGCCTCCACCTCCACGGTGCGCCTGGCCGGTTCCTCCGGCGCCAACCCCTTCGCCTGCATCTCCGCTGGCATCGCCACCCTGTGGGGCCCGGCGCACGGCGGCGCCAACGAGGCGGTGATCCACATGCTCGACGCCATCGCCGACTCCGGCGAGAGCATCGACAGCACCATCGCCCGCGCCAAGGATAAGGACGACCCCTTCCGGCTGATGGGCTTCGGCCACCGCGTCTACAAGAATTTCGACCCGCGCGCCACGCTGATCCGGCAGATGTGCCACGACCTGCTGGCCGAGATGAAAGGCGACACCGCCAAGTTCGAGATGGCCATGGAGCTGGAGCAGAAGGTGCTCGCCGACGACTACTTCGCCGAGCGCAAGCTGTACCCCAATGTGGATTTTTACTCCGGCCTGATCCTGCGCGCGATGGGCATCCCGCTGAACATGTTCACGGTGATCTTCGCCATGTCGCGGACCGTTGGCTGGATCTCCCACTGGCTGGAAATGCACACCGATCCCGAATACCGCATCGGCCGCCCGCAGCAGGTGTACATCGGCGCCGCGCGGCGCGACTACCCCACCGCCAAATAGCAGCCTCGGCGGCGGTCGGCGACGGCCGCCGCAGCGCGTCGCCGACCGGCGGCCGCTTGCTGTTCTGCGCACACAGACAGGGCGCCACCCCCATCTTCGCCGTGCCAGGCGGGGCGGGCTGGCGCGCAAAACCTTTTTGCGGCAAATCCGGCCAGGCACCGGCTCAGCCGGGTGGATTTGCGATGAGCGGGCGCGCCCAGGCTCGCGTTCAGGCGGCGGGATCCGCGCCGAGCCGCCGCAATGCGGTTTCGATCAGCTCTGTCAGCCGGGCGCATTGTTCGTCGTTCAGAGCATCCGCGTGCGGATCGGCGAACTGGCCGGCATCGTTGTCGAAATAGCGACCGGAGGCGGCGGCGAATTCATCGGACAGCGCCGCGCGGACGATGATTTCGGCGCCGATGCCGACATCTTTGCCATCGATGCCGAAGCCCTCGCGCACCATTTTGGTGGCCAGCAGCGAGCCGGGGTTGACCGCCACCACCGCCGGCCCGGCATCGCCCAGCGACTGCGCCAGATCTCGCGACCACATGGTGATCGCCAGCTTGCTCTGGGCGTAGACGTCGATGTCCTCGGCGAGGTGTATCTCGCCGAGCAGCACTTTCGGGTCCACCGGTGACTGCGCCGCGGACGACAGGTTGATGATCCGCCCGTCGGCAGCGAGCAGCGGCAGCAGGCGCCGGCTCAGCAGATAGGGTGCGAAGGTGTTGACCACGAAACGCAGATCGAAACCATCGGCGCTGATCGGCGTCGCCGTCTTCAGCACCCCGGCGTTGTTGATCAGCACATCGAGCCGGTCGTGCTCGGCCGCCAGCGCAGCGGCCAGCGCTTCGACCTCAGCCAGATCGCCCAGATCCGCGCGGTAGCTCTGCACGCTGCCAGCGCCTTCGCACAGCGCCGCCAGCGCCTGCTCCGTCGCCGCCAGCCTGGTGGCGCTGCGGCCGTGGATCAGCAACTTGTGGCCTCGGCCGACCAGTGACCTGGCGGCGGCGAGGCCGATGCCATCGGTGGCGCCGGTGAGGAGAATGGTTTTTGGCATCGGCAAGCTCCGTCAGTCGGCCGGCTGCGGGCCGGAAAATTCGGGTGGTGGTTGCAGCGGCAGTTCGACCACGAAGCGCGCGCCGCCATTGCTCGGCGCCTGCACGCCGATACCGCCGCCGTGGTGTTCGACGATGGCGCGGCAGATAGTCAGGCCGAGGCCGCTGCCCTGCGGCTTGCCGTGCTGCTGGTTGGCCACCTGCTGGAATTTGGCGAAAATCTTTTCGCGCAGTTCGGCGGGGATGCCCGGGCCGTTGTCGGTCACCGCGATCTGTATGCCGTCGCCGCGCCGCTTCAGCGATAGCGAGACCTCGCCGCGCTGCTCGTCGCAGAACTTGGCGGCGTTGGAGAGCAGGTTGATGAGCAGCTGGATGATGCGGTCGGCATCCACCCATGCCGGCAGCGGCCGCGCCGGCAGATCGAGCCGCAGGTCGATGCCGCGCTCGCGGTAGAGCTGGCCGACGGCGGCCGCGGCGTCGCCGAGCAGGGCGCCGAGATCGTGCTCTTCGATGCGCCAGTCCATGCCGCCGGATTCGATCTTGGCCAGGTCGAGCACGTCGTTGATCAGCCGCGTCAGGCGCTCGCTCTCCTTGACCACGATGCGCAGAAATTCGCTGCGTTGCCCGGCGTCCAGATCCGGGTTGTCGAGCAGGATTTCGGAGAACGAGCGGATCGAGGTCAGCGGCGTGCGCAGCTCGTGGCTGACGGTGGAGACGAATTCATCCTTCAGCCGATCCAGCTCTTTGAGGCGCTCGTTGGCGGCGCGCAGATCGGCGGTGGCGGCCTGCAGCTGGCGCGATTTGCTCTCCAGTCGGCGGCTGTATTCGAGCACCTGCGAGGTCTCGTCGAGGATTTCCATCACCCCCTCGATGGACAGTGCCTCGCCGCGCACCACGCTGGTCACCATGACGTGCGCCGAGGCGGTGCCGATCGCCCCGGCGAGCAGCTGCTCGGTGAACTGGATCAGCGCCGGGTCGGCGTGCAGATCCTCCACCGCCAGGCCGTGGCGGGCGGCGTAACCGGCCAGCGCGCGGTCGCTGCGGCGCTCGCCGAGAAAGCGCACCGCCAGCGCGCGCAGCTCGGCGACGCTGGCATCGCCGCGCAGGCCCAGACCGGACTGGCCGGCGCGCTGCGGGTCGCAGAACAACGCCGCCTGGACGCGCTCCATGGCGCCGCGCTGGCTGAACAGCGAGACCCCGACCAGCAGGCCGATATTGCTCAGCAGGCTCCAGAACACCGCGTGGCTGACGCGATCGAAGCCCTCCAGCCCGAACAGCGCGTAGGGCTTGAGCAGGGCGATGCCGAAGGGCCCTTCGCTGACGAAGCTCTCGGCCAGCCAGCCGCTCTGCGCGAAACCCGGCAGCAGCAGGGTGTAGCTCCACACCGCGAAGCCACCGAGCAGCCCGGCGATGGCCCCGGCGCGGCTGGCACCGCGCCAGTACAGGCCGACCAGAATCGGCGGCGCGAACTGCGCCGCGGCGGCGAAGGACACCAGCCCGGTGGTCACCAGGGCGAAGGATTCGCCGATCAGGTGGTAGTAGAGATAGCCGAGCAGCAGCACGGCGAGGATCGTCCAGCGGCGGATGGCGAGGATCAGCGGGCCGAGCTGGCGGTCGCCGAGTCGCGATATGTTGCCGCGCAGCAGCAGCGGCATCAGCAGGTCATTGCTGACCATCGTCGCCAGGGTGATGGTGGCGACGATGACCATCCCGGTGGCCGCCGACAGGCCGCCGATGAACACCAGCATCGCCAGCCACTCGTGCTGCATCAGCATGGGGATGGTCAGCACGTAGGTGTCCGGATCGATGGCCGCGCCACGCTGCGAAAACAGCAGCGCGCCGCCGAGCGCGATCGGCAGCACGAACAGGTTGATCACCAGCAGATACAGCGGGAACAGCCAGGCCGCGGTGCGGATGTGCTCCTCGTTGACGTTCTCCACCACCGCGACCTGAAACTGGCGCGGCAGAAACATGCTCGCCAGCATCGCCAGCAGGGTCAGCGTCAACCAGCTGGTGTAGCCGCCGGGAATCGCCTCGAGGCTGAGCAACTCGGCCAGCTGCGGCGACTCGGCGGCGCGCGCGAAGATATCCGCCGGGCCGTCGTAGAGGCCGAAGGCGACGAAGCCGCCAACCGCTAAAAAGGCCGCCAGCTTGACCAGCGACTCGCAGGCGATCGCCGCCACCATGCCCTCGTGGCGCTCGGTCAGATCGATGTGCCGGGTGCCGAAGACAATCGTGAACGCGGCCAGCAGCAGCGCCGCGTAGAGGGCGCTGTCCTCCAGCATCGGCACGTTGCTGGCGGCCGCCGGCACGCGCAGATCCGGATAGCCGCCGAGCACCTGATAGCTGGTGCTGATGGCTTTCAGCTGCAGCGAGATGTACGGCATGATGCCGACCACCGCGATCACCGTCACCAGCCCGGCGAGCAGCTGGCTCTTGCCGTAGCGCGAGGCGATGAAATCGGCGATCGAAGTGATTCGCTGCGCCTTGGCGACGCGCACCATCTTGCGCAGCACCAGCCACCACAGCGCCGCCATCAGCGTCGGCCCCAGGTAGATGGGCAGGAAGCCGAGCCCGGTGGAGGCGGCGCGGCCGACGCTGCCGTAGAAGGTCCAGGCGGTGCAGTAGACGGCGATCGACAGCGCGTAGACCCAGGGGTTGGCGATGATCGAGCGACCGCGATCGGCGCGCCGGTCGGCGTACCAGGCGATGGCGAACAACACCCCGAGGTAGAGCGCCGCGGTGGCGATGATCGCCGCGCCGGAGAGCATCAGCGGCCGCCCCCGCCCGGCGCATCGTCGCCGCCATCGCCGTGGCGAACATCGCTGTCGTGCGCGCCAGCGCCGCCGGGCTTGATGCGCGCGTCCGGCAGCGTGCGCTGCGCGCCATCGCCATCGCCATCGCCATCGCCATCTCGTTCCAGCAGCAGTGCCGCCAGAGCGATCAGCAGCGCCCAGACGCCGAACAGCCAGACCACCGGCAGCGGCAGACCAAACAGCGCGCCGCGCTCAAACAGCGCCAGCAGCGGGAAGTTGAACAGCAGAAAGCCCAGCGCGGCGAGCGCGATCAGCCGCGGCCCGCGGCGGTTCTCGCCGCGCGCTTCGGCGGGCTGTGCCGGGTCGCGCCGCTGTCCGCCGTCGCGCGTCATCGGCGTTTCAGAATTGCGCCTGGCGGCGGCGCACTTCGAGCATTTCCTCGCCCGCCGCCAGCGCTTCGCCGAGGGTTTCGATACCGCGCGAGCGCAGCATCGGCAGCAGTCGCAGCAGCAGCTCGGCACCGATCAGTGAATCGCCCAGCGCACTGTGCCGGCGCTGGCCCAGATCGATGCCGAAGCGCGCCGCGCTGCCCTCCAGGGTGTGATCGCTCTCCTCCGGGTGCAGCCACACGCCGAGCAGCAGCAGATCGAGCACCGGCTGGTTGAACTCGACCCCGGCGCGCTGTTCGGCGAGCTTCAGAAAGCGCATGTCGAAGGCGGCGTTGTGCGCCACTAGCACGGCCTGCTCGCCGACGAAGTCGTGAAACTGCGGCAGCACCACCTCCAGCGGCGGCTTGTCGGCGATGATGGCATCGTCGATGCCGTGAAAGCGCGTCGAGCTGCGCGGGATCGGCCGCCCCGGGTTGATCAGCCGCTCGAAGCTCTCGCCGCCGAGCAGGCGGCCGTTGACCACCCGCACCGCGCCCAGTGCGACGATCGCGTCGCCCTGCGACGGCCTCAGCCCGGTGGTCTCGCAATCGAAGACCACGAACTCCAGCTCATCGAGGCGGCGGTCGGCCAGCGGGCCGTGCTCATGATCGGCGCTGGCCAGCTCGAAGTCGTAAAACTCCGGGCGCGGCGGCAGCTTTTCGCGCGGCGCCTGCCACTGTCGCGGCGAAGCCGGCAGCGGCAGCCGCAGCAGCGCCAGCGCCTCGCGCCGCGGGTGGCGCTGGCTCCACAGCTCGCTGTCGTGCAGCTCGACCACCTGCGCCGCGGTGATCGCGCCGGCGGTGGCTTCGGGCAGCGCCTCTTCGAGCCAGCCGAACAGCGTGCTGTCGGCGATCCGCTCGCCGCGCCAGATGATGTCGAGGTAGACGCGGTTGTCGCCGAGCAGTGCCTCGACATCGAAGTGGCTCTGCCCGGTGTGCGTCGCAGTGCGTCGCAGCAGGTGTTCGAGCAGCGCCAGCAGGCCGTTGCTGTCGACGTGCAGCCACAGCGGCATGCCGGTGGCGGTGATTTCGATATCGCTCGGCGCGAGGCGATGCTGCAGTGCGGCAAAAAGATCCGCGGAGTAGGCGTCGACCAGCAGCCACTGCGCCCCGGCGAGGCGCCGCTGGCCGTCGGCGGCGCGCGCCAGCTGCGCCGACAGGGCCTGTGATTCATCCGCCACCACCCGCACGAAGCGCGCGCGGCTGGCGGCGTCCATCTCCGGGTGTGCGCTGAGGTTTTCGCCGGCGGCGCGCAGATTGGCCAGCGGCCCGCGCTGGCCTTCGAGCAGCGCGTGCAGCAGGCCATCGCGGCGGCGCAGGCCGTCGATCCGGCGGGTGGCATCCTCGAAGCTGAGGGCGAAGCCGGCCTGCGGCGTGGCAGTCGGCGCTGCGCCGCTGTCACCGGTGGGCAGCAGCGTCATGCGGCACTGCAGCAGCAGTTGGCCATCGAGCGCTGAGCAGATGAAGTCGCCACCGCGGTTGCCGGGTGCCGGGGATTCGCCGGCCAGACGCAGCAATTGCAGCTGGTGACTCAGCGGTGCGCGCGGCAACAACGCGTAGATCGAGCGGCCGAGACCGACCGGGGCGTTGCTGCCGAGAATGCGCAGCGCCGCCGGGTTGTACAGCAGGATGCTGCCGCCGGCATCGCAGACCAGCACGCCGCTGTCCAGCTCGCGCAGGATCAGCTCCAGCCGCTGGCGCTGTTGGTCGGCCTCGCTGGCGCCGGTCTGCAGCGCCTTGGCGACGCTGTGCCGGGCCTCCTGCAGCTGGCCGATGAGTGCTTCGATGGCTGCCGGCAAGCTGCCGAGCTGGTGCCGTGGCGGCAGCTGCGGGACCTCGCCGGGGCGGCCGTGGGCGGCGATTTCGCAGGCCGCGGCGACGCTGTGCAGTGGCCGCAGCAGGCGCAGATCGAGCAGTGCCCAAACGATCACCAGCAGTGCCACGCCGGCCAGCAGCGGCAGCAGGATGGCGCCCAGCGCGCGGTATTGCAGCTCGCCGGCGGGCAGCGTCGGAAACAGCAGCCAGCCGGCGGCGAGACCGGCGGCGGCGAGCGCCGCCAGCGCCGGGATCAGCCACAGCCATAAGCGTTTGCGTTGGGTCATCGCCATTTCAGCCTCGCCTTGCGCGCGCCGTCATCTGCCGTCATTCGGCATCGCTCGCGTCACCCGTCGATTCGTCCAGCGCAGCGCTGACCACGGTGACGATCTCCTGGGTGGCGAAGGGTTTGGTGAGGTAGTCGTCGGCGCCCAGGGCGAGCCCTTTTTCGCGCTCGATGTCACGGCCCTTGGCGGTCAGCATGACGACTTTGATCGCCGCGCTGGCCGGGTCGCCCTTGAGCGCTTCGCAGACCTCATAGCCGTTTTTGCGCGGCATGTTGACGTCGAGCAGGATCAGATCCGGCGGCTCGCTGGCGACCGCTGCGAGCGCCTGCTCGCCATCGCCGGCGGTGCTCACCCGGTAGCCGGCCTGGCGCATCAGAAATTCCAGCGAGAGGACGATGTTCGGTTCGTCGTCGACTATCAGGATGTGCTTGCTCATCGCGGCCTTTCCTTCATTCTCTGCGCTCGCCCCACCCGCGCCGGCGCGTATCGTCGGCGCTCTGGCCGCGGCGGCGCTGTATCGTCCGGGCGGCAGTCTGCGCGCACACGTTGTTTGTGCCATGTTCTGTCGCTGTCACGGGGGCGTCAAGCGGTGTGCTGTGAGTTGTGACCCAGCGGTGGCCGGCAATGCTGGCTGTGCCCGGTACACAGACCCGCCACCGCGCGCCCGCTGGATTTACAATGCCTGCCCGATACCCGCTGCGGAGATCCGCCATGCCTCACCCCCAAGCACCCGCCCGCTGGCGCGGCATCGCCCGCCGCGTGCCCGGCCAGGCCACCAGCGATGGCGCCGGCGTGCGCCTGACGCGCAGCCTCGGCAGCCGCGCGCTGTTGCAGCTCGACCCCTTCCTGTTGCTCGACGAATTCCGCAACGACGACCCGCAGGCCTACATCGCCGGCTTTCCGCCGCACCCGCACCGCGGTTTTGAGACCGTCACCTACATGCTCGCCGGGCACATGCGCCACGAGGACAGCATGGGCAACACCGGCCACCTCGGCCCCGGCGCGGTGCAGTGGATGAGCGCCGCCTCGGGCATCATCCACTCGGAGATGCCCGAGCAGGAGGACGGCCTGCTGTGGGGATTCCAGCTGTGGGTCAACCTGCCGGCGGCGGAGAAAATGGCCGCGCCGCGCTATCAGGACATCCCCGCCGAGGGCATCCCCGAGGGCGTCGACGAGGCCGGCGTGCGTTTGCGGGTCATCGCCGGGCGCAGCGAAATCGGCGGCCGGCCGCTGCGTGGCCCGGTGCAGCCACGCGCCAGCCAACCGCTGTATCTGGATATCTCGCTGCCGGCCGGGACGGCCTTCGAGCAGCAACTGCCGGCGGCCCACAATGCGCTGGTCTACCCGGTCGAGGGCGCGCCGCTGATCGCCGGCGAAGCACTCGCCGAGAAGACCCTGGCGGTGCTCGGCGAGGGCGACGCGCTGCGCATTGCCGCCGGTGACGCCGCAGCTCGCGCGTTGCTCATCGCCGGGCAGCCGCTGGGCGAGCCGATCTCGCGCTACGGCCCCTTCGTGATGAACAGCCACGAGGAGATCCAGCGCGCGCTGGATGACTACCGTCGCGGCGAGCTGGTGCAGGCGCGCGGCTGAGGCGGCGTCAACGCGCCGCGCCAGCCGCGGTGCGCAGCGCTACTCGGCGAGCAGCGACAGCTCGCCGGCAGCCACCGCCGGCGGCGTATCGGCGAGCGTATCGGCGACGCGGATCGTCAGCCGTTCGATCTGCTGCACGCCGGCGTCATTCTCGAACCAGATCGGCACCTGCCACTCGCCGCTGCGACCGAGGCGGATGCGCCGCCAGGTGCGATAGCGCACCGCGCCGTTGATCGAGAACTTGCTGATGTCGCGGGTGATGCCGTCGTGCTGGTACTGCATCAGCACCCGGCCGCGCTGGCCGCGCGGGACCAGAAAGTTCATCCACGCGTAGACGCTCTGCCCGGGGCGCAGGCTCTCGCCGAGGATCTCTTCGCGGCACTCGTTTTTCAGCCGGCCCGAGCGGTGCACGCCGTTGCACAGCTTGAAATCGGCCAGCACCGGCAGCTGCGCCCGTGGACTGAAATAGTAGTTGAGCACGTTGCGCACCTCGGCCGGGCGCGGTGGGGTGAAGACTTGCGCCGCTTCGGCGTCGCCCGCTGCTGCGGAATCGGCCGCAATCGCCGGCTCGCTTGCCGGCTGAGGCGGGTGCGACGGGTGGCTCGGTGGCTCGGCGGCGCGACCGAGCTGCACGCTGGCGATGGCGGCGCTGCCGGCGAGCACGGCGGCGATGGCGGTACGGGTATCAAACATCGGTTTGTCTCCTTTGTTGCAGGTCGGGCCGGGCGGCTCGACGGGAGACATTCAAGCGCTGCAATCGGGCCGCGGCGGGGCACAAATCTGCCGCGCCGGCGATGGATTGTGGCCAATCGTGGCGTACCGTAAATGGGCCGCAAGCGGCGCCGGCGCTGTGGCACACTGCGCCGCCATGAGCCAACGCATCGCACTGGTCGAAGACGAGCCGCTGATCCGCGACAACTACCGCGAGTCGCTGCAGCGCCAGGGCTATCGCGTCGACGCCTACGCCGACCGCGCCGCGGCGCTGGCCGGCTGCGCACTCAATCCGCCGCAGCTGGCGATCATCGACATCGGCCTCGGCGACGAGCCGGAGGGCGGCTTCGATCTGTGCCGCGAATTGCGCGCCGGCGATGCCGCGCTGCCGATCATCTTCCTGACCGCCCGCGACTCCGAGCTGGATGCCATCTGCGCGCTGCGCCTGGGTGCCGACGACTATCTGGTCAAGGGCATCAGCCTCGCCCATCTCAGCGCCCGGGTCGCCGCGCTGCTACGCCGCGTGGCCGCACTGCGCGAGCCGCCGCAGGCATCGCAGCGCCTGCAGCGCGGCGCGCTGACGCTGGATCTGGATCGCCTCGACGCCAGCTGGCGCGGCCAGCCGCTGGGATTGACGCTGACCGAATTCTGGGTGGTCCACGCGCTGGCCCGCCACCCTGGCCACGTCAAATCGCGCGAGCAGCTGATGCAGGCCGCCAACGCGGTGATGGACGAGGCCAGCGTCAGCTCGCTGGTCAAGCGCACGCGGCGCAAGTTTCTCGCTTTGGATCAAGGCTTTGCCGCTATCCAGACCGCCTACGGCATGGGCTATCGCTGGCGTGCCGACGAGCCCGCTGGCGACCACCATGGCGACCACGATGGCGAGCGCGGCGGCCATAACCGCGACGCCGGCCAGTGAGCCTGCGCCGCCAGGTGCTGTTGCTGGCGCTGCTCAGCCTGCTGCTGCCCTGGGCGGGCTACGCCTATCTCGGCGAGCTGGCGCAGACTCTGCGCGCCGGCCAATTGCAAGCGCTGCTGGCGCGTGCCGAAGTGGCCGCGCGCTTGCTGGCGCGCGACTTCCCGGCCGCTGGCGCCAGCCTGCCGGACGAGCGCGACATCTACGCCCAGCGGCTGCCGGCACCGCTGGCGCTGGATGGCTACGACGACGACTGGAGCACCGTGCCCGGCGCTGCCCGCCGGTTCCACTTCGGTGACCACAAGCGTGGTCCGGTGGCGGCCAGTGGACAGGTCGCCGAGGTGGCGCTGCGCGCCGCCGAGGACGGCCAGCGGCTGTACCTGTTTTTGCGCGTGCGCGACGACCACCAGCGCTACGAGCGCCCGCTGCCGCCACCGGCCGACGACGAGCGCCGCCGCTTCCGTGGCGAACCCCCCGGGCGCCTCGGCGACCACCTGCTGCTGCGCCTGTCGCTGCAGGGCGGGCCGCGCCGCGACTACCTGCTCGCCACCCCGGCGCCGGGCCGTCTGCAGGCGCGCTACCGCGGGCCGCGCCGCGCCGGTCGCCGCGCGCTGCTGGTCGAGCCACGCATCCGCGGCAGCTGGCAGGACACCGGCGAAGGCTACAGCCTGGAGCTGTCGCTGCCGCTGCCGCCGGCCGCTGCAGAGTTCGCTTTCGCGGTGCTCGACGCCGATGCCGAGGGCGACGACCCGCGGCAACGCTGGAGCGGCACCGCCGACCCCCTGCGGCCCGCTGCCAGCGGCGGCCGCCTGCGCCGCGGCGAGCCGGCGCTGGCGGCGGCGCTGGCACAACTCGGTGGCGATGACCTCAGCCTGGCCGCCTACGACAGCGGCGGCTGGCGGCTGGCCGCGGTGCGACCCTCACGGCGTGCGGCAGCTGGCGCCGGCGAGCCTGCCGAGGCGCCGGACGACAGCGCCGGCGGCGCTTTTGACGATGCCTTCGGCGGTGCACTGGATGAGCTGCTGGAGCGCGCCGCGGCGCGCCTGTTCGCCGCGCTGCTCGAAGACCGCGGCAGACTGCCGGCACTGCCCGATAGCGCCGACGGGCGACTCGACGGCGCGCTGTTCGCCGCCGCGCGCAACGGCGCGCCGCTGCCGCCGGACTACTATCGCGCCGGCCGCCGCACCCATCTGGCCGTGGCGCTGCCGGTGCGCGGTGGCGACGGCGCGGTGCGCGGCGTGCTGCTCGCCAGCCAGCCGTCGCGGGCGGTGGATGCGCTGGCCGGGCGCGCGCTGCTGCGCCTGTTGTCGCTGGGCCTGCTGGCGGTGGTGCTGATCACCGCCGCGCTGCTCGGCTATGCCAGCTGGCTGAGCTGGCGGGTGCGCCGCCTGCGCGACGCCGCGGCGCGCGGCGTGGATGTGCGCGGCGTACCGGTGGCGCGGCGCGCATCCGGCAGCGCCCGCGAGTCACTGCCCGGCAGTGCCGCCGGCGATGAGCTGGGCGAGCTGGCGCGCGATTTCGGCACCCTGCTGGCGCGCCAGCGCGACTACACCGACTACCTGCGCGGCATGAACGCGCGCCTCGCCCACGAGCTGCGCACACCGCTGGCGGTGGTCTCCGGGGCGCTGGAAAATCTCGATGATGGCGAGCTGAGCGCCGCCGCGCGCCGCTATCGCGAGCGCGCTCTGGCCGGCAGCGCGCGTCTGCAGCGGCTGCTCGACGGCCTCGCCGAAGCGACCCGCATCGAACAGGTGCTGGCGCTGGCAGAGCCGGAGGAGCTGGATCTCGGCGCCTTTCTGCGCGCCGCCACAGCGGCCTACGCCGACGCCTGGCCGGGTCGCGATATCCGCTGCGCGGTGGCCGCCGGCACGGCGCCGAAGGTGCGCGCCGACGCCGCGCTGCTCGCCCAGTTGCTCGACAAGCTGGTCGCCAACGCGCTGGATTTCTGCACCCCCGGCGGCGCCGTGGAGCTGCGCCTGGAATTGGCGGGCGAGGCCGGGCAGGGCGGCTGCGCGCTGGCGGTGCACAACCCGGGGCCGGCGCTGCCAGCGGCGGTGCGCGAACGCCCCGGCGAACCGCTCGGCAGCCACCGCGGCGCCGCCGGGCGCGACCCGCCGGATGCGGCAGCCGACGCCGGCGCCGCGCATCTGGGCCTCGGCCTGTACATCGCGCGGCTGATCGCCGAAGCTCACGGCGCGCGGCTGCAGCTGCTCGATGAGGGCGATGGCGTCACCGCGCGGGTGTTGTTCGCGGCGCGCGCCGGGAGCGAGCCCGCTGCGCTGCGCTGAAGTCGTCGCGATTGCCGGCAACGATCAATTCAGGAGGAGCGTGACAGCGATGAGAATTCTGCACACCATGCTGCGCGTGCGCGACCTGCAGCGCAGCATCGACTTTTACACCGAGGTGCTGGGCATGCGCCTGCTGCGCCGCAGCGACTACCCGGATGGCGAGTTCACCCTGGCCTTTGTCGGCTATCAGGATGAGACCGAGGGCGCGGTGATCGAGCTGACCCACAATTGGGGCGAGCACGACTACGAGCTGGGCAGCGGCTACGGCCACATCGCCCTGGAAGTGGACGACGTCTACCGCGCCACCGATGAGATTCGCCGGCGCGGCGGCAAGATCCTGCGCGATGCCGGGCCGATGAACGCCGGCACTTCGATCATCGCTTTCGTCGAAGATCCGGACGGCTATCCGATCGAGCTGTGTGGGCCGCGTGGCCAGAGCTGACCAGTAAATCCGCGGGCGGCACAGGGCGCAGCGAAACCCGCCGCATGGCGCTGCCGGCGCGATGCGGCACGGCATTGGCCGCGCCGCTGGCAATCCGCTAGCATCGCGTCCCTTTCCCGGCGAGCAGAGGTGAAAACAGGTGTGTGGCATCACTGGTGAACTGCGCTTCGACGGCGCCGCGGCGGATCGCCAACTGGTCGCGGCCATGTCCGGGCGCCTCGCCCATCGCGGCCCGGACGACAGCGGCCTGCACGCCGATGGCCCCGTCGCGCTCGGCCATCGCCGGCTGTCGATCATCGATCTCTCCGCGCGCGCCCACCAGCCGATGCTCGATGCGGCGACGCAGACGGCGATCGTCTTCAACGGCGCCATCTACAACTATCCGGCGCTGCGCGAGGAGCTGATCGCCCTCGGCCACCAGTTCACCAGCAGCGGCGACACCGAAGTCATCCTGCGCGCCTATCTGCAGTGGGGCAGCGACTGCGTGGCGCGCTTCAACGGCATGTTCGCCTTTGCGATCTGGGACGCCCGCGAGCGCACGCTGTTGATGGCCCGCGACCGCATGGGCATCAAGCCGCTGTACTACAGCCAGAGCGGCGCGGCGCTGCGCTTTGCCAGCTCGCTGACCGCACTGCTGGCCGCCGACGACATCGATCGCAGCATCGATCCGGCCGGGCTGCACCACCAGTTCACCCTGCACGGCGTGGTGCCGGCGCCGCGCACCCTGCTCAAGGGCGTGCGCAAGCTGCGACCGGCGCACTGGCGGCGGGTGCATCTCGATGGCCGCGTCGAAGAGCAGCGCTACTGGCGGCTGTCCGCCCGCCACGGCGCGGCGCGCAGCGAGCGGGAGTGGATCGATGCGGTGCACGACGCGCTGCGCCTCTCGGTCAAGCGGCGGCTGGATATCGCCGACGTGCCGGTCGGCGTGCTGCTCTCCGGCGGGCTGGATTCGAGCCTGCTGGTCGGTCTGCTGGCCGAGGCCGGGGTGCGCGATCTGAAAACCTTCACCGTCGGCTTCGAGGATCAGCCGGAGGAAAAAGGCTCGGAGTTTGAATATTCCGATCCGGTCGCCGAGCGCTTCGCCACCGAGCACCACAAATTCCACGTGCCCAACGAGCAGCTCATCAGCCGCCTGCCGGAGGCCATCGAAAAGATGGCCGAGCCGATGTTCGGCCAGGATGCGGTGGCCTTTTATCTGCTCTCCGAGCGGGTCTCCAAAGAAGTGAAGGTGGTGCAGAGCGGGCAGGGCGCGGACGAGGTCTTCGCCGGCTATTTCTGGTATCCGCAGATGCACGCGGCCAAAGGTGAGCCGATGCTCGATCGCTTCGCCAGCCGCTATTTCGACCGCGGCCACGCCGAGTGGCTGGAGGCGGTCGAGCCGGCGCACCACGCGGCTGATGCCACCTCCGAGCTGATCGCCGAGCTGCTCGCCGAACAGGATGCCGACGAATACCTCGACCGCGTGCTGGCGATGGATGTGACCACGCTGATCGTCGATGACCCGGTCAAGCGCGTCGATAACATGACCATGGCCTGGGGGCTGGAGGCGCGGGTGCCGTTTCTCGATCACGAGCTGGTCGAGCTGGCGATGCAGGTGCCCACCGAGCTGAAACTGCGCGAGGGCGGCAAGGGCCCGCTGAAGGCGATCGCCCGCGGCCTGCTGCCGGATAGCGTGATCGACCGGCCGAAGGGCTACTTTCCGGTGCCGGCACTGAAATATGTGCGCGGCGAAGTGCTGGATTTCATGCGCGACATCGTCAACTCGCGGGCCTGCCGCGAGCGCGGCCTGTACAACCGCAACTACATCGAGCGGCTGCTCGCGGCGCCGGACGCCGAGCAGAATTTCACCCGCCTGCGCGGCAGTAAACTGTGGCATGCGGCGCTGCTGGAGCTGTGGCTGCAGGCGCACGTGTAGGCGCACTCAGGTTTATAAATCCTGACTGTTTTACTCGGATATTAACGGCGCTATAATCGCCGTCAATTGACACACGGGCCGCGCGGCCCCCCAGCAGAGGTTTCTACCCGATGGACGTACTCGATCGAATCCGCGAGCAGGTCGAAAACAACCCGGTCATCATCTACATGAAAGGCACCCCGCAGATGCCCATGTGCGGTTTTTCCTCGCGCGCCGCCGAGGCACTCAAGTCCTGCGGTCGCGAGTTCGCCTACGTCAATGTGATCGCCGACCCCGAGGTGTTCGAGAACCTGCCGCGCTATGCCGACTGGCCGACCTTCCCGCAGCTGTACATCAACGGCGAGCTGGTCGGTGGCTGCGATATCACTCTGGAGATGCAGCAGAGCGGCGAGCTGCAGAAAGCGGTCGATCAGGCCGTCGGCGCGGCCGGCTGAGCCAGGCCCGGTGGCCCGATGCGCACGAAAAAAAGCCCGGCCATCGCAGCGGGCTTTTTTTTCGCTGGCTATTGGGTTGGACTTCAGCCCGATGGGCTGTCCCCGCCGTCATCGGGCTGAGCTTCGGCCTGCGATGGCTCGGGCTGCGATGGCTCGGGATGCGATAGCTGGGGATGCGCCGGGGCGTGCAGCGCCTCCCAGCGGTTGATGATGTTGCAGAACAGTTCGGCGGTCTTGCGCGTGTCATAGACCGCCGAGTGGGCCTCGCGATTGTCCCACTCGATGCCGGCCGCTTCCACGGCGCGGCGCAGCACGGTCTGGCCGTAGGCCATGCCGGCCAGCGACACGGTGTCAAAGTTGCTGAACGGGTGGAAGGGGTTGCGCTTGATGCCGCAGCGCTCCACCGCGGCGTTGAGGAAGCCGAGATCGAAGGCGGCGTTGTGGCCGACCAGTATCGCGCGATTGCAGTCTGCCTCCTTGACCGCTTGGCGCACCGCGCTGAACACGTAGCCCAGAGCATCGCGCTCGTGGCGGGCGGCGCGCAGCGGATGCCAGGGATCAATGCCGTTGACCTCCAGCGATTTCGGGTCGAGATTGGCGCCTTCAAAGGGGATCACGTGGGTGGCGATGGTCTCGTCCGGGTGCAGGTGGCCGCGCTGATCCATGCGCAGAGTCACCGCGGCGAGTTCCAGCAGGGCATCCCGGCGGGCATCGAAGCCGCCGGTTTCGACGTCTACCACCACCGGCAAAAAGCCGCGAAAGCGGTGGCAGAAATCGCTGCACTGGCCGGCTGTGTACATACTGTCTGCCATGCTCGTATCCGGGAAATGGAGTGTGCCGCGTCGCCGGGAAGCGCGCGACGAGGGAGCGCCGCAGCACAGGTCGGCGGCTGTTGAGGCCGGCCACTGTAGAGGAATGAAGATGGCTTTTCCACGCGCATTGCACGGCGCTTTGGCGTTGCTGCTGTTTATTGCCCCACCACTGTTGGCGCGTGTCGGTGGCGATCAGGGCGCGGGCTATGACCAGGCTTTGCTGTGGCGTATCGAGCGCGATGGCGTCGACCCCAGCCATCTGCTGGGCACCATGCACAGCGATGACCCGCGCGTGCTGGCGCTGTCGCCGCAGCGCGACGCGGCGCTGCAGACGGCGCAGCGCTTCGTCATGGAGGTACTGATGGACGCCAGCGCCAGCGCGGCGATCCAGCGCGCCATGCAGCTGCCCGCGGGCAAGCGCCTGCCGCAACTGCTCGACGCCGCCCAGTGGCAGCGTCTGAGCGAAGTGCTCAGGGCCTACGAGCTGTCCGCGGAGGCGCTCGCCGGGCTGCGTCCCTGGGCGGTGGCGGTGATGCTGAGCGTGCCGCCTTCGCGTGGCGCAGTGCTCGATCAATACCTCGCCGAGCGCGCCCGCCAGCGCGGCCTGGCGGTACATGGCCTGGAGAGCGCCGCCGAGCAGATGGCGGTTTTCGAGGGGCTCTCCAACGCCCAGCAGATCGACTACCTCGACGACGTGCTGGCGCTGGTCGAAAGCGGCTGCATGGCCAACTATCTGGAGCGCATGACCGAGCGCTACGCGGCCGCCGATCTGGCCGGATTGGTGGCGCTGGTCGAGCGGATGGATGGGCACATCAGCGACCCGCAGCTGGTCGAAGACATCACCGAGCGGCTGATCGATCAGCGCAACATGCGCATGGCCGAGCGGCTGCAACCGCTACTCGAACGCGGCGGCACTTTCGCCGCCGTCGGCGCGCTGCACCTGCCCGGCGCCGGCGGCCTGCTCGAACGCCTCGCCAGCGCCGGCTGGCGGCTGGTGCCGATCATCGAGTAACAGCGCATAATGGCCAGCAAACAACTGTGGAGGGCCGACATGAGTGGCCACATCTGCAAGCGGATCGAGCCGCGCCGCCGCGAGATTGCCAGCGTCTGCGGTTGTGCTGAAAACAGTCGCACCATCCACGGGTGGTCGGCGCTGAAAGTGAGGTTTTCTGCATGACCGAGCGTTTGCGTGCCATCTGTCTGGATCTCGACGGCGTGGTCTACAGCGGCGGCGCGGCGATTCCCGGCGCCGCCGAGGCGATCGCCGAGCTGCGCGACGCCGGGGTTTCGCTGCGCTTCGTCACCAACACCAGCTCGCAGCCGCGCCACGTACTGGTCGATCGCCTCGCCGGTTACGGCGTGGCGGTCGAAGAGGGCGAGCTGTTCACCCCGGCGCTGGCTGCCAGCGAGCGCTTGCGCGAGCTGCTCGGCGACGGCGCGCCGCTGGCGCTGTTCGTGCCGCCGGCGACGCGCGGCGAGTTCGCCGAATTCGAGCCGCTGCCGCCGGCCGCCGAATCGGGCGCCGCAGCGGTAGTCATCGGCGACCTCGGCGAGGATTGGGATTTCGCCAGTCTGAATCGCGCCTTCCGCCTGCTGATGGTGGATGCCGCAGTGCCGCTGCTGGCCCTCGGCGCGACCCGCTACTGGGCCGCGTCGGACGGGCTGCGCCTCGACACCGGCGCTATCGCCGCGCTGCTGGAACGCGCCATCGGGCGGCGCGCCGAAGTCTGCGGCAAGCCCTCGAAACGCTTTTTCCGCGCCGCCGCACAGAGCCTCGACTGCCGGCCGGAGCAGGTGCTGATGGTCGGTGACGATATCCTCGGCGACGTGCGCGGCGCACAGAGCGCGGGGCTGACCGCGGCGCTGGTGAAAACCGGCAAATACCGACCGCGCGATCTGGCCGGTGAGGCCCGCCCCGACGCACTGCTCGATTCGCTGGCCGAGCTGCCCGGCTGGTGGGCGCGCCGCCGCTAGGGACGCTCTGCGACACGTAGCGAGCGCAGCGCGGCCAATGGAATCAGCCCCCGGACTGGTCGTTTGTTGCGGCGGGCACCGCCCTTTGCGCCCGATTGCAGCCTGCGCTGCGCGCGGGCGGACGGGCTCTGGCCTGCTGCCGCGGTTCGCCATAGCCGGTTTGCCACAGACTCGGGCGCGCACTGCGCGCGCCTCGTTGTACAATCGCGCGATTCGGGTGCGGTGAACGGCGCGCCGGCTGCCGCAGCGCAGCGGCCTGTATTCCGCAACCCGCAGACCCGCAGCCATCGACCCGCGACGAGGAACAGCGCGCGCATGCCCGACAGCCAAGCCACAGCCGCCGCCGATGCCGGCGCCCCGCCGCTCGAATTGCGCGGGCGCATGGAAACCCTGCTGACGCTGACCCTCGGTAGTGCCGACCCGCAGCAGCTGCGCGCCGCGCTGATCGACAAGCTCCGCCAGGCGCCGGATTTCTTCGAGCGCGCGCCGGTGATCCTCGACCTGGCCGCACTCGCCGGGCAGGCGCTGGATGCCGATGCACTGCTGGCGCTGATCCGCGAGCACCGCTTGCTGCCGGTGGGTGCGCGCCACGGCGATGCGGCACAGATGCGCGCGCTGGAGGCCGCTGGCGTGCCGTCGCTGCGCGCGCTGGTGGCGCGCGAGGCCCCGGCCGGCGGCGATCACGGTGGTGATCGCAGCGACGATGTTGCGACCGCCGCGGCACCGCTGGTCGAGCCGCCTGTGGCCGGCGCCGGCACGCCCACCGTGGTGGCGCGGCCGGTGCGCTCCGGGCAGCAGATCTACGCCCGCGGCGGCGATCTGGTGCTGCTCGGCGCCGCCAGCCCCGGCTGTGAGCTGATCGCCGATGGCAGCATCCACGTCTACGGTGCGCTGCGCGGGCGCGCCCTGTGCGGGGTGGGCGGCAACCGCGGCGCGCGGATTTTCTGCCAGAATCTCGCCGCCGAGCTGATCTCCGTGGCCGGCCACTACAAGCTGCTCGACGAACTGCCCGAGGCGCTGCGCGGCCAGCCGACGCAGATCTGGCTGGATGGCGACCAGCTGCGCATCGAACTGATCTGAAAACATCCCGTTTAGAGACGCCGTATTTATAAGGAGCCGCCATTGGCCAGAATCATCGTAGTGACCTCCGGCAAGGGGGGGGTCGGCAAGACCACCACCAGCGCTTCGCTGGCCGCCGGACTGGCGCGTCGCGGGCACAAGACGGCGGTGATCGATTTCGACGTCGGCCTGCGCAATCTCGATCTGATCATGGGCTGCGAGCGCCGCGTGGTGTACGACTTCGTCAACGTGATCAACGCCGAGGCGACGCTGAATCAGGCGCTGATCCGCGACAAGCACGTCACCGACCTGTACGTGCTGCCGGCCTCGCAGACCCGCGAAAAGGAGGCGCTGACCCAGGATGGCGTGGAGCGCGTGCTCGATGAGCTGGCGGCGATGGATTTCGACTACGTCGTCTGCGATTCGCCGGCGGGCATCGAGCACGGCGCGCGGATGGCGCTGTACTTCGCCGATGAAGCGGTCATCGTCACCAACCCCGAAGTCTCTTCGGTGCGCGATTCGGATCGCATCCTCGGCATCCTGCAGAGCCGCTCGCGGCGCGCCGAGCGCGGCGACGAGCCGATCCGCGAGCACCTGCTGATCACCCGCTACAACCCGACGCGGGTCGCCGAGGGACAGATGCTCGGCCTGGAGGACATCATCGAGTTGCTGGCGATTCCCTCCATCGGCGTGATTCCCGAGTGCGCCAGTGTGCTCGAAGCCTCCAACGCCGGGCGCCCGGTCATCATTGAAGAACAGAGCACCGCCGGTCAGGCCTATGCCGACGCGGTCGCGCGGCTGCTCGGCGAGGAACGCCCGCTGCGCTTTATCGATGTGCACAAGCCGGGCTTCTTCAAGCGGCTCTTCGGGGGGACGCCATGAGCCTGTTCGACTACTTCCGCGCCAAGCCCAAGCCCAGCGCCAATCTGGCCAAAGAGCGCCTGCAGGTGGTGATCGCCCACCAGCGCGCGCAGCGCGGCGGGCCGGACTACCTGCCGATGCTCAAGCAGGATCTGCTCGCGGTGATCCGCAAATACGTGGAAATCTCCGAGGACGACGTGCAGGTGCAGTTCGATCACCAGGGGGACTGCGACGTGCTCGAGCTGAACGTGGTCCTGCCCGAGCGCTGATTCCACGGCGCCAGTCCCGGGCCACTGAACTTGTCCAGAACACTCGCCCTGCTGCACACCGCGGCGCTGCACGAGGCGCGCTTCGCCGCTCTGCACGCCGCCCACTGCGCGCCATTGTCGCTGCGCCAGTACAGCCATCCCGAACTGCTCGATATCGCCCGCGAAAGTGGCGTCGATGCGCCGGCGCTGCGCGCGGCACTGGCCGATTGCATCGCGACCATCACCGCTGACGGCGCCACTGCGCTGCTGTGCACCTGCTCGACCATCGGTGCCGCCGCCGAAGCGGCCGGCGCCGATGCCGACCTGCCGAGCCTGCGTGTCGACCGGCCGATGGCCGCGGCGGCGGTGGCCGCCGTGCCGAGCGGCGGGCGCATCGCGCTGCTGGCCAGCCTCGAATCCACCCTCGAACCCAGCGCCGCGCTGTTGCGCGAGGAAGCCGCGCGCGGCGGCCGTTCGCTGCACATCGACAGCCACCTGCTGCCCGGCGTGTTCGCCGCCGCCATGGCTGGCGATGCCGCCGGCGCGCGGCGGCGGGTCGGCGCCGCCATCGACGGGCTCAGCAGTGCTCGGCCACGGCCGGACGCGCTGGTGCTCGCCCAGGTTTCGCTGGCCGACGCCGCCGACTGGCCCTGCGCGCTACCGCTGTTGAGCAGTCCGCTATCGGGGCTGCGTGCCGCGGCGGCGCTGTGTGGCTCATTGCCGAGCTGATCTTTTGTCGCCGCGCCGCTGGTGATATTCCGCATTTGTGCACAGCTACTACCGCCGCTGGCGTTGGCGATGCGCTGCTGTGCGTTTGAGTTGTATTTCTGCAACGCTGCGCGGGAGCGTTCGCTGTTGTATTTATGCAACTCGATGCCCGGTCGCGAGCGCCTGATTGCGATGCGATCCACAAAAAAGGCCTGTTTCGATGTGGTGAATCGCCTGTATCGGGGGCTGAACGCCACTTTCGCGCGCTCGATTGGCTTTTTTCTGACGTTTTTTTAAATTCCCTGTTGCTTTTTTCATACGCGGGGATTAACTTTGCCCTCGCTGAATCAACACGAGCCCGGCAGCGACTGGGCTGACCAACGACTCGAAGGAAGTGAAATCCATGAAAAAGACTGCAATTGCACTCGCAGTGGCCGCCGTCGCGGCAGCCCCGCTGACCGCCCAGGCCGTTGAAACCTACGCTTCCGTGCGTATCGGCGTCGACGTTGCCGACGATGGCAACGATCTGACCGAAGATCAGACCACCATCCACGGCTTCGCTTCCCGCCTCGGCTTCAAAGGCGAAACCGATCTGGGCAATGGCCTGA
>CBFCYW010000006.1:0-75130 GCA_965602395.1 uncultured Chromatiales bacterium
CCCGCGCCGAAGCCCGCGCCGAAGCCCGCGCCGAAACCCGCGCCAAAACCCGCGCCAAAACCCGCGCCGAAACCCGAGCCGAAACCCGCGCCGAAGCCCGCGCCGGCGAATGCGCCACAGCAGCCGGCGCCGCTGGTCGCCGAGGCCGGAGATCCGGCGCTGGAAGCGGACTACCGCGCCGAACTGCTCGCCGCCATCCAGCGCCACAAGCGTTATCCGCGCCGCGCGCAGCGCCTCGGCCAGCAGGGTGAGGCGCTGCTCGCTTTCACCGTCGAGGCCGACGGCCGGATCAGCGCGCTGCGCCTGCTGCACAGCAGCGGCCATCGCCTGCTCGATCGGGCCGCGCTGCGCACGCTGCGCGAGCTGCACCGCGCGCCGCCGCTGCCCGCCGAGCTGCGCCGCGAGCGCTGGGCGCTGCAGCTGCCGCTGCGCTTTGAGCTGCACTGATCCCCGGCGGGCGAGAGGTCGCGGCGAGGCCGGCGGGCGTCGCACGGGCTTGGCAGTCGCCGCGGCGGGCGCGTACAATCGCGCCCCCGAGAGGGTCCCCGCAAGGGGTCAAAAGGGAACAGGGTGAGCCGCGCGGCGACTCCCTGGCTGTCCCCGCAACTGTGAGCGACGAGCGCTGCCCAACGCCACTGGTGTCCGCACCGGGAAGGCGGGCGGGGCGATCGAGTCGCGAGCCAGGAGACCTGCCCCCTCGCGCGTCGCAGACCACCGGCCGGGGTAGCGGGTGGCGCGGAGTTCTCTCCGTGGGTCGACGCATTGGCGGCAGCGCTCGCACCGCACCCGGCCCGTAGCCGGCGCGATCGCTGTCCACCGATCGCGTGTGCCAGCCACGGAGAAGCGCCCCCAGCGGCCCGCTCCGCGCTCATTTCTCCGCCCCGCCGGAGCAGCCACACGCTTCATCAACCCCTGCGGTCGCACAGCGCCGCAACGTTTGACGAGGCTCCCATGCAAATCACCCCCTCAGCCGTCGCCACTCGCCTGGCTATCGCTTTAACCACTGCAGCCAGCGCGCCGGCACTGTTCGCCGCCGACCAATTGCCCACTGTCTCGGTGCTCGCCAGCCGCTCGCCGGTAGCGCTGGATGCGGTCGGCAGCAGCGTCACCGTGATCACCGCCGATGAGCTGGAAAAACGCCAGACACAGCTGATCTCAGACCTGCTGCGCAGCGTGCCCGGCGTCAGCCTGAGCCGCTCCGGCGGCCCCGGCCGCGCCACCAGCCTGCGCCTGCGCGGTGCCGAGCCGCGCCACACGCTGGTGTTCATCGACGGCGTGCAGGTCAACGACCCCTCGGCCATCGGCAGCGCCTTCGACTTCGCCAACCTGACCACCGCCGACGTCGAGCGCATCGAGGTGCTGCGCGGTGAGCAGTCGGCACTGTGGGGCGCCGATGCCATCGGCGGGGTAATCAACATCACCACCCGCCGCGCCAGCGAAGGTGTCGAGAAATCGCTGGCCGTCGAGGGCGGCAGCTTCGCCACGCGCAGCGGCCGCGTCGGTCTGCGCGCCGCCGGCGACCACAGCCACCTGTCGCTGACCATCAGCCGGCTGACCACCGACGGCATCTCCACGGTGGATGAGGATCGGCGCCAATACACCACCCTCGACGGCGCCACCAGCTTCGAGGTCGGCGGCGCCAGCGAGACCGACGCCTACGACAACACCACGCTGACGGTGGCGGCCGGTGCGACGCTGGCAGAGATCGACTTCGAGCTGGTCCTGCGGCGCAGCGACAGCAGTGGCGATTTCGACGGCAGCCCGGACAGCACCGATGCATTTTTCACCGAGCCGGACATCGCCAACCACTCCAGCGAGCTGCTCGAAACCTGGCGCGCCTCGGCCAGCGGCGCGAGCGCGGACGGCCGGCTGCGCTCGACGCTGGCGGTCGGCGCGGCGAAAACCGATCGGCTGATCAGCGACGCCAATTTCGGCGACTCGCTGTTCACCGGCCGCCGCGAAACCGCCAGCTATCAGCTCGACTATCTGCCACCGCTGGCCGACGATTCGCTCAGTGGCCACGAATTCAGCTTCGCGCTGGAGGGTGAGCGCGAAATCTCGCGCAGCAGCAGCAGCTTCAGCAGCTTCGACGAATCCTCGCGCAGCCGCAGCGCGGTGCTGGAATACCGACTCGACCACGACGACAGGCTGTTCCTGTCCGCCGCGCTGCGCCGCGATGATAACGACCGCTTCGGCAACGCCAGCACCGGGCGCCTGGCCGCCAGCTACCGGCTCGGCGGCGGTCTGCGCCTGCACGCCAGCCACGGTACCGGGGTGAAAAACCCGACTCTGTTCGAGCTGTTTTCAAGCTTTGGCGACCCCGAGCTGCAACAGGAGCAGAGCCGCGGCAGCGATCTGGGTCTCGAATACCGCTACGGCGGCGGCCGCCACCTGCTCGACCTGACCGCTTTCAGCCGCACCCTGGAGGACGAGATCGGCTTTGATCTGGGCACCTTCAGCTACGCCAACCGCGATGGCGAAAGTGATTACAAAGGCATCGAACTGAGCTATCGCGGCCAGCTCGACGAGGCCTGGTCAATGGCCGCGTCGTGGACCCACACCAGAGCCGAGGACGCCAGCGGCCGCACTCTGCTGCGCCGCCCGCGGAACACCGCCAGCCTGCAGCTCGACTGGCAGGCGGGGCGCTTCGGCGCCAACCTCGGCCTGCACTACACCGGCGATCAGCAGGACGAGGTCTCCGCCGGGCGCGTCGAACTGGACGCCTATTCACTGGTCAACCTGGCCGCCGACTACCGCTGGCGCGACGGCTGGCGCCTCTACGGGCGCATCGAGAACCTGCTCGACGAGGATTATCAGGAAGTGGTCGGCTACGGCGCGGCGGGGGCCGCGGCCTATCTCGGCCTCGCCGCCGAGCTGTAGCGGCAGCGGCGGTTGGCAACGGTGGTTGACCTGTCGATGCGGGCACTGCGCCATCCGACGCCCCGCGCACTGCTCGGCGCGGCGCTGCTCTGCGCCGCGCTGGCCAGTCCGGCGGCCGATGCCGCCGCCCACAGCGCGCCGCCGCAGCGCATCGCCTCCATCAATCTGTGCACCGACCAGCTGCTGATGGCGCTGGTCGCGCCCGAGCGCATCGTTTCACTGAGCCTGCTGTCGCTGGACGAGCACGCCGCCTACCGGCGCGCCGACGCCTCCCGCGTGCACATCAACGCCGCGCTGGCGGAGGAGATCATCCCGCTGCGCGCCGATCTGGTGCTGGCCGGGCCGTTCAGCAACCGCCGCACGGCGGCGCTGCTGCGGCGCCTCGGCCAGCGCGTCGAAACCTTCGAGCTGGCCGACAGCATCGCCGGCCTGCGCGACAATCTGCGCCGATTGGGTGAGATCGTCGGCGAAAGCGCCCGCGCCGAAGCGCTGATCGCCCAGATGGACGCGCGCCTCGTCGCGGCCACCGCCGGCCAGTTGCCAGACCAGCGCCCCAGCGCCGCGGTCTACCTGCCGCGCGGCTACAGCAGCGGTGAACAATCGCTGCAGGGCGAGGTGCTGCGCGCCGCCGGCTTCGCCAACGCGGCGGCGCGCGCCGGGCTGCGCGGCTACGGCCAGCTGTCGCTGGAAGATCTGCTGCACGCGCGACCGGACCTGCTGGTGACCTCCGACTACGCGCCGGGTACCGCCTCGCTGGCCGACCGCCACCTGCAGCACCCGGTGCTGCGCCGGGTGACCCGCGACCGACCGATGGTCCGGGTGCCCTACAAGCTGTGGATCTGTGCCGGACCGTGGATCGCCGAGGCGGTGGAGATACTCGCCGCGGCGCGCCGCGAGCTGGCGCGCGAGGCCGCTGTCGATACCGCCAACGACGCCGATGCCGGCGCGGCCGGCGGAGACCCGCGATGAGCGCTGTGCGCGAAATCGGCCAGGGCCGCCTGCTGATCGCGCTGGCGCTGCTGGTGCTGCTGCTCGGGGTGGTCTCGCTGCTGGTCGGGCGCAACCCGCTGCCGCTGATCGCCGCAGCCCGCGAAGCGCTCGGCGACAACGCCTCCACGGCGGCGCTGATCCTCGCCGAAATCCGCTTGCCGCGGGCGCTGATCGCCGCACTGGTCGGCGCCAGCCTGGGCCTCGCCGGCGCGGTGATGCAGGGTCTGCTGCGCAATCCGCTGGCCAGCCCCGGGCTGGTCGGCAGCGCCAGCGGTGCAGCCTTCGGCGCGGTGATCGCGCTGTACTTCGGGCTGGAGGCGGTGTTCGCCCTGGCGCTGCCGGCCGGCGGCATGCTCGGCTCGCTGGCGGCGATGCTGCTGGTGGTGGCGCTGTCCGGCCGCGATGCCGGGGTGACCACGCTGATCCTCGCCGGGGTGGCGATCAACGCGCTGGCGCTGGCGCTGATCTCGCTGGCGCTGAACCTCGCCCCCAGCCCCTACGCGATGCGCGAGATGGTGCTGTGGATGCTCGGCTCGGTGGCCGACCGCAGCATGCGCGATTTCTGGATTCTGCTCGGCCCGACCCTGCTCGGCTGGCTGCTGCTGGCCGGCAGCGGCCGCGCGCTGGATGCGCTGACCCTCGGCGAGGACACCGCGCACACCCTGGGCATCGATATCCGCCGGCTGCGCTGGCGGCTGTTCGTCGGCGTCTCGCTGTGTGTCGGCGCGGCGGTGTCGATCGCCGGCAGCATCGGCTTCGTCGGCCTGGTGGTGCCGCATCTGCTGCGGCCGCTGGTCGGCCACCAACCGGGGCGGCTGTTGAGCGCATCGGCGCTGGGCGGCGCGGCGCTGCTGCTGCTGGCGGACATCGGCGTGCGCCTGTTCCCGGCGGACACGGATATCAGGATCGGCGTGCTCACCTCGCTGGTCGGCGCACCGTTCTTTTTGTACCTGATCCTGAAAACCCGGCGGAGCAGCCTGTGAGCGGCCGCGCCGGCCTGCTGCGCGCCAGCGCGCTGCGCGCCAGCCTCGGCGGCCGGGAGGTGCTGCGCGGCGTCGATCTGCAACTGGCCGGCGGCGAGCTGCTCGGCCTGATCGGCCCCAACGGCGCCGGCAAGACCAGCCTGCTGCGCGCGCTGGCCGGGCTGCTGCGCATCGATGCCGGCGAGGTGGAACTCGACGGCCAGCCGCTGGGCCAGCTCGACGACCGCCAGCGCGCCCGCCGGCTGGCCTATCTGGCGCAGGGCGGCGAGGCCCACTGGCCGCTCACTGCCGAGCGGCTGGTGGCGCTGGGCCGCCTGCCGCATCTGGCCGGTTGGCAGCGGCCGGGGCCGGCGGATGCCGCCGCGGTGCAGGCCGCGCTGCGCGCCGCGGATGCCTGGCAGTTCCGCGCGCGGCGCGTCGACAGCCTCTCCGGCGGCGAGCGGCTGCGCGTGCTGCTGGCCCGCGCGCTGGCCGGCGAGCCGCAACTGCTGCTCGCCGACGAGCCGGTGGCGGCGCTCGATCCGGCGCACCAGATCGGCGTGATGGGCCTGCTGCGCGAGCGCGCCCGCGGCCAGCGCGGCGGCGTGGTGGTGCTGCACGATCTGACCCTGGCAGCGCGCTATTGCGACCGCCTGCTGCTGCTCGATCGCGGCACGGTGGTCGCCGAGGGCCGGCCGCGCGAAGTGCTCACCGAAGAGTGCCTGGCGGCGGTCTACGGCGTCCACGCCTGCATCGGCCACTCCGCCGATGGCGGCCTTTACGTGCTGCCGTGGAAGACGGTTTGAGCTCGCGACCTCAACTGCTGAGCAGTTCGATCCAGTTATCCACCTGCGGGTAGGCGCCGCGCGTGCGCTGCGGGCGACGACTGTCCGGGCGGGCGATGCTCCACAGCTCGGCGATGCCGTAGTCGCGCGCCGCGTCGAGCACCTGCTCGTTGTCATCGACGAACAGGGTGCGCGCCGGATCGAAACCGGTGGCCGCCTGCAAGCACTCCCAAAAGGCGCGCTCCTCCTTGGGGTGGCCGAAGTCGTGGGCGCTGTAGATGCTGTCGAGCAGCGAGTCGAGGCCGGTGCGCGCCATCTTCAGTTCGATGGCGCCGTGGTGGGCGTTGGTGGCGAGGATGCGCGGCAGACCGCGCGCGCCGAGCGCTTCGAGAAAGGCCTCGGTGCCGGGGCGGATGGCGATCAGGTGCTGTACGTCTCGTTTCAATGTGGCGATATCGAAACCCAGCTCACGACTCCAGTGATCGAGACAGTAGAATGGCAGTTTGCCGATCACCGCGGCGAAGCGTGGATGCAACAGTGCCTGCGCTTCCTCCGGTGGCAGCCCGTTGCGCTCGGCGTAGTGCCGCGGGACGTACTCCAGCCAGAAATGGTTGTCGAAGTGCAGATCCAGCAAAGTGCCGTCCAGATCCAGCAAGACCGTATCAATGCGCTGCCAGTCGATCATCTCCCCCCCACCGGGTCACCTGTTGGCGGCCATCATGGCGACCGCGCTGTGTCTGTCAATCGGGCCGCGCCCGGGGATCGCCGAAAGCACGGCGGCCGGCGATGGCGACGACCGCGAGTGGGGCGACTGGCCGCGCTGGGACGACGTCGGCGCCGAGCGCGCCACCGGCGAGGTCAACGAGGGCCGGCTGAGCTTTCTGCGCCAGCGCCCGGACGGCCGCCTGCACCACCACGCCAACCGCATCACCATCGCCGAGCAGAGCCTGCGCGACGGCTGGGTAGAGCTGCAACAGTGTCACGAGGGACTCGACCCGGTGCCGCGGCTGCAGATCGTCTACCACCCGCAACGGGTGCGCCGGTTGCGGGTCACCGAGCAGCGCGACGTGCAGAGCGCCGAGGTGGTCGGCTCGCGGGTCGAGCTGCGCGGCGTCGGCCGCGACGCGCGGATCTGCATCAGCGCGCGCAGCCTGGCGCTGGTGGCCGGCGATGACGGCAGCTTCGTGCTGCGAAATGGACCTTTCATGCGCCGCTTTCTGGACGGCTTCTACCCGATGCGGGTATCGATGGCGGTTCGCTGGCCGACCGGCACGCTGCGGCTGGGCGGGGTGCAGCCGGCGGCGCAACCGGGCTTTCACGTCACTGAACAGCGTGACGGTGTCGACTTCGAAGCCCTGTTCGAGGGCCGCCTGTCGACGCGCATACACCTTTTTCCCTCTAGCGCCGCGTCCGCCGGGCGATAACCCGATCAAAGCCAATGAACAGCACGATTTTCACCGGGAGAGCGGACCTCCGCTGACGGCATGCACATCGACGAACGGCGCTTGCGCCCACTGATTCTCGACGCTCTGGATATCGCCCGCCGCGCCGGCGTGCGCATTCTGGAGGTCTACGAGACCGGCTTCGAGATTCAGCAAAAATCCGACCAAACGCCGCTGACCAGTGCCGATCTGGCCGCCAACGAGCTGATCGTCGCCGCGCTGTCCAAAGTGGAGCCACTGCTGCCGGTGCTCAGCGAGGAATCCGCCGACGTGCCCTTCAGCGAGCGCTGCCAGTGGCGCAGCTACTGGCTGGTCGATCCGCTCGACGGCACCCGCGAGTTCATCAAGCGCAACGGCGAATTCTCCGTCAACATCGCCCTCATCGAGCGCGGCGAGCCGGTGCTCGGCGTGGTCTACGCGCCGGCGCTGAAAGTGGCCTATTACGCGGCGCGCGGCTTCGGCGCCTGGAAGCAGCGCGACGGCCAGCGCCCGCGGCAGATCTACGCGCGCAACGCGGTGCCGCGGCGCAATGTCACGGTGGCGCGCAGCAACTCCAGCCCCGGGCCGGAGATGGAGGCCTTTCTGGAGAAGCTCGGCGAACATCAGGAGGTGGCGATGGGCGCGGCGCTGAAATCCTGCCTGGTGGCCGAGGGCCGCGCCGATGTCTACGCCCGCCTCGGCCCGACCTCCGAGTGGGACACCGGCGCCGCGCAGTGCATCGTCGAAGAGGCCGGCGGCATGATCATGGACACGCAGATGCGCGAGCTGAAATACAACACCAAGGATTCGCTGCTCAACCCGCACTTCTTCGTCATCGGCGACGCCGACCACAACTGGGCCAACTACCTGAAGAAGTGATCGCCCGGAAGGCGCCGCTCAGGCGTGCGGCGCCGGAAACGAGCGATAGTGCAACGGGATCCGGCCGAGGCGCCGGTCGCGCGACGGCTGCAGGCCGAAGTGGCGGCGATAGACGCGGGCGAAATACTCCTGAGAGCTGAAACCGCAAGCGGTCGCCACCACCAGTAGCGGCATCTCGGTCTGGGTCACCAGACTGCGCGCGCGCTCCAGCCTGCTGGCCTGGTAATACTGCACTGCGGTGAGCCCGGTGTGGCTGCGGAACAGCCGCTCCAGCTGGCGCTGCGAGAGACCCGCGCGGCGGGCGATGGTGGCTACCGGCAGCGGGTTTTCCAGATTGCCCTCCATGCACACGATGGCCTCGCGCAGCTTGGGTGGCGCGGCGTAGCCGACCGGCTCGTGATAGCTGGGCCGCTGGCTCTCGCCGCCGCCGCGCAGGCGCTCGTGGAAGATATAGCGCGCCGCGGCGTTGGCCAGATCGATGCCATCGCGCAGGCGGATCAGCTCCAGCGCCAGATCACCGCTGGCGTTGCCGCCGCAGCAGCTCAGCCGCGTGCCGTCGATGATGAACAGATCCTCGCAGGCGATCGCATCCGGGAACAGCTCGCGAAAGCTGGCGATGTGCTCGTAGTGCACCGTCGCCCGGCGGCCGGCGAGCAGCCCGGCGAAGGCGAGCAGAAAGGCGCCATTGTCGATGCCGCCCAGCGCCACGCCGGCGGCCGCGCGACGCTTCAGCCAACCGAGCAGGCGGGGGTCGCGGTAGTCCTCCGGGGCCCAGCTGGCGCTGACGAACAGCATGTCGATATCATCGCCGCAGCGCTCGAAAGGCTGCGTCTCGCCCAGTTTCATGCCATTGCTGGCCTGCACTGCGCCGCCCGCCAGCGACAGCAGCTGCCAGTCGTAGCGCGGTCGGTCGCCGAGGTAGTTGGCGGCGCGAAAGGGATCGAGCAGGGCGGTGGTGGCCATCAGGTTGAAGTTGGGCAACAGCAGCACCGCCATGCGCACGGGTGGTGTGGCGGCACATTCTGCGGAGGGCGGGGCAGTGGACATAAGCGCGGCCGATGGCGTAAAAATCCAGAATGTCGGCGAAATAATACTGTGCTCGCCAGGTTCGCTGCACTGGCCTGTGAGCGCCATCGCGGTCAGCACGACAGAAAAACACCCGCGACGCCGGTGGCTGCCGCCGCCGGAACAATCCCGATGACATGCGTCGTCGCACCCCGGAGGAAAGAAAATGAGAACCAAAGGTTTCACTCTCGCGCCCGCTCTCGCCGCACTCGGCCTGCTCTGCGGCAGTGCCCAGGCCGCCAGCCTGGGTGCGGTCGATGAGCCGATCAAGCTGGCGATCAACGAATGGACCGGCCAGCACGTCTCCACCCACATCGCCGGGCGCATGCTCGAAGCCGCCGGCTACAAGGTCGAGTACACCACCGCCGGCTACATGAATATGTGGCAGGCGATCGCCGACGGCGAGATCCACGCCGCGATGGAGGTGTGGGAGTCCAACGTCTCCGACCAGTACGCCAAAATGCGCGACGCCGGCCAGCTGGAAGAACTCTCCGATCTCGGTCTGAATGCCCGCGAGGGCATCGCCTACCCGGCCCACGTGGCCGACATCTGCCCGGCCTGCCGGACTGGCAGGCGCTGAAGAAGTGCGCCGGCCAGTTCGCCACCGCAGAGACCATCCCGCAGGGGCGGCTGGTGGATTACCCGGCCGATTGGGGCACGCCGGGCGCCGATCGGGTCAACGCGCTGGGCCTGCCGTTCAAAGCCGTGCCGGCCGGCTCCGAGGGCGCGCTGATCACCGAGATCCGCGCCGCGACGGAGAAAAAGAGCCCGCTGCTGATCACTTTCTGGCAGCCGCACTGGGCGATGTCCGCCTACGACATGCAGTGGGTGGCGCTGCCCGAGGGTGAGCCGGCCTGTTACGACGATGCCAGCTGGGGGCCGAACCCCAACGCCACCAGCGACTGCGACTTCCTGCCCGCGCGGATCTTCAAAGCCGGCTGGCCGGGGATCCGCGACAAGTGGCCGGCGGCGCATGAAATCCTCGTCAACTACAGCCTCTCCACCGAGGCCCAGCAGCCGATGATGGGCGCCGTGGATGTGGACGGCGAAAATGTCGAAGCCGTCGTCTCCGCCTGGATGAGCGCCAACGAGGGCAGCTGGAAGCCGGTCGTCGAAGCCGCCACTCAATAGCCGATGGCCACGCAAGACCCGCGAGCGCCCGCGGCGATCTCCTGCAGCGGCGTCTGGCAGGTGTTCGGCGGCGATGCCCGGGCCGCACTGGCCCGGGCGCTGCAGGACTGCGCTGGCGATGCCCGCGCCGCCGCCGCACAGCTGCGCGAATCCGGCCTGACGGCAGCGGTGCAGGATGCCAGCTTCGAGGTCGCCGAGGGCGAGCTGTTCGTCATCATGGGCCTGTCCGGCTCCGGCAAATCGACGCTGGTGCGCTGTATCTCCAACCTGTTGCACGCCACCGGCGGCGAGATCCGCATCGCCGGCGAAAACATCGTCGCAGCCAGCAAGCAGCGGCTGATCGAGCTGCGCCGCGAAAAGCTCGGCATGGTCTTTCAGCACTTCGGCCTGTTTCCGCACATGACCGTGGCGGAGAACGTCGCCTTCCCGCTCAAGGTCAAGGGCTCGGGCAGGGCCGAGCGCCAGCGGCGGGCGCTGGAAGTGATCGAACTGGTCGGCCTGGCCGGCCGTGAAAACGCCTATCCGCGCGAGCTGTCCGGCGGCCAGCGCCAGCGCGTCGGCATCGCCCGCAGCCTGGCGGTGAACCCGGACATCTGGTTCCTCGACGAGCCCTTCTCGGCGCTGGACCCGCTGATCCGCCGCCAGCTGCAGGACGAATTCCTCAACATTCAGGCCAACCTGAAAAAATCCATCGTCTTCATCACCCACGACATCACCGAGGCACTGAAGCTGGCGGATCGCATCGCCATCATGCGCGACGGCGAAATCGTGCAGATCGGCACCCCGGCGGAGATCGTGCTCGCGCCGGTGGATGACTACGTGCGCGAATTCTCCAAGGATGTCGCCAAGGGCCGTCACGCCTGTGTCGAATCGGTGATGCAGCGCGATCACAGCCCCCCGGTGCAGATGCCCGACGACCCCGGCGTGCGCGCCGACATGACGCTGGATGCGGCGCTGGCCGCCTGCATGTCGCTGTACCAGCCGGTGCCGGTGCGCGATGCCAGTGGCCGCCAGGTGGGCTATGTGCGCCCGCAGGACCTGGCCGCCGCCCTCAACAGCGATGATGATCAGCCATGAGCACGAGCGACTGGTGGGCTGATCGCAGCGCCGGAGTGCGCGCCGCGCTGCTGGTGTCGCTGACCGGCGCGCTGTGTCTGCTGCTGGAATCCTCGCTGCCCTGGCTGGTGAGCTGGCCGCAGGCCTGGACGCTGCCGGCGGCGCAGTGGATCGGCGACGGCCTCGGCTGGCTGCTGGGCGGGCTGAAGCCGCTGGCGCGATTTTTCTCCGAGCTGCTGGCCCACCCCATGGACTGGGCCAACGCGCTGCTCAACGCCACCCCCTGGCCGCTGCTGATCGGCCTGACCACGGCGCTGGGCTGGTACCTCGGCGGTATCGGCATGGCGACGATGGCGCTGCTCGGGCTGGGCTTCGTGCTCGCCTCCGGCTACTGGACGCAGGGCATGAATACCCTCGCGCTGGTGGCGGTATCGGTGCCGCTGGCGCTGCTCAGCGGCCTGCTGATCGGCATCCTCGCCAATGAGTTCCCACGCTTCAAAAGCCCGGTGCAGACCCTGCTCGACGTGATGCAGACGGTGCCCACCTTTGCCTATCTGACCCCGCTGCTGCTGCTGTTTGGCTTCGGCCCGGTGGTCGGGCTGATCGCCTCGGCGATCTACGCCGCGCCACCCATGGCGCGCAATGTGCTCCTCGGCCTGGAGCGGGTCGACAGCGAAGTCCGCGAGGCGGCGCTGATGAGCGGCGCCAATCGCCTCCAGCAGCTGTTTCTGGTGGAGCTGCCGGCGGCGGCCACGCAGATCATGGTGGGTGTCAACCAATGCCTGATGGCAGCGCTGTCGATGGTGATCATCGCGGCGGTGATCGGCGGCTTCAACGACATCGGCTGGGAGGTGTTGCTGACCATGCGCAAGGCGCAGTTCGGCCAGAGCCTGATGGCCGGGCTGGTGATCGTGGTCTTCGCCGTGCTCATCGACCGCATGAGCGGCGCCCTGGCCAGCGAGCGCCGGCGCCACGATCTGCGCGTCGTCTGGGGCCTGCTCGGGTTTACCGCGCTGGCCACGCTGCTGAGCTGGAACGGGCTGCCGGATGCCGCCGAGCTGCGCCTGCTGGACGGCGCCGCAGCCGCGGTGGATGCCGGTCTCGGTAAATTCACCGCCGATTACGGCGCGGCGCTGGACAGCCTCAAGAACGGGGTGATGTTCTACGCCCTGCTGCCGCTGCGCATCGGGCTGGATCAGTCCGTGCTGCCCTTCACCTGGGGCTTTCAGTGGACCGCGGCGATGAGCTACGGCCTGTTCGCCGCCGCCGCCGCCATCGCCGTGCTGCTGGCCTGGCGCGGCGCGGCGCTGGCCGGGCTGCTGCTGCTGATCGCCGTCGGGGTGATCGAAACCGGCGTCGCCGAACTGCCCTGGCCCTTCGTGCTGGCGGCGGTGGTGGCGCTGGGCCGGGTGGCCGGCGGCTGGCGATTGGCGATCTTCGCCCTGCTGATGCTCGCCAGCCTGTTGCTCGCCGGGCTGTGGGAGCGGGCGCTGCTGTCGCTGTACCTGTGCAGCGCGGCGGTGCTGGCCTGCGCCCTGTGCGGCGGCGCGCTGGGCCTGCTCTGCGCGCTCAACCCGCTGGCCTGGCGGCTGCTGCGGCCGGTTTGCGACATGCTGCAAACCATCCCGCTGTTCGTGTTTCTGATCCCGGTGCTGATGTTTTTCCAGATCGGCGAGTTCTCCGCCTTTCTGGCGATCTGCGCCTACGCCATCGTGCCGATGATCCGCTACACCCGGCACGGACTGGTGAGCACCCCGCCCGAGCTGATCGAGGCCGCGGTCTGCTCCGGCGCCACCGAGTGGCAGATCATGCGCGAGGTGCGCGCCCCCTACGCTGCGCCGACCATCCTGCTGGGCCTCAACCAGACCATTCTCTATGCCTTCGCGATGCTGGTGATCGCCGCGCTGATCGGCACCACCGGGCTGGGCCAGTCGATCTATCTGGCGCTGGGTCAGGCGGATATCGGCCTGGGCATCACCGCCGGCGCCGCGATGGCGATTCTCGCCCTGGTGGCGGATCGGCTGGTGCAGGGCTTCGCTCGGGAGCGTCGCCAGGCACTGGGTCTGTAGCGGGCTCGCGGGTGCGCCCCGAGGCACTGGCGCTGATCGCCGCGATCCTCTGGGGTATCTGGTGGATACCCATCCGCCATCTGGAATCCCTCGGCGCGCACAGCGTGTGGGGTGGCATCGCCATGAGCGCCGGCGGGCTCGCGGCCGTCGGCCTGTGGCTGCTGCTGCGCCGCGGCTCGCTGCGCATCGACTGGCGCAGCCTGCTGGGCGCGGCGCTGGTGGGGGTCGCGGTGACCACCTATTCCACCGCCCTCAATCACGCCGACGTGGTGCGGGTGATCCTGCTGTTCTACCTGGCGCCGGCCTGGGGCAAGCTGATCGAGTGGGCGCTGCTGGGCCATCGCTGGGGCTGGTCGAGCAGCCTGGCGCTGGCCGCCGCGCTCGGCGGCGCGCTGCTGGTGCTCGGCGGCGAGGTCTCGCTGCAGGCGCTGGGAGTGGGCGATGTGCTGGCGATCCTGTCCGGCATGGCCTGGGCCGCCGGGGCGGCGCTGATGTTCATCGGCGGCGGCGCCAGCCCGGCCGCGCTGACCCTGGCCACCTGTGCCAGCGGCGTGCTCACCGGGCTGCTCTACGCGGCGCTGGCGGGGGTCGCCATCGCCGCCGATCCGATGCCCATCGCCGCCGCCGGGCTGGCCTACGGCGGGCTGTACCTGGTGCCCATCTGCATGCTCACCCTGTGGAGTGCGCAGCGCCTGTCGCCGGCCACCATCAGTTTTATCCTCACCGCGGAGATCATCTCCGGGGTGCTCTCCGGGGTGCTGCTGCTGGATGAACCCTTCGGTCCGATGCAGGCCGCCGGCGCGCTGCTGATCGTGCTCGGGGCGAGTATCGAGATGATCGCCGCGCGAGGGATTTCGCCGCAAGCATCCGGCGAATAAGTACAGAATCTCGACGAAAAAGTGACGAATTCCCCCAATCCACTGGACTAGTCTGGCTCCACGACGGCCGTTTGCCGCCATCCTCCAGAGCCAGGCTAATGCCCAAAACCCACGCCCGACCGAATCTGCTCATCGTCATGGCCGACCAGCTCGCGCCGCAGTTTCTGCCCTGCTACGGCCACCCGCTGGTGCAGGCGCCGAACCTGCAAAAGCTGGCCGATGAAGGCGTGATATTCGATGCCGCCTACACCAACTCGCCGCTCTGCGCACCGTCGCGCTGCGTGATGATGAGCGGCCGCCTGCCGGCGCAGATCGCCGCCTGGGACAACGCCGTGGAATTCCGCTCGGAGATTCCCACCTTCGCCCACTATCTGGCCGCCGAGGGCTACCACACCTGCCTCAGCGGCAAGATGCACTTCGTCGGCGCCGACCAGCTGCACGGCTACGCGCGACGCCTGACCACCGATGTCTACCCGGCGGATTTCACCTGGCACCCGCAGTGGGACAAGCCCGGCGAGCGGCTCGACTGGTACCACAACATGGAGGTGGTGACGAAAGCCGGCGAGTGCCTGAGCTCGATGTATCTGGACTACGACGACGAGGCGGTTTTTCAGGCCCGGCGCTATCTGTTCGAGCGCGCCCGCGGTGCCGACGACGACCAGCAACCCTTTATGCTCACCGTGTCGATGATCCAGCCGCACGACCCCTACCTGTGCCGGCCGGAGAACTGGGCGCTGTACCGCGACGACGACATCGATCTGCCCGCCGTGCCCCACGGCAGCGTCACCGAAGATCCGCACAGCGCCCGCCTGCGCCACAGCTACGGCGCCAGCGATGTGCAGCTCGACGAGGCCACGCTGCGCCGCGCGCGCCACGCCTACTACGGCTCGGTGAGCGATGTGGATGCCAAGCTGGGCCAGCTGCTACAGACGCTGGAGGAAACCGGCTTTGCCGACAACACCGTGGTGCTGTTCGTCGCCGACCACGGCGACATGCTCGGCGAGCGCGGCCTGTGGTTCAAAATGAGCTACTTCGAGCACTCGGCGCGGGTGCCGCTGATCGTCCACGCGCCGCAACGCTTCCGGCACCGCCGCGTCGCCGAGGCCGTCTCGCTGGTGGATCTGCTGCCGACGCTGGTGGAGCTGGCCCGCGACGGCCGCGCCGGCGACTACGCCACGCCGCTGGAGGGGCGCTCGCTGCTGCCCCATCTCAACGGCAGCGGCGGCCACGACGAGGTGATCGGCGAATACTTCGGCGAGGGCATCTGCGAGCCGCTGTACATGCTGCGCCGCGGCAGCCGGAAGCTGATCCACGCCGCCGGAGACCCGCCGCAATTCTACGATCTGGCCCGCGACCCGAACGAGACCGACAACCTCGCCGGCGATTCGCAGCACGCCGCGCAGCACGCCGCGCAGATCGCCGCGCTGACGGCCGAACTGGAAGCCCGCCACGATCGCGAGCAGATCACCGCGCGGGTGCTGGAGAGCCAGCGCCGGCGCCGATTCCTCAAGGGCGTGATGCGCCAGCAGGGGCTGTCCTGGGATCACCAGCCGCACAGCGATGCGGCCAACAGCTTTGTGCGCAATACCCTGCCCATCTACGAACTCGAAAAACGCGCGCGCTTCCCGCGCGCCTGACGGAGGCTACCGATGCAACAGCTACCCACCGAGCAGGACATCCGCCAGATCGGCCGCGGCTTCGATCCCGATCCGGCCAGATCCTCATCCATCGATACCCGTTGCTATGTCGATCCGGGCTTTCTGCAGCTGGAACGCGAGCAGGTGTTCTGGCGCAGCTGGCAGTTCGTCTGCCACGCCGAGGCATTGCGCGAAGCGGGCAGCTATGTGACGGCGGATGTGCAGGGCCGCAGCATCGCCGCGCTGCGCGGCCACGATGGCCAGCTGCGCGCCTTTTACAACGTCTGCAAACACCGCGGCCACGAGCTGCTCTCCGGCAGCGGCAAGACGCGCATGATCACCTGCCCCTACCACGCCTGGACCTACCAGGCCGACGGCCAGCTGCGCGCCGCCCGCGGCAGCGAGAAGATCGTCGGTTTCGATCGCCAAGCCTGCAGGCTCGACGCGGTGCAGATCGAAGAATTCTGCAGCCTGATCTTCGTCAATCTCGATCCGCAGGCCGCGCCGCTGGCGGAGCAGAGCGGCAGCCTGGCGGATGAGCTCAACAGCTACGCACCGGATCTGTCCCGGCTGACCTTCGCCCACCGCCTGACCTACACCATCAAGGCCAACTGGAAGTCGGTGGTCGATAACTTTCTCGAGTGCTACCACTGCGACGTCGCCCACAAGGATTTCGTCACTCTGGTGGACATGGACAGCTACAAGGTGCAAACCCACGGCATCTGGTCCAGCCACATGGCTCGCGCCGGGCTCACCGAAAACAAGGCCTATTCGGTCGAAAACGCCACCGTCACCGACCACGCGGTGTGGTTCCTGTGGCCCAACACCACGCTGATGCGCTACCCCGGCCGGGGCAATTTCATGGTCTGGAAATTCATCCCGCTGGGGCCGGAGGAAACCTACGAGGAGTTCGACATCTTCCTCGAGGACGACACCCCCAACGAGGCCGAGCGCGAAGCGCTGCGCTTCATCGACGAAGTGCTGCAACCCGAGGACATCGGTCTGGTGGAAAGCGTGCAGCGCGGCATGAACACCCCGGCCTTCAACTCGGGTCGCTACATGGTCGATCCGCAAGGCTCGGGCCAGAGCGAGCACGCGGTGCACCACTTCCACGGCCTGATTCTGGACGCCTACCGGCGCGCGTGCGAGTCGTGAGCGGGGCTCTCGACGGGCGGGTCGCGGTGGTCACCGGCGGCTGTGGCGGCATCGGTCAGGCGATCTGCAAGCGCTTCGCCGCCGAGGGCGCGACGGTCTACGCGGCGGACATCGCCGAGGCCGAGCTGCCCGCGGGCGTCGCCTACGCCCGCCACGACGTCACCAGTGAAGACAGCGCCAGCGAGCTGATGGCGCGGGTCGAGCGCGAGCAGGGCCAGCTGCACGTGCTGGTCAACGCGGCCGGCATCGAGATCGAAAAGACCATCGAGGAAACCAGCCTCGACGAGTGGAACCGGATCTTCGCCATCAACGTCAGCGGCACCTTCCTGACCTCAAAAAAGGCGCTGCCGCTGATGCGCCTGGCCGGCAGCGGCTCGATCGTCAACTTCGGCTCCTACGACGGCTTCATCGCCGACCCCGGGCTGGCCGCCTACTGCGCCACCAAGGGCGCGGTGCACGCGCTGACCCGCGCCATGGCCTGCGATTGCGGGCCGGACAATATCCGCGTCAACGCCATCTGCCCCGGCTACATCGACACACCGATGCTGCAGAGCTTCTTCGGCTCCTCCGGCGACATCGAAAGCCTGAAGAGCGAGGTGCGCCGGGTGCACCCCATCGGCCGCTACGGCACGCCCGAAGACGTGGCCAACCTGGTCAACTGGCTGGCCGGCGACGAGGCGCGCTACGCCTCCGGCCAGCTGTGGGTGCTGGACGGCGGGCTGACCGCACAAGTGCAACAAATGCGTGTCTGAGGGAGGTTCAAGCATGTCCAAACCGATCATTATCAGCTGCGCCGTCACCGGCGGCATCCACACACCGAGCATGTCGCCGCACCTGCCGATCACCCCGGCGCAGATCGCCGAGCAATCCATCGGCGCGGCCGAGGCCGGCGCCTCGATCATCCATCTGCACGCCCGCGATCCGCTAGACGGCCGGCCGACGCCGGACCCGGAGGTATTCATGCAATTCCTGCCGGTGATCAAATCCGGCTGCGATGCGGTGGTCAACATCTCCACCGGCGGCGGGCTGGGCATGAGCCTGGAGCAACGCCTCGCCGCGGCGATGCGCGCGGCGCCGGAGATGGCCTCGCTGAACATGGGTTCGCTGAACTTCGGCATCTTCCCGATGAAGGACAAATACCAGGATTGGCAGCACGATTGGGAGCCGGCCTTTCTGGAGATGACCCGCGACTTCATCTTCCGCAACACCTTCGCCGACATCGAGCACGTGCTGATGACCCTCGGCGAAGAGCACGGCACGCGCTTTGAGATGGAGTGCTACGACCTCGGCCACCTGTACAACGTGGCGCACTTCGTCGATCGCGGGCTGATCAAGCCGCCGTTCTTCATTCAGATGATCTTCGGCATTCTCGGCGGCGTCGGCGCCGATCTGGACAATCTCACCCACATGCACCGGGTCGCCGAGCGGCTGTTCGGCGACGACTTCGAATGGTCGGTGCTGGCCGCCGGCAAACACCAGATGAAGTTCGCCACCACCGCCGCGCTGCTCGGTGGCAACCTGCGCGTCGGACTGGAGGACAGCCTGTATCTGGGCGCCGGCCAGCTGGCGCAGAGCAATGCCCAGCAGGTGGCCAGGATCCGCCGCATCGTCGAGGACCTGTCGCTGCAGATCGCCACACCGGCCGAAGCGCGCCAGCGGCTGGGACTCAAGGGCGGCGATCAGGTCGCCTTTTGACACAAACGATTCGGAGGAAAACCCATGCAGCCCACCACCAGACTACTGATCGCCGGCGAGCTGGTCGCAGGCGCCGGCGAAGCCGTGCCGGTGCTCGACCCCTGCAGCGGGCAAAGCATCTGCAGCGTCGCCGAGGCCAGCGCCGAGCAGGTCGATGCCGCGGTGCGCGCGGCGAGCGAGGCCTTCCCCGCCTACGCCGCGACCACCCCCGGCGAGCGCGCCGCGCTGATGCTGGCGCTGGCCGACCGACTGGAGGCCGATCTCGACAGCTTCGCCGCGCTGGAATCGCTGGATACCGGCAAGCCGCTGGCCGCGGCGGCGGAGGAGGTCGGCGCCTGCGTCGATCTGTTCCGCTTCATGGCCGGCGCCTGCCGCTGCCTGAGCGGCCCGGCCGCCGGCGAATACATGGCCGGCTTCACCTCGATGATCCGCCGCGATCCGGTCGGCGTGGTGGCCAGCATCGCGCCGTGGAACTACCCGCTGATGATGGCCGCGTGGAAGATCGCCCCGGCGCTGGCCAGCGGCTGCACGCTGGTGCTCAAGCCCTCCGAGCTGACCCCGCTGTCGGCGCTCAAGCTCGCCGAGCTGCTCGGCGAGATCTACCCGGCGGGTGTGGTCAGCGTGCTGTCCGGGCGCGGCGCCAGCACCGGCGACCGGCTGATCAATCACGACGCGGTGGAATTCATCTCGCTGACCGGCTCGATCCGCACCGCCACGCGGGTGCTGGAAGCGGCCTCGAAAACCATCAAGCACACCCATCTCGAACTGGGCGGCAAGGCGCCGGTGATCGTCTTCGACGACGCCGATCTGGAAGCGGTGGTCGAGGGCGTGCGCGGCTTTTCCTACTACAACGCCGGGCAGGACTGCACCCAGCCCTGCCGCCTGTACGTGGCCGACAAACTCTACGACCGGCTGGTCGCCGATCTCGGCAGCGCCATCGGCTCGATCAACACCGGCCTGCCACAGGACGACGACGTGGAGATGGGGCCGATCATCAGCGAGGCCCAATTCCAGCGTGTGCAGGGCATGGTCGATCGCGCCGCCAGCGCCGGCCACATGGAGATCGTCACCGGCGGCCGCGCCAGCGGCAACGGCTTCTTCTACCAGCCGACGCTGATCGCCAACGCCCAGCAGGGCGACGAGGTGGTGCGCGAGGAAATCTTCGGCCCGGTGGTCACCGCCAGCCGCTTCAGCGACGTCGATCAGGCGGTCGACTGGGCCAACGACACCCGCTACGGGCTGGCGTCTTCGGTGTGGACCAAAGACATCGGCCGGGCGATGGCCACCGTGGCGCGGCTGCGCTACGGCATCACCTGGGTCAACACCCATCTGGTCGGCGTCTCGGAGATGCCCCACGGCGGCATGAAAAGCTCCGGCTACGGCAAGGATATGTCGATCTTCGCGCTGGAGGACTACAGCGTTCCCCGCCACGTGATGATCGCCCACTGAGGTCGCCGCAATGACTGGACAACTAACGGGCAAAACCGCCGTGGTCACCGGCGGCGGCAAGGGTATCGGGCGCGGCATCGTCGAAGCCTTCGCCGCCGCCGGCGCGCAGGTGCTGACCTGCGGCCGCGCTGCGCAGGCGCAACTGCCGGCCGGCTGCGAATGGCTGCAGGCCGACATCAGCGACAATGCCGGCGTCGACGCACTGGCCGCGCGCGCCGAGGCGCTGTTCGGCCGGCTCGACATTCTGGTCAACAACGCCGGCGTGCAGGTGGAGAAAACCGTCGTCGACAGCAGCGACGAGGACTGGCGGCAGGTGATCGGCGTCAACGCCCGCGGGGTGTTCCTCTGCTGCCGGCGATTTATCCCGCTGATGGCCGCCGGAGGCGGCGGCAGCATCATCAACATCGGCTCGATCAGCGGCGATCACGCCGATCCACAGATGGCGCTGTACAACGCCTCGAAAGCCTTCGTCCACGGGCTGACGCGATCGATAGCCGTGGATCACGGCGCCGAGGGCATTCGCTGCAACGCCATCCGCCCCGGCTGGATCGACACCGGCATGGCCGAAGCGGCCTTCGCACTGGCCGGCCAGCCGCAGGCCGCGCGCCGCGACGCGCTGGCGCGCCACGCCGTCGGCCGGCTCGGCCAGCCGTCGGATATCGCCGCCGCGGCGCTGTGGCTGGGCAGCGATAGCTCGGCCTTTGTCAGCGGACAGATGATCACCATCGACGGCGGATTGATCGCAGCCTCACCGCTGCGGCCCAGCCTGTTCTGATCTGGAGAACACCCAATGCACAATCAAATCGAAGTCGTCGGCCTGGTCGGCGGCGGCGTTATCGGCGCCAGCTGGGCGGCACTGTTTCTGGCCGCCGGCCACGAGGTCGATCTGTTCGACCCGGCGGCGCACGCCGAGGCCCACGCACGCGACTACATCGAACGGGCCTGGCCTGCGCTGGAGCAGCTCGGGCTGATCCGCCCGGGTGCCAGCGCCGATCGGCTGCGCTGCGTCGGCGACGCCGCCAGCGCCGTGCGCCGCGCCCAGTTCGTGCAGGAGAGCGTGCCCGAGCGGATGCCCATCAAGCACGAGACCTACCGGCTGATCGAACCGGCACTGGCGCCGGAGGCGATCGTCGCCAGCAGCTCCTCGGGGCTGCTGATGAGCGAGATGCTGCGCGGCTGGAACAAGCCGGCGCGCTTCATCCTCGGCCACCCCTTCAACCCGCCGCACCTGATCCCGCTGGTCGAGCTGCTCGGCACCGAGCACACCGAGGCGGGCGTGCTGGACGCCGCCGCGGCGTTTTACGAGCGCTGCGGCAAGGTCACCATCCGCGTCAATAAGGAGGTGCCGGCGCACGTCGCCAACCGGCTGCAGGCGGCGCTGTGGCGCGAGGCGGTCAATCTGGTGGTCGAGGGCGTGGCCAGCGTCGAGGATGTCGACAAGGCGGTCACCGCCGGGCCGGGGCTGCGCTGGTCGGTGATGGGGCCGCACATGCTGTTCAGCCTGGGCAGCGGCGGGCAGGGCATCGACGGCTTCTGCGAGCGCTACGGCGACAGCTTCCACACCTGGTGGGACAGCCTCGGCGCGCCGCGCCTGAACGCGGAAACCGCCGCCAAACTGGCCGCGGGCATCACCGTGGAGGAGCGCGGGCGCAGCTTTGAATCGCTGGCCGCCGAACGCGACGCCAAACTGGTGGCGGCGATGCGCGCGCTGGCGGCGCCGGATCAGCACTGAGCCGCCATCGCCAGCGGCATCAAGCCGTCGGCATCAGTCGGGCGGCAGGCAGACCCAGCCGTCGACCAGCTCCACCGCCACCGGCTGCAGCGATCGCCCGGGGCAGGGGCCGTGCACGCAGCGGCCGCTGCCCGGCTCGAACAGCGCCATGTGCAGGCTGCACTGCAGGTAGCGGCCATCGGCGTCGAAGAAGCGATCCGGCAGCCAGTTGAGCGGCGCGCCAGTGTGCGGGCAGCTGTTGCGATAGGCGCGCAAGCCATCGCCGTGGCGCAGCAGGATCAGCTCGTCCCGCCAGCCCGGCTCGCCACCGGGCAGCGGCACGCCGATGGCGCCTTTGCCCGGCAGCTCGCCCACCCGGCAGAGTCGGCGCCGGCTCTCTCGATCACTCATTCAAACAGTATATCCACGCCCCGCGGCACGCCGGCCATGAGTTATCATTGCGCCCCTTTTCGAGACAGCACAATCGGGGCACAGCAGCATGAGCGAAGCGGTTTTCGCCACCCCACAGGAGGCCGAGGAAGCCTTCTATGAGGCCTTTGAACGCAGCGATCTGGAGGCGATGATGGCAGTCTGGGCCAAAGACGACGGCGTGATCTGCATCCACCCCGGCGCACCGCGGCTGGAGGGGCTCGACGAGATTCGCGAAAGCTGGCGGCAGATCTTCTCCGCCAGCGGAGAACTGAGCTTCTCCCTCAGCGATGTGCGCTACACCCAGGATTCACTGCTCGCCATCCACCTGCTGCGCGAGGAGATCGCCGTCGCCGGCGAGACCACCGGGGCGATGCTGACCACCAACGTCTACCAGTTCATCGACGGCAGCTGGCGGATGACCCTGCACCACGCCTCGCCCGACCCCCTCGACGAGGCGGACGACGGCGAGGAGGAGCTGGCCGAACACGCTGCCGACGCCACTGGCACCGGCATCGTCTACCACTAGCGGGGGCGCAGCAGATGCCCACTAACAGCCAGCGCGGCGCGGTCGCCGCCGGCCACCCGCGCACCGCCGAGGCGGCGGCCGAGATCCTGCGCGCCGGCGGCAATGCCTTCGACGCCGCCTGCGCGGCGCTGGCCACCGCCTGCGCCGCCGAGCCGGTGCTCGCCTCGCTGGGCGGCGGCGGCTTCCTCAACGCCCAGCCCGCCGGGAAGTCCCCGCTGCTGTACGATTTTTTCGTGCAGACGCCGCGCCAGCAATGCCCGCCGGACGAATGCGACTTCTACCCGATCACCGCCGACTTCGGCAACGCCACCCAGGATTTCCACATCGGCCTCGGCAGCATCGCCACGCCGGGGCTGGTGCGCGGCCTGTTCGCGGTGCACGGCGACCTCGGCCGGATGCCGCTCGCCGAAGTACTGCAACCGGCGATCCACGCCGCTCGCGAAGGTGTCGAGATCAACCCGCTGCAGGCCTACATCAGCAACATCGTGGCAGCCATCTTCACCGCCAGCCCGGCGGCCATCGCAACCTTCCGCGGCGGTGCCGGGCCCGGGCAGCGCATCCTCGCCGGCGAGCAGCGGCGCTTTGCGGAGCTGGCCGATCTGCTGGATAGCCTGGCCGGCGAGGGCGAGGATCTGTTCTACCGCGGCGAGGTAGCGCAGCGGCTGGTGGCGATGTGCGCCAGCGGCGGCGGCCACCTGCGCGCCGAGGATCTCGCCGGGTATCGCGTCGCGCGTCGCGAACCACTGGCGGTGGCGCACGGCGACTGGCGCCTGTACAGCAATCCGCCGCCATCCTCCGGTGGCCTGCTGGTGGCCTTCGGCCTGCGCCTGATGGAGGCCGCCGGCGGCGCGGCGCTGGAATTTGGCGACGGCGACCGGCTGCGCCTGCTGGCACAGAGCATGGCGCTGACCCAGAAAGCGCGCCTGGATGCCCACGTCGACGAGGGCGGCGAGCGCATGCTGCGCCTGCTGGCGCCCGACTACCTGGCCAGCTATCAGCGCGAGATCGCCGGCCGCGCCGCCGCGCTGCGCGGCACCACGCACATCAGCGTAGCCGACGCGGCGGGCAATCTGGCGGCGCTGACGGTATCCAACGGCGAGGGCTGCGGGCAGGTGGTGCCCGGCTGTGGCTTCATGCCCAACAACATGCTCGGCGAGGAGGATCTCAACCCCGGCGGCTTCATGCGCTGGGCCTGCGACCAGCGGATGACCTCGATGATGGCGCCGACCCTCGGCGCACACCGCGATGGCCGGCGGCTGATCACCGGCTCCGGCGGCTCCAACCGCATTCGCTCGGCGCTGCTGCAGGTGCTGCTGAATATCATCGACCACGACATGCCGGCGGAGCGCGCGGTAGCCGCGCCGCGACTGCATCTGGAGGGCGAACACCTGGCGCTGGAGGCGGGTTTCGCGCGTGACGCCGAAGCCGCGCTGCTCGGCGACTGGCCGGATCATCAGCGCTGGGAGGAGCCGAACTTCTTCTTCGGCGGCGCGCACAGCCTGCTGCTCGCCGACAGCGGGATCAGCGGCGCCGGAGACGCTCGCCGCGGCGGGGTGTTCATCAACGTTTGAGTGTCCGGCCAGAAATGGCCGGCGCGGTGGGCAGCGGTCAACCCCGCCGCTTCAAATCTCGACCGCGCTCATCCAGACGCCATCGCGACTGCAGACGCTCAGCGCATAGAGCTCGCCACGGTAGCCGGGCAGGTGGAACTGAGAGACGGCGCGGGTGTCGCCGCGCGGGTCGAAATGGTGCTCCGCGAGCAGTTGCATATCGCCATCGAGCAGCGCGTGGCGCAGGATGTGGTGCTCCTCGCCCATCTCGTGGCGATTGCTGATCACCACCTGCAAGCCGCCACCACTGGCCGGCCAGGTGTCGATGCGCGGCATGTGGCCCTGGGCGCGATCGCCACAGCGCTCGCTGTGACAGCACTCGACAGCTCCAGCGCCGCCGCACCAGCGCGCCAGCTGGCCTTCGTCGCAGCAGGTCGCATCGAGCACGCTGATCGACCGGGCCTGGCGCGTGGTTACAGTCTGTCGCATGGCGCTGGTTGCCCGCTGTCCACCAGCCATTGCGGCAGTGCCTTGCGGCACGCACATCAAATCATTCCGTCCCATCGCGTCGGTTCTCCGTCGTTCGTTCCGGAGGGCACAGACTAGGCTTGCCACAACGGGCGCTCTGTGGCTTCGCTCTCGTTATCCACGGCAAAAAGCGTGCGCCGATCGCGATTCGCCGGCGGATGCGCGCTATTGAGACATGCGCGCCACCGGTGCCGAAAACCCGGCGCTGGTGGCGAAAGAATCGTCCTCACACGCTGGTGATGTGGAAGCTTTGCGGGGTCTGCTGCTGGCATTCGAGGCGCACCCCAAGGTCGCGCAGGATACCGTCGCGCAGCGAATAGATCACCCCGTGCACCGCCAGTGGCTGCTCGCGCAGCCAGGCGCGCTGGACGATGGGCGTCTGGCTGACGTTGGCCACCTGCTCGACCACATTCAGCTCGCAGAGGCGATCCACCCGCTGCGCTTCGTCGAGCGCATCGATGCTTTCGCGGTGCTTGTGGTAGACGTTTTTGAGACTGTGCAGCCAGCTGTCGATCAGCCCGTGCGAGGTGTTGGACATGGCCGCCGCGACGCCGCCGCAGCCGTAGTGGCCGCAGACGATCACATGCCGCACCTTGAGCACTTCGACGGCGAACTGCAGCACCGACATGCAGTTGGCATCCGAGGGCAGCACGATGTTGGCCACATTGCGGTGCACGAACAGCTCGCCGGGGTCGAGACCGACGATCTGGTTGGCCGGCACGCGGCTGTCGGCGCAGCCGATCCACAGAAACTCCGGACTCTGCTGGCCACACAGGCGGGCGAAGAAGTCGGGATCGCGAGCAGTCATCTCGGCGGCCCAGCGGCTGTTGTTGCGGTACAGGTCCTCGATATCCATTGCTTTCCTCTCTGGGTTTTCAGTGTTCAGGCGTTTTCAGGATTCAGGCGGCGCGGCGGATGACCAGCCACATGGCGGTCAGCAGCAGCGCCGCGGCCAGGTAAAAGGCCGGCTGTGGCAGCTCGGCGTAGAGCAGCGCCGCAGCGAAGCCGGCCCAGATAAACTGCCCGGTGTTGACGATCGACACCAGCTGCCCGCGCAGGCGGCGCATGGCGAAATTCAGCGCCGAGTGGCCGATCACCGTCGATACCAGCGCCAGTCCGGCGATCATCGCCAGTTCGTAGAGCGAATACTCGGGCAGCGGTTCGCCCAGCGCCAGCCCCACGACCAGGGCAAACAGCCCGGCCAGCAGATAGACCGGCAGCAGGTACAGCCACAGGCTGGCGAAGTGCCGGTGCTTGCGCGCCAGCACCAGGTAGACGGCGAACAACAGCATCGACAGCAGGCAGATCAGATCGCCCCACAGGTAGCCGGGGTCGATGTCGAAATCGCTGGCGGTGAGCAGCAGCATACCGACCACCGCCAGCGCCGTGGCCAGCCACTCGGCACGGCGCAGGCGCTCGCCAAACATCGCCAGCAGCAACAGCGGCATCACCAGCGGTACCAGGCTGACCAGCAGCGTGGCGTTGGCCGCCGGGGTCATCCGCGCACCCAGATTCCAGGCGATGAAATGCAGGCCGAGCACGATGCCCGGCAGCCAGGCGTGGCCCAGCGTCTCCGCCAGCGAGTACTGGCGATGGCGGCGCTGCTCCCGCCACCACAGCGGCGCCAGCACGGCGGCGGCGATCAGCGTGCGCCAGGCGGACAGCAGCACCGGGTCCTCGGCGCTCTCGCGGATGAAGATCGCCGACAGAGCGCAGGCGATCACGCCGCCCAGCAGCACCGCGTAGTTGAGCATCAGCCCGCGCTCGCCGCCGGCGCACCGCGAGCCGCATCGCGCAGCAGCCAGACGCACAGCAGGATCGCCGGCAGACCCAGCGCCGCGGCGTACAAAAAGAAGTGGGCGTAGCCCTCGGCCTCGACCACCAGCCCGGAAAAGCCGCCGAGGAATTTCGCCGGCAGGGTCATCAACGAGGAAAACAGCGCGTACTGGGTGGCGGTGTAGGCCGTCGAGGTCAACCCCGACAGCCAGGCGATGAAGGCCGCGGTGGCCAACCCACCGGCGAGGTTGTCGGCGCTGATCACCAGCGCCAGCCCGGCGACACTGGGACCGATGCCGGCCAGCCAGGCGAACAGCAAATTGGTGATCGCCACCAGCGCCGCGCCCAGCAGCAGCGGTCGCTGCACGCCGAAGCGCATCACCAGCAGTCCACCGAGCGCGGTGCCGGCCAGCGACATGCCGAAGCCGAACAGCTTGGCGATCTCGGCGATCTGCGTCTTGCTGTAGCCGAGATCGAGATAGAAGGGATTGGCCATCACCCCCATGGTGATGTCGGAGAGCTTGTACAAGCCGACCAGCGCCAGTATCAGCAGCGCGCGCTTGCCGTTGCGGCTGAAGAAATCGACAAAGGGACAGACCACCGCAGCGACGAACCAGCCACCGGCATCGCGCAGCAGTTTCGGCAGATGGCCGTTGCGGGCGATGAAATCCAGCGCGCGCCGCTCGGCCTGCGCCGGCTGCGGCTGATGCTCGGGCTCGCGCACCAGCAGCACGGTGACCACGCCGACGCCCATCAACGCGGCCATCGCCAGATAGGCGCCGCTCCAGCCGGCGAACTCGGCGGTGTACAGCGCGCCGGCGCCGGCCACCAGCAGGGCCACGCGGTAGCCGAAGATGTACATCGCCGCCATCGCGCCCTGATATTCCGGATCGGCGGATTCGATGCGAAAGGCGTCGATGCCGATATCCTGGGTCGCCGAACTGAAGGCCACCAGCACCGCGAACAGGGCGATCGGCAGCAGATCCTCGCGCGGGTCGGCCAGCGCCATGCCGGCCAGCCCGGCCATCACCCCGAGCTGCGCCAGCAGCATCCAGCTGCGGCGCCGGCCGAGCCAGCGGGTCAGCCCCGGGATCGGCAGTCGATCGACCACCGGCGCCCAGAACACCTTCACCGAAAAGGTGATCCCCACCCAGCTGAAGAAACCGATGGTGGCGCGCGATACCTCGGCCTCGGTCAGCCAGGCGGAGAGCGTCGAAAACACCAGCAGAAACGGCAGCCCGGCGGCGAAGCCGAGAAAGAACAGCGCGACCACGCGCGGATTGGCGTAGGCCGCGGCCGCTTCGCGCCAGCTGTGCAGGGGTTTTGCGGTCACGCTTGCTCGCTCACAGGGGGTGGTCGTAATCGATGGTCAGTGGCGCGTGATCGGAGAAGCGCTGGTCGCGGTAGATCTCGGTGTTGAGCACCTTGCCGCGCAGCCCCGGCGTGGTGATCTGGTAGTCGATGCGCCAGCCGGTGTTGTTGGCCCAGGCGTTGCCGCGGTTCGACCACCAGGTGTACTCGTGCTCCGCCTGCGGCAGCTCGCGAAAGGCATCGACCCAGCCGCACTCGTCGAACAGCCTGCTCAGCCAGGCGCGCTCCTCGGGCAGAAAGCCGGAGTTTTTCTGATTGCCGCGCCAGTTGCGGATGTCCGCTTTGGTGTGCGCGATGTTCCAGTCGCCGCAGATCACCGTCTCGTGACCGAGCGATTTGAGCTGCTGCATGTGCGGCAGAAAGCGCTCCATCAGCCAGTATTTGAAATCCTGCCGCTCTGCCTTCGACGAGCCGGAAGGCATGTACAGCGAGACCACCGCCGTGTCGGCAAAGCGCGCTTCAATGTAGCGGCCCTCGCGGTCGACCTCTTCGATGCCGAGGCCGACGATCAGCTCGCGCGGCTCTTCCCGGCAGTAGAGGGCGACGCCGCTGTAGCCCTTTTTTTCCGCGTCGTGGTAGTGGCAGTGGTAGCCGGCCGGGTGGAAGATCGCGTCGCCGAGCTGGTCGATCTGCGCCTTGGTTTCCTGAATGCAGACCACATCCGCGGCCTGCTGCGGCAGCCAGTCGAAAAAGCCCTTGCGTGCAGCGGCGCGGATGCCGTTGGCGTTGAGGGTAGTGATGCGCAAGGCGGTTCTCCGGTGGTCGCGGCGCGATCTGGCAGGGTGACACGACAAGTTTCGGTGGCAGGCGTCACGCCGCGCTGCACCGCGCCGGCCACGGCGGCGTGTATCATACGCGACTGTTTCGCCCACGCGAGTCCACGCGACCCGCCAGCCGAGCCAGATCATGCAGGACTATCAGCGCGAATTCCTCGACTTCGCCATCGACCGCGGCGTGCTGCGCTTTGGCAGCTTCACCCTCAAATCCGGCCGCGTCAGCCCGTACTTCTTCAACGCCGGGTTGTTCGACAGCGGCGCCGCGCTGGCCCGTCTCGGCCGCTACTACGCGCGCGCCATCATCGATTCGGGCATCGAATTCGACCTGCTCTTCGGCCCGGCCTACAAGGGCATCCCGCTGGCCGCCGCCACCGCGGTGGCACTGGCGGACGAGCACGCCCGCGACGTGCCCTGGTGCTTCAACCGCAAGGAGGCCAAGGACCACGGCGAGGGCGGCTCGCTGGTCGGTGCGCCACTGGCCGGGCGGGTGCTGCTGATCGACGACGTGATCACCGCCGGCACGGCAATCCGCGAATCGCTGCAGATCACCGCCGCCGCCGGCGCCGAGCTGGTCGGCGCGGTGATCGCCCTCGACCGCCAGGAGCGCGGCCAGGGCGAGGCATCGGCGATACAGGAGCTGGAGGCGCGGCACGATATCGGCATCGCGCACATCGTCGCGCTGGAGGACATCGTCGCCTATCTCGAAGCGCGCGGCGATCGCGCCGCGGATTTGCTGGCAATCAGGAACTATCGGGCAGAGTACGGCGTCCATGCTGGTGCAACCGCCGTCGGTCACAGATAATCCACTCGCCCGACCGCGCTTGGTCTAGAGTCAGATAAAACCACACCACCATCACACACCTGCCTCACCGATGCACCGCAACAGCCCAGCGCGCCCGAAGCAGCCATCCACCGACACGGTGGCCTCATCGCATAACCGCTTGCCGCACACGGCACTGCTCGCCTGCCTGCTAGTCATCGCCAGCCTGCCCGACTCGTCTCAGGCCGGGCTTTACAAATGGGTCGATGAGCAGGGCAACGTCCACTACGGCGACCGCCCGCCGGCGGATCCGGACACCGGCCATCAGCGCTACAACGAACAGGGCGTGGTGGTGGACAGCAAGCCGGCGGCGCTCACCGAGGCCGAGCGCGAAGCGGCCCGCGCGGCCGAGCGCCGGAGACGCCAGCAGGCCGAGCGCGAAGCGGCTCGCCAGCTCCGCGATCGGGTACTGCTGGAGACCTTCACCACCGAGCGCGATCTGCTGCTGGCGCGCGACGACCGCATCGGTGCGCTGGACGCGACCATCGCACTGTCGGCCAAGCACCTCAACAACTGGAACGACAAACTGGCGCGCGTCGAGGGCCAGATCGCCGATCTGGCCGAGCAGTCGGAGGATGCACCGCAGCTACTGCTGGATGAGCGCGCTTCGCTGCGCCGCAAGATTGCCGGTGCCGAGAAGTTCAGCGCGCAGAAGATCGCCGAGCGCAGCGCACTGGCAGAGCAGTTCGAAGCCGACATCAGCCGCTACCGCGAGCTGCGACGCGAGCAGGCCGAAATGATGGAGCAGCTGGGCAATAACTGAGGGCGGCGCCCGCCGCCCCCGCAATCATCGGTAGAGATCGGGCCAGGCGCGACCCGATCAGAGTGTACTACTGGCCCCCGGCCAATTCCTCGCGAGCCAGCTGATCGACAATCTTCATCATCCGCGGGTAGCTGCCGGCCAGCGAACCGCTGGTCTTGTACTTGCCATTGATCGCCACTGCCGGCACACCCTCCAGCTCATAGCTGCGCGCCAACTGCGTGGCGCGGTTGAGCTGCCCCTGCACGGCGAAGGAATCCATGGTCTTGCGGAACTGGTCGCGGTCGATGCCCAGCGAAGCGGCGAAATCTGCCAGCTCATCCTTGCCGCTCAGCTTGCGGCGCTGCTTGTGGATGGCGTCGAACAGCGGGTCGTGCAGGGTTTCGGTGACACCCAGCGCCTCAGCGGCGTAGAAAGCGCGCGCGTGGTTTTCCCAGCTCGGATTGAGCGGCGGGGCGACGCGTTTGAACACCACGCCCTCCGGCTTCTCCGCCAGCCAGGCCTGCATGCTCGGCTCCAGCCGATAGCAGTGCGGGCAGCCGTACCAGAAGAATTCGATTACTTCGACCTGGCCCGCTTCAACCGACGTGTTGCGCGCCGGCTCCAACCAGTCGTAACCATCTTCGACGGCGCGCGCACTCTGCCCGGCACCCAACAGACACACGGCGGCAAGGCCGGCGCAGCCTCTGGCGAGAACCAGCCGTCGGGCAGGAGAATGGCGGTGATCGGTCGGGGTGCTCAATGACATAGGGATATCTCCTCAGCAAATTGTGGACGCGGATATGACCCACACAAGTGGCGGAGGTTGCATGAGCAGCAGGAAAGCCGCTGCGGCCACCGCGCGCGGCGACCGCAGCCACATACAGGCCCTTTAGTGCAGGCCCTGGATGTAATTGGCGACGGCCTCGATCTCGGCGTCGGTCATGCGCTTGGCGACCATGCTCATCATGCCGCTGGGGTCGTTATCGCGCGCGCCGCTGCGGAAATCCTTCAGCGTCTTGGCGGTGTAGGCGGCGTGCTGTGCCGCCAGCGCCGGATAGGCCGCCGGCGGGTTGCCCTTGCCCGCCGGGCCGTGGCAGGCGATGCAGGCGGGCACTTCGGCCTCGGTGATGCCGCCGCGATAGATGCTCTCGCCGAGATCGAGATTGTCCTCGCTGGCCGCCGCCGGGGCGTTACCCTGCGACGCGTAGTAAGCGCCGAGATCGGCCATGTCGGCCTCGCTCAGACCGGCCACCATGGGCGCCATGCTGGCATCCTGGCGCGCGCCGGATTTGAAATCGGCCAGCTGCTTGGCGGTGTACTTGGCGCCCTGACCGGCCAGCTTCGGGAAATTGGGCGCTGCCGAATTGCCGTCGGCACCGTGGCAGCCGGCGCACATGGCTGACTTGGCCTGGCCATTGGCCGCGTCGCCCGCCGCCTGCGCCGCCGTGGCTGCCACCAGTGCGATGCCTGCCAGACCGGCGAGAAGCATCTTCTTCATCGCGTTCACTCCTCAAATACATTGCAATGCGAAATCCGGGCTGCGCTGCGGGCCTTGTGAGGCCGCGCGCGGCGGAAAAAACCCGCAAATCATAACAGACTCGCCGCGCCCTTTCATGCGCCGCAGCGAGTAGAATTGTGCGCCCGCAACATGGCCAGGGAGCCGCTCGGCATGAATCCTCTCTACGCTCGCGCGACCTTCGTCACCGCGGCGCACAATCTGCGCCAACTGCCCGATGACAGCCTCGCCGAAGTCGCCTTCGCCGGGCGCTCCAACGCCGGTAAATCCAGCGCGCTGAACACCATCGCCGGCCACGGCAAACTGGCGCGCACCAGCAAGACCCCCGGGCGCACCCAGCAGATCATCTGCTTCGGGCTCGGCGACGGCCGCTATCTCACCGATCTGCCCGGCTACGGCTACGCCAAAGTGCCGAAAAAGCAGCTCGACCACTGGCGGCAGACGCTGACCCGCTATCTCTCCAGCCGCGAGCCGCTGCGCTGTCTGGTGCTGGTGATGGACGTGCGCCACCCGCTGACCGATTACGACTGGCTGCTGATCGAGGCCGCGACGCGCGGCAATGTGGCTCTGCACTGCCTGCTGACCAAGGCTGACAAGCTGTCGCGCAGCCGCGCCATGGCCGTGCTGCACGCGACCCGCAAGGCACTGGAGGAGGCCGGCGTGGAAGCCAGCCTGCAATTGTTTTCGGCACTCAAAAAAAGCGGCGTCGACGACGCCCACGAACTGCTCGACGAATTCCTCGCCGAGATCCCGCCGGATGCCCGGCCGGCGGCACCGGACGACAGCTCAACACCAGACCGATGAGGCCACGCGGCGGCCGACCGGCTCGCCGCGGGAATTGTCGATGATCGGCGCAAACCAGTCGGCGAGCGCCTCGGTCTGTCCCGGATCGAGCACGCGAAAGCGCTGCAACAGCGCGCCCAGAGCGACCTCCGAAGCGGCGGTGTTGCCGTCGTCGATCTTCAGCGCCACGCCCAGACCCAGCTCCGGCAGCGCCGCGGCGTAGACTCCGTCGGCACCGACCTTGGCCTGCACCTGCTGCCCGGCCCGCTCCAGCAGCGCGCTGCACAACCGCCGCTCCCCGGCGACCATCAGCGGCTCCGCCTGCAGCGCGGCGCGGATCTGCTCGATGGCATCGCGCCGCTCGGCGGCCAACCCGGACGGATCGGCGAAACGCGCGTAAGCCTGCGCAAGGCGCGCCAGCGGCAGCGCCAGCACCGGGATGCCACAGCCGTCGGTGGCGCGCGGCAGGCGCTCGGCATCGACTCCGGCCATCTCCCCCAAGGCCGCCATCCAGCGCCGCTGGACGATATGCCCGGGCTGGCTGTAGCCACGCGTCGGCGCATCCAGATAGCGCGCCAGGGCGAGCATGCCACTGTGTTTTCCGGAGCAGTTGTGCAGTAGCCGACGCGGCTCGCCGCCGCCGCGCAGCCAGGCTTCGCCGGCGGCGCGCATCGGCAGGGCGGGGCCGCATTCGAGATCGTCCTCGCCCAGCTCCAACGCCGCCAACCAGTGTTCGACGGCCTCAGCGTGGCGCGCTTCGCCATTGTGCGAGGCGCAGGCCAGCGCCAGCTGATCAGCGCGCAGCGCCTGTGCCGCGGCGGCACCCGACTCGACCAGCGGCAACGCCTGCAGCGGCTTGGTCGATGAGCGCGGGTAGACCGGCGTGGCCACATCGCCGAGGGCAAAGTGCAGTCGCCCCGCCGTATCGCACACCGCCAACGCACCGCGGTGGCGGCACTCGACCAGTTCGCCCCGCCAACTCTCCACCAATACCGGATTATCCATCTCGCCTCCCATTGCCGTTTTCGCCGCCAATGACCCGCGGCGACGATAGCACGTGGGGAAATTTTTGACGGAACGCAGACCAACCCGCGCCGGACTAATCCATAGTGCAAGCGAAGCGGAGAAAGATGATGCCCGGCACAGCGACGACACACAGCCCCCGGCGGGTTCGCACCTGCTTGACGACAGCGCTGATCGCGGCGCTGCTCAGCGCCTGTGCCGGCCTGCCGCGAATGTTCACCGAACCGATGCCCGATGCGCCGGATATCGCCGCCGTGAGCGCGGCGCCCCAGTCCCACGTTGGCGAACGGGTGCGTTGGCGGGGGGTATTTCTGACCGCGCGCCAGATCGGCGACAACGGGCTGCTGGAGTTGGTCGATGATGCCCGCGCACCCGCGCGACGCTTCTTCGTCCAGCTGCCCGGCGGCGCACCCAGCGGCGAGCAACCGGGGCGCGAACTGACCGTGGTGGGGCGGCTGGCGGAACCGCTGCGCGAGGAGATCGGCGGCCGCGTCAGCCACTTTGCGGTGATCGAAGTGGAGAGTTCCGAGCAGCTGTTGTGGCACACGCCCGCGACGCGCTGGCACTACGCCAACCAGCCGCTGTACCACCCCTATCTCGACTTCCCCTGGTACCGTTGCGAGCGGCTGTCCGGCGGCTACTGGCGCTGCCGCTGAGCAGGCCTTATTGCGCGTCCGCCGGGCGCGCGGCAGGCAGGGGCGGCAAGCGCGCTACAGCGACCGCCACACGCCGCTGAACTCATCCGCCTCTTCGCGGCGCGGCGACGGCAGGCTGGCGCCGCCGCTGCTGGCAGCCTTGGCCGCTCCGGTGGCGATGCGGATCTGAAACCGGGTGAAGAAGCTGGTCTGATCCAGCGCCTCGACCAGCTTCACGCGCACATCCTTGTCGCCGATGTGGATGGTGGTGATGTCCCCCTGGCGAAAGGTGTGCGAGGGTGCCAGCAGGGTGGATGGCTGCTTGATCGCCTTGATTTCCGGGAGCATCAGGCATTCGTTGCTGCTGATATCCTGGGCACGCACACCGTGGCGGCGCTCGGCGACCACCGGCACAACGCGCGGCGAGAGCATCTGCACCCCACACAGAAAGCTGCGCGTATCGGTGAACTGCATCCAGCGGATGACGCCGATGCGCCAGCTCAGCGTGCGCCCGTCGCGGGTCTTTTCGCGCAACGCGACGACTTCACCGACATGCGCCCGCGAGGGACCCTCGCCCTGCCAGCGCAAGCCGAAGCCGGCGGCACTGACGTTGACCACAGTCCAGTTTTGCTGTCGCGGCGGCGGCCTGGCGTTGCTACGCGCCCCGCTGTGCTGGGCCTTGACCAGCGCGCGCCCCATCGGCTTGCCGCGGGCCACCGATTCCCAGAGCTGGCCATCGCGAGACGGGCCGCCCAACTGCGGATGGGTGATGAAGCCGGTACCGCTGCCACGGCGCTCGGTCGGTGGCAGCGACATCAGCTGCAGATCGTTGAGGTTGAGCCCCGAATCGTCCGCTTTCGATGCCGCCGGCTTGCGCTCGTGGCAAAGGCGCGCGTGGATATCCTTCAGGCCGGTCTCGACCAGCGCCTTGTTGTTGCGCACCGCGCGCCCGGATTTGCGCTGATTACTCAGGCTCAGGCTGGCCTTGATGCACAGCAGGGTACTGCGCTGCAGATGCTCGTCATCGAGGATTGGCGATTCATGCTGCGGCGCGCGCTTGAGCTCTTCGTCCACCCGCGGCAGCAGCTTACTCAGATCGATCGCACGCAACTCCGCCGGATTCGGCGCGTTGACGAAGCCAAGCCGCGACGGCGGCGCGTTGGTGCCGAGGCAGACGCCGAACGAGGCGCCCCGGCGGCGGCTCTGCGCATCCGGCGTGCTGTTGCCGAGCAGCACGTCGTCGCTCCAGTGCTCAAGCTTGTTGAACAGCAGTACCGCCTCGCCACGGCGCAAACGGTTGGGCGAGCACAATGTAAAAACCAGCGCGCGCTTGTAGGCGGCGCTGACGCTCAATTGGGCATTGCCGCGCGGGCCGGCGTCGCGCAGCTCCTTGGACTGCAGGTCGAGCTTTTCCACGCCGGCGTAGAGCTGGTGCAGGTCGCTCCAGATCGATTTCGGCAGTGGCTGATAGAGCTGGGCGCAGCGCAGCATGACCTCGCTGAGGTTGCTGATGGCGCGCTCGCTGGCAAGCATTTGCAGGCGCGCCGGCAACTGCTCGCCGCCCTGTGCCGCATCGACCAGGGCGATTTTGTAGCCAAAGGCCAGCTCCTGGAGGATCGCCAGGTGCAGATCATAAATCCGGCGAGATTTCTCCGGTAGCGGCAGGCTCAGGCTGGCGTAGCGGGCCAGCAGATTATCCAGAATCAACCAGCCGGTAGGCCGCATCAACTCCATGATTTCCACGCGCACGCGCGGCTCGTTGCGCAGCCTGTTGCTGTGCTTGAGACCGTGGTAGAACTGGCGCGTCAGCTCGCCGATGTCGTTGCCCTGCAACTCCGCCAGCCACTTTTTCACCCGCCGTGGCGAACGCGGGAAGCTACCCTCGACAGGTTCCATCTGACCGGGAATATTCAATGCCATAAGCGTAGTTACCGAACTTTTCCACCGCTCCAGGCGACTGCTGCCACGGGGCGTGGCGGTCGTTGTGGGATCTGCTTGCAAAACGCTGCTCTCCATGCTCAATGACCGAAGGACGCACCTTTCCGGCGGGACAGGTTGAGCATCGCATCGCCAGCTCGCAGGCCACCACAAACCGCATCACACATCGACGCAATTTCGCCGCTCCCACGTCGGCGCAATGGCCTTGACGCCCAAATGCCGACACACTGCACACATGCAGTTGTCGTGCCACCCCAGGCACCACTGTACACCCCGCTGCACCACAGTGCGCTTGGTGTAAACTGCCGCGTTTTGCATCCTGGGAACGAGCGGCATGCAACAGTTTCACGGAACCACCATCGTCAGCGTACGCCGAGGCGGGCAGGTCGTCATCGGCGGCGATGGCCAGGTCACGCTGGGCAACACGGTAATGAAGGGCAATGCGCGCAAGGTGCGGCGCCTGTACAAGGATCGCGTGCTGGCCGGCTTCGCCGGCGGCACCGCCGACGCCTTCACCCTGTTCGAGCGCTTCGAGGGCAAGCTGGAAGAACACGGCGGCAACCTCACTCGCGCCGCCGTCGAGCTGGCCAAGGACTGGCGCACCGATCGCATGCTGCGCCGCCTCGAAGCGCTGCTGGCGGTGGCCGATACCAGCGCCTCGCTGGTGATCTCCGGCAACGGCGACGTCATCGAGCCGGAGGGCGGGCTGATCGCCATCGGCTCCGGTGGTCCCTTCGCCCAGGCGGCCGGGCGCGCGCTGCTCGAACACAGCCAGCTGGATGCGCGCGAGATCGCCGAGCAGGCCTTGAAGATCGCCGCCGACATCTGCATCTACACCAACCACAACCGCACCATCGAAACCCTGGAGTGCTGACGGCCCATGTCGCAGATGACCCCGCGCGAAATCGTCCAGGAGCTGGACAAGCACATCATCGGCCAGCAGGACGCCAAGCGCGCCGTGGCCGTGGCCCTGCGCAATCGCTGGCGGCGCCAGCAGGTGGATGAACCGCTGCGCGGCGAGATCACCCCCAAGAACATTCTGATGATCGGCCCCACCGGGGTCGGCAAAACCGAGATCGCGCGCCGCCTGGCGCGGCTGGCCAACGCGCCGTTCATCAAAATCGAGGCGACCAAGTTCACCGAGGTCGGCTACGTCGGCCGCGACGTGGAATCGATCATCCGCGATCTGGTCGATGCGGCGATCAAGCAGACCCGCGAGCGGGAAAAGGAAAAGGTTCGCTTCCGCGCCGAGGACGCCGCCGAAGAGCGCATCCTCGACGCCCTGCTGCCGCCGCCGCGCAACAGCTACGCCACGGATACGCCGCGCGAGGAGTCCTCCACCCGACAGAAATTCCGCAAGAAGCTGCGCGAGGGCGAGCTGGACGACAAGGACATCGAGCTGGAATTCAGCGCGCCGCAGGTCGGTGTCGAAATCATGGCGCCACCGGGCATGGAGGAGATGACCCAGCAATTGCAGGGGCTGTTCCAGAACCTCGGCGGCGGGCAGCACAAAAAGAAAAAGCTCAAGGTGCGCGACGCGCTGCGCCTGCTGATCGACGAAGAGGCCGCCAAACTGGTCAACGAGGACGAGCTCAAGCAGAAGGCGGTGGACAACGTCGAGCAGAACGGCATCGTCTTTCTCGATGAAATCGACAAGGTCACCCGCCGCAGCGACGCCAACAGCAGCGGCGGCGACGTCTCCCGCGAGGGCGTGCAACGCGATCTGCTGCCACTGGTCGAGGGCTGCACGGTGAGCACCAAATACGGCTCGGTGCGCACCGATCACATCCTGTTCATCGCCTCCGGCGCCTTCCATCTGGCCAAGCCGTCGGATCTGATCCCCGAACTGCAGGGGCGGCTGCCGATCCGCGTCGAGCTGGCGGCGCTGAGCGCGGATGACTTCGTGCGCATCCTCGCCGAGCCGGATGCCTCGCTCACCGAGCAGTACGCCGCGCTGCTGGCCACCGAGGAGGTCGCGCTGGAGTTTCCCGCCGACGGCCTGCGACGCATCGCCGAGATCGCCTTTCAGGTCAACGAGCGCACCGAGAACATCGGCGCACGGCGCCTGCACACGGTGATGGAGCGGCTGCTGGAGGAGGCATCCTTCAAGGCCGCCGACCTCTCCGGGCAGACCATCACCGTCGATGCCGGCTACGTCGAGCAGCGCCTCGGCGAGCTGGTAGTCGACGAAGATCTGTCCCGCTACATCCTCTGAGATCGCCCATGCCCACCCCCACCGAAATCAAGCTGCACGGCGCCAGCCGCGTGCTGGAAGTCCATTTCGACGACGGCAGCACCTTTGAGCTGAGCTGCGAGTACCTGCGCACCCACAGCCCCTCCGCCGAGGTGCGCGGCCACGGTCCCGGGCAGGAAGTGCTGCAGGTCGGCAAGCGCGACGTGGCGATCAGCGACGTCCAGCCGGTCGGCCAGTACGCCGTCAAACTGGTGTTCGACGACGGCCACGACTCCGGCCTGTACACCTGGAACTACCTCTACGAGCTGGGCAGCCGCCAGAATGAATACTGGCAGCGCTACCTCGATCAGCTCGCCGCCGCCGGCGCCAGCCGCGACCCGGCCTGACGCCGGCCTGAAACCAGCACCTGGGGGACCAACCGTGGACGAGAACGAACAGACGCATTTCGGCTATCGCAGCGTCGAAGCCGGCGAAAAGGCCGGTATGGTCGCCGAGGTCTTTCACTCGGTGGCCGGCAAGTACGACCTGATGAACGACCTGATGTCCTTCGGCGTGCATCGCCTGTGGAAGCGCTTCACCATCGAGCGCTCCGGCGTGCGCGCCGGCCAGCGGGTGCTCGATCTGGCCGGTGGCACCGGCGATCTGGCGCGCGCCTTCGCGCGCCGCGTCGGCGCGCGCGGCGAAGTGGTGCTGGCGGACATCAACCAGTCGATGCTGGAAGTCGGTCGCGGCAAGCTCGACGACCTCGGCGTGGTCGGCAACATCCGCTACGTGCAGGCCAACGCCGAATGCCTGCCGTTTCCCGACGACCACTTCGACGCCATCAGCATCGCCTTCGGCCTGCGCAACGTCACCGACAAGGACGCCGCGCTGGCCAGCATGTACCGCGTGCTGCGCCCCGGCGGGCGGCTGCTGGTGCTGGAATTCTCCAAGCCGGTCGCCCCCGGCCTCGGCAGGCTCTACGACGCCTACTCCTTCAGCGCACTGCCGGCGATGGGCAAGCTGGTCGCCGGCGACGCCGACAGCTACCGCTACCTCGCCGAGTCGATCCGCATGCACCCGGATCAGCAAACCCTTCTGGGGATGCTGGAAACGGCCGGCTTCGAGCGCTGCGAATACTTCAACCTCAGCGGCGGCGTGGTCGCCCTGCATCGCGGCTACAAGCTGTGAGCGAAACCCTGCCACAGACACAGACACAGCCGCAGCCGCCCGGCGATCAAGCCCGCGCCTTCCCCCTGCCGCTGGCGCTGGCGGTAGAAAAAGCCCTCAATGCGCTGATCGCGCGCGATCCCGAATCGCGCCGCCGCCTCGCCGCACTGGACGGCAAGCTGATCGCGCTGCGCTTTCGCGGGCTGGGCGCGGCCGCCTACTTCTTCTGCCACGCCGACGGCGTCGAGGTCGCCGGCCGCCACGACGGCGACGTCGACGCCAGCATCGAAGGCGCGCCCTTCTCGCTGGCCTCGATGCCCTTCAGCCGCCGCGCACTGTTCACCGGCCGCGTGCGCCTGGGCGGCGACGTGGCGCTGGCCAAGCGCTTCCACCGCCTGCTCGACCAGATAGACGTCGACTGGGAGGAGCAGCTGGCGCAGCTGCTCGGCGACATCGCCGCGCACCAGCTCGGCAACCTGGCGCGCGGCGCCGGGCGCTGGCTGGCGCGCGCCGCCGAAGACCGCCGCCGGGATCTCGCCGACTACCTGCAGGAAGAGGCCGCGCAGCTGCCGCCGCGCGCCGAGATCGAAACCTTTCACGACGCCATCGACAACCTGCGCGAGGACTGCGACCGCCTCGCCGCGCGCCTCGCCGCGCTGCAAAGCGATGCCGGCAACCGAGGCGGCGACGACCCGCAGGACGCGCGCTGATGCCACTGCGCGGCGCGCGGCGCGGCCTGCGCCTGCTGCACATCCAGCGCGTGCTGCGCCGCTACGGCCTCGACGAACTGCTCGCCGCAGTGCCCGGTGCGGGGCTGGCGCGCGTCGCCTTCCGCCTCACTCCCGAAGCGCTGCGCAGTCGCCGCAGCCGCGCCCTGCCGCGCGGTGAGCGCATCCGCCGCGCGCTGGAAGAACTCGGCCCGATCTTCGTCAAGTTCGGCCAGATCCTCTCCACCCGCCGCGACCTGCTGCCCGACGACATCGCCGTCGAGCTGGCCCGCCTGCAGGACCGCGTGCCGCCCTTCGACCCGGCGCTGGCGCGCAGCCAGATCGAAACCGCGCTGGGCGCGCCGGTGGGCGAGCTGTTCGCCACCTTCGACGCCCAGCCGCTGGCCTCGGCCTCGGTGGCACAGGTGCACGCGGCGACGCTGCACAGCGGCCAGCGGGTGGTGCTCAAGGTGCTGCGCCCGGGCATCGAAGCGACCATTCGCGGCGATGTCGAGCTGCTCAAGCTGATCGCCCGGCTGGCGCTGCGCTACGTCGGCGAAGCCCGTCGCCTGCGCCCGGTGGAGGTGGTGGCGGAGTTCGAAAAGACCATCTTCGACGAGTTGGATCTGGTTCGCGAGGCGGCCAACGCCGCCCAGCTGCGGCGCAATTTCGACGGCTCAAAGGCGCTCTACGTGCCCGAGGTGCACTGGGACTACTGCCGCGAAAAGGTGCTCTGCCTGGAGCGCATCGACGGCATTCCGGTGGCCGATGTGGCGGCGTTGAACGGCATCGGCGTGGATTTCAAAAAGCTCGCCGAGCGCGGTGTCGAAGTGTTCTTCACCCAGGTGTTCCGCGACAACTTCTTCCACGCCGACATGCACCCTGGCAACATCTTCGTCAGCCGCCGCGAGCCGCAAGACCCGCAGTACATCGCGGTCGATTTTGGCATCGTCGGCAGTCTGACCGACGCCGACCGCCACTATCTGGCGGGCAATTTCCTGGCCTTTTTCGAGCGCGATTACCGTCGCGTGGCGCAGCTGCACGTGGATTCCGGCTGGGTGCCGGCAGACACCCGGGTGGAGGATTTCGAAGCGTCGATCCGCACCGTCTGTGAGCCGATCTTCGAAAAGCCGCTGGCGGAGATTTCATTCGGCCATCTGCTGCTGCGCCTGTTTCAGGTGGCGCGGCGCTTCGACATGCAGGTGCAGCCGCAGCTGGTGCTGCTGCAAAAAACCCTGCTCAATATCGAGGGCCTCGGCCGCCAGCTGTACCCGCAGCTGGATCTGTGGCAGACCGCCAAGCCCTATCTGGAGCGCTGGATGCGCGAGCAGATCGGCCCGCGCGCGGTGTTCGGCAAGCTGCGCGAGCAACTGCCCGACTACGGCGCAGCACTGCCCGAGTTACCGCTGCTGGCCCACCAGTTGCTGCGCCAGGCGCGCGACGGCGAGCTGCGCGTCGAGTGGCACGGCGCCGAGCTGACGCGCATCCGCGACGAGCTGCGCGACGCCAACCGCCGCGTCGTGCTGGCGATCATCGGCGCCGCGCTGGTTATCTCCGCGGCGCTGATCTACGGCCTCGACGGCCTGCGTCCGGCGCAGATTCTCGGCGCGCCGCTGGCCAGCTGGCTGCTCGGCGGTGCCGGCGCCGCGCTGCTGTGGCGCGCGCTGCCGGCGCAGCGTGAGCCACCACACAGCGAATAGGCGCCGCCAACAGGGATTGAATCGCGAGCGCGACAAAGCTATATACTCTGCGCGTCGCTCAACCCAAAACCAGCGCAGCTGCCCGCCAGAGCAACTGCCAAAGCAGCTGCCAGAGCAACCGCATCGGTGATCAGCCCCAGCCACAATCTGCCCGTCACGCCGCCGCCGGCGCCGCCCGGCGACAGCCAGCGCGCGGCGCGCATCGACGCGCCATCGCCGGCCGGCGAGCGGCGCAGCGCCCCGCGCGAGCAGATCACCCGCCAGGTGGCCGGCGAGCGGCTGCCCAGCGAACGCAGCCTCGACGGCGAACTGCAGGATGAGCTGTTGCGCTCGCAGGCCAACTGGCGCGCCGCCGAGGGCGGCTTCCGCGCCTCGCTCGAAGGCTTGAGCCTGCGCGCGGTGGACGCCATCCACAGCTACGAATCCGTGCGCAGCGCCAGCCCGGCACACCCCGGCAGCAGCGGCGTGCTGCTGGATACCTACGCCTGAGTCGGCGCACTGCCGGCTTCGCCGTTGGCGTCATCGTCGGCGCCGTCGCCCGGCACCTCCCCCAAGCGGCGCCGCAGCTGCGAGCGCAGCAGTTCGAGGTGCTGGCGCAGCATGTACAGCTCCTGCCCGTAGGACAGCGGCACATCGATGCCGCGCACTTCGCGCTCGATCTCGTCGAGGCGCCGCAGGCCGGATTCCAGATCGGCCGCCTGAGGCTCGCGCTCGGCGTGCAGATCCATCTCCTGCAGCTCGTCGTACCAGCGATAGATGCGCTTGCGCATGCGCCAGCGGTAAACCGGCGGCAGAATCCGCGACAGCGGCAGCATTAATCCGAGCAGCGGCACCAGCATCACCCACAGACGATCCACCAGTACCGCGGCCCAAAACGGCAGATAGCGCTGCAGCAGCGGCGGACCGCGCCGGTAGAAGCGCTCGGCCTCTTCAGTGAGCGGGAAATCGACCAGGGCCGGCGAGGGGAATTGCGCCTCGGCCTCGAGCAAGCCGGGGCTGGCGTGGATATCGCGCGCGGCGAGCAGCAGCAGACCGGCCAGCGCCGGGTGCAGATCATCGCGCGTGGCCAGCGCCGCGGCCGGCGCCAGCAGCAGCAGATCTTCGCTGGGGCTGTTCTGACTGGGTGACAGCGCACCACTGGGCAGGCTGACGCGCGACAAAAAGCGGTGCCGGCGAGTGAAGGCCGCGGCGCGCTGCAACGACATCGGACGCACGCCCTCCAGCGCCAGCAGGCGCTGCACGCTGGGCGAATTGAGCCCGGCGACCAGCGACACCGCATCCGCCTCGCCACGCTGCAACGCATCGATCGCCTCGCCGCCGGACAGCGGCAGGCTGTCGACCTCGACGCCGGCGTCCGCGAACAGCAGTTCGGCAACCGCACGGCTGCCACTGCCGGCGGCGCCCAGCGCGACGCGACGCCCGGCCAGCGCATCCAGCCGCGCACCGCGGATATCCTCGCGCACGAAGATCCACAGCGGTTCGAGATAGAGGCTGCCGAGCGAGCGGATCGCGGCATTTTCCGGCTCGCTGCTCAGCGCCGTGCCACCCTGGGCGAAGGCCACGTCGACCTCGCCATTGCGCAAGCGCTGCAGGTTATCCAGTGCGCCGGCGCTCTCGCGCAGCTCCAGCTGGATGCCGTCCTCGGCGAGCCGCTCGCGATAGCGCAGGCCGAAGGCGTGGTAGGCGCCATCCGCTCGCCCGGTGGCCATCACCAGCCGCTGCGCCGGCGCCGGCTCGACGAATTGATAGGCCAGCGCGAAGGCGCACAGCGCCAGCAATCCCACCAGACCCCAGATTTGCATGACGCCCGGGCCTGCCGCCGGGCCTGTGCCACGGCGTTCGCGCCGATCGTTCACCGCCATCCTCCCGCGCCGGCCGCTGCCGCCGCACCGCTCATGATTTGTCCCGCTTGTGCGCCCGCGGATGGGCGCGTTCGTAGACGCTGGCCAGATGCTGAAAGTCGAGGTGGGTGTAGATCTGCGTGCTGCTGATGTCGGCGTGGCCGAGCAGCTCCTGCACTGCGCGCAGATCGCCCGAGGACTCCAGCAGATGGCTGGCGAAGGCGTGGCGCAGCATGTGCGGATGGACGTGGCGATCCAGCCCGCGGCGCTTGACCAGCCGCAGCAGTCGCGCGCGCACGCCGCCGCGCTGCAGGCGAGCGCCGCGTGCAGCGATGAACAGCGCCGGCTCGGCGGCTTCGCGCAGCAGCTCGCCGCGCACCGCCAGCCAGCGCTCCAGCGCGGCGCGCGCCTTGCCGCCGATCGGCAGCACGCGGGTCTTGCCGCCCTTGCCGCAGACCTCCAGCAGACCCGCGCGCAGATCCAGCCGCTGCAGATCCAGCGCGACCAGCTCTGCCAGCCGCAGGCCGCAGGAGTAGCACAGCTCAAACATCGCCAGATCGCGCAGCTCCAGCGGGCCTTCGCCGGGGCTGTCGAGCAGCCGGCCGAGCTGCTCGGCATCCAGCGTCGCCGGCAGCTTGCGCGGCCGCTTCGGCGCGCTGACACCGTGCGCCGGGTTGTGCGTCAGCTCGCCGCGGCGCAGCAGAAAATCGCAAAAGGAGCGCAGCGCCGACAGCCGTCGCGCAACGCTGGCCGCAGATAAACCGCTGCGATGGCTGGCGGCGGCCATCGCCCGCACCGCCTGGGCATCCAGCGCGCGCCAGTCGCCGATGCCGGCGCCATCGCGCAGCTGGCGCAGGGCGCGCAGCTCGCGGCGGTAGCCATCCAGGGTGTGCGGTGAGTAGCGCCGCTCGCGTTCGAGCTTGGCGAGGAACTCGTCGACCAAAGAGTCCGCTTTACTCATCGCCTGTACTCACGGCCGGCCATCGCCATCGCCATCGCCATCTGCGTGCTGGTCATCTGCGCGTTGGTCTGCGACGGCCTCCGGCTGCGCGGGCTCGGCGGCACCGCTTGCGGTCTCGTCCGCGGCCCGCTGCGCGGCCAGCACCGCGGCCAGACGCTGCGACAGCAGCTCGCCGAGCTGGGTCAGAAACAACAGGCCCTTGGCCGGGTGAAAGCGCCGCTCGTCCGCGTGGCCGAGGGCCAGCAGGCCGATGTTCTGCGTCGCCTTCAGCGGCAGCAGCGCCACCGAGCCGACCTCGCTGGCGCGCTCGTCGAACAGCGCCTGCAGTTGCGCCGCGTCGAGCTGGCCGCTGTGCACGCGGCGCTCGCGGAAGAATTCGACGAAGTGCTCGATGGCAGCGTCGCTGCGCTGCCAGACGCCGGCGCGGTCGCGGGCGCGCAGGTGGCCGTCGCCCTGATCGATCAGCTTGAGCACCACCAGCTCGGTGTCGAACTGGTCGCGCATCGCCGCCAGCGTGGCACAGATCACGTCATCCACGGTGCCGGCGGCCATCAGCTCCAGCGCCAGCGCGTGCAGGCGGCGATTGACGCGCTCGTTGTCGCGCGCCACCTGCACCAGTTCGGCGATGTTCGCTTCCAGCTGGATGTGCCGCTGGCGCAGCGCCTGCAGCTGGCGCTGCACCAGCGAGACCACGCCGTCGCCATCCGGATGGGGGATCTCCAGTCGCGCCAGCAGCTCCGGCTCGCGGGCGAAAAACTCCGGGTGCGCCTCCAGCCAGGCAACCACCGATTCGCCATCCAGCGGGTTGCCGTCGGCGGGCGACTCGCGCAGCGGCCCGTCCACTGACTCGATGCCATCGCTCATAGCTCGATCACTCCCTCGAAAACGCTTTCGGTCGGCCCGCTCATCAGCACCGGCGCGATCCCGCTCGCAGCGCACTCGCCGGCCCAGCGCAGATCCAGTTCACCGCCCGGCAGCTGCACCCGCACCGCCTCGTCGAGCAGGCCGCGCAGGCGGCCGGCGACCACCGCCGCGCAGGCGCCGGTGCCGCAGGCCTGGGTTTCGCCGACGCCGCGCTCGTAGACGCGCAGGCGGATCGCGTCGCGCGCCAGCACCTGCATAAAGCCGACGTTGGCCCGCGCCGGAAAGCGCGGGTGGGATTCGATCGCCGCGCCGAGCCGCTGTACCGGTGCACTGTCGACGTCATCGACGCAGAGCACGGCGTGCGGGTTGCCCATCGACACCGCGCCGATGCTGTATTCGCGGCCGTCGACCTCAAGTGCGTAGCTGGCGGCGCGCTGCGCGGCTGTGAAGGGGATGTCGCGCGGCTCCAGGCGCGGTGCGCCCATGTCGACACGGACCCGCCCGCCGCTCTCGATGCGCAGCAGAATCTTCCCGGCGGCGGTGTTGACCGGAATTTCGCGCTTGTCGCTGAGGCCGCGCTGGCGCACGAAGCGGGCGAAGCAGCGCGCGCCGTTGCCGCACTGTTCGACCTCGCCGCCGTCGGCGTTGAAGATGCGGTAGTCGAAGTCGGCGCCGGCCGCTGAGGGCGGCTCGACCACCAGCAGCTGGTCGCAGCCGATGCCGCGGCGGCGATCGGCGATGCGGCGGATCTGCGCCGCGTTCAGCGCAAATGGCTGGCGCGTGGCATCGATTACGACGAAGTCGTTGCCGAGGCCGTTCATCTTGGTGAATTCGAGTCGCATCAGCGGCTTCCGGGCGCGGATCTGGTTATCGTGGGGCGATTCTAACAGCCTGCGGCGCGGCGCTCAGTCGGGCAGGCGCGATTCGCCGGCGAGCAGCTGCTGGCGGGTTTCGCGGGCGCGCACCAGGTGGCTGCGATCGCCGTCGACCAGCACTTCGGCGGCGCGCGCGCGGCTGTTGTAGTTGGAGCTCATGCCGAAGGCGTAGGCACCGGCCGAGCGCACCGCCAGCAGATCGCCCTCGGCCAGCACCAGCTCGCGCTGCTTGCCGAGAAAGTCGCTGGATTCGCACACCGGGCCGACCACATCGTAGACGCGCGCGGCACCGGCGCGCGGGCGCACCGCGACGATCTCCTGCCAGGCGCCGTACAGCGCCGGGCGGATCAGGTCGTTCATCGCCGCATCGACGACGGCGAAGTCGCGATCCTCACCGTGCTTGAGGTATTCGACCCGCGACAGCAGCAGCCCGGCGTTGCCGACGATGCTGCGCCCCGGCTCGACCAGCAGCTGCAGTGGCCGCGCGCCGATGCGCTCGAAAACCTGCCGCGCCCAGGCGTCGAGGTCGATCGGCGACTCGTCGCGATAGCGGATGCCCTGGCCGCCGCCCAGGTCGAGGTGGCGGATGGCAATGCCCTCGGCGGCGAGCCGGTCGATCAGCGCCAACAGGCGATCGAGGGCGTCGATGTAGGGTTCGATCTCGGTGAGCTGCGAGCCGATGTGGCAGTCGACGCCGTGCGCGGCCACGTGCTTGAGCTCGGCGGCGCGGCGGTAGACCGCCAACGCGCGCTCGATGGGGATGCCGAACTTGTTCTCCTTCAGACCGGTGGAGATGTAGGGGTGGGTGCGGGCGTCGACGTCCGGGTTGATGCGCAGCGACACCGGCGCGACCACGCCCAGCTCGCCAGCCACCGCATCGAGACGCTCCAGCTCGGCCTCGGATTCGACGTTGAAGCAGCGGATGCCGGCTTCGAGTGCTTCGCGCATTTCCGCGGCGGTCTTGCCGACGCCGGAAAAAACCACTTTCGCCGGGTCGCCGCCGGCGGCCAGCACGCGCGCCAGCTCGCCGCCGGAGACGATGTCAAAGCCGGCACCCAGGCGCGCCAGCAGATCCAGCACGGCGAGGTTGGAGTTGGCTTTCACGGCGTAGCAGATCAGATGCTGGCGGCCGCTGAGAGCCTGCGCGTAAGCGGCGTAGGCGGCCTCGATGGCGGCCCGCGAGTAAACGTACAGCGGCGTGCCGTAACGCTCGGCGAGCGCCGCGCAGGGCAGCGCCTCGGCGTGCAGTTCGCCGCCGCGGTAGTCGAAGGAATTCATGATTTTTTTTCCGGCTCTCGCTCGCCGTCGCGGCTTTCGACGGGGGCATCCTGCGGCAGGTAGAGCGGTCCCTTCTTGCCACAGCCGGCCAGCCCGCCGGCGACGGCGAACAGGGTGAGGGCGATGACGATTGCGCGCACGGCCGTAGCCTCCGCGTGAAAAAACGGCGCAGTATAGCCTGTTGTGCGGCGCGCTACTTGAGGCTTTCGGAGAGTTTGGCGTCGAGTGCTTCGGCGATAATCGTCCGTAGCTCGCCGGGATCGAGCTTGTCCAGCGTCTCGGGGGGAACCTTCGGCGCCAGCGCCCCTTTCAGCGCGTCGATGGTCCAGGCCGGTACCGGGGGGGGCGAGGCAAGCTTGAGGATCACCTGCTCCTGAATCGGCCTGGCATCATCCGCCAGATCGTCCTCTTTCAGGCGCAGCAGCGGAACCTTGGCACGCGTGAAGGCGTAATCGAGCCAATCCACCCAGGGTTCCTCGTTATTCTTTGGGCAAATGATGCCGCAGATCGGCGAGAAGGCGCCTTCCTCCTTACCGCTCTTGTTGATGGTCTGCTTGTGGTAGATGACGAAGTCGATCTCCTTCCTCATCCGCTCGTGATTCCAGACCCGAACCTTGGCGAAGTGCTGCGGCTCCAGCACCTTTTTTACCCGCACCTTGGAGACGACTTCGAAATGCGGGCCGTTGAACTTGCGCAAAGCATGCAGAACCTTGCGTTCCTCATCGCCTTCCAGCACCCCCTCAGGCATGGGTTTGTAGGTCTGCTTGCGCTTGCGATTGACGCCCTCGACCTTCTCTCCGACCTTGAACACACCCATCGCCAGCAGCCACAGCAGCGTGGCACTGAGCACGAGTAGCGCGAAGAAGATGGCGATCTGTCCGAGCAGCGGCAGGCCGGCAATCATGTGAGCCACCACGTGGAGACGATGTAGCGATCGGGAAATGCGCGAATCACAGTGCGTTCGCTCCCTAAGCTTGTCTGCGCGACAGACTACTGCTGCAACGGCGTCAATTCAGTGACGATGTAACAATATTGGGGAAAACGCAAAGTTTTGTAAATCGCGCCGACGCTCACTCCTCCGGCAGCGGCACGCGCCGCCCCGGCAACACGCGGTGGCGCGCCTCGAACGTCTCCAGAGCGCTGTGATCGATCTCCAGATAGGCATCGCTGCTCGGCCCATCGGCGCGGTAGTCGACGCCCTCGAACTTGACGATGCCGCTGTTGTCCTGGCGCCAGTCGCGGCCGTAGAGGCGGTACTCGCCGACCACCTGCCCGCCGGGAAAATAGGCGCCGAACTCCAGCGTCGAGCCGGCGCTGTCATCGAAGCTCAGCAGTATCGAGTGCTCGGTTGCACCGACCGCCACGCCCGGTGTGCCGGCGTGGATCACCACTTCATCGGTGCGCCGGCCGCTGACCACTTTCAGGGTGCCACGAACCACGTCGTGGCTGCCGCTGGGTACATCGCGGTGCAGGGTGATGGTCTGCGAGGTGTAGTACTGCAGCTGCTGCAGATCGGCGCGACTCAGCCCCTGCTCGCGGCGCAGCTCGTGGGTAAAGGGGATGCGCGGCGCGCAGCCGGTGGCCAACAGCAGGGCGCACAGGGCGAGCAACGAGGCGGCGGACAGCGGGGTCAGGCGGCGCTGGAACATGGTGATTGGGGCTGTGCTTGCGGCTGGAATGAGTTGGGCGCAAAGCATAGCGGGGCAGCGCGAGAGCTACCAGCCTTGGCCGCCGGCAGCAAAAAGTGGCAACGGCAACACGCTCGGGGTGCGGCCGCAGAGCGACTACCGGCATGGGCCGGCAAGAGGTGCGGCACCGGCATGGCGCCGGTGCCGCTAAAAATCAGAAGCGGCGAGGGCCGCCGCGCGGGCGATCTTCGCGCGGACGCGCCTCGTTGACACGCAGATTGCGACCGCCGAGATCGGTGCCTTCGAGGGCCTCGATCGCAGCCTGACCCTGGCCGCCATCGGACATTTCGACAAAGCCGAAACCCTTCGAGCGACCGGTGTCGCGGTCCATGATGATCTTGGCACTGGAGACGTCACCGTAGGCGCTGAACAGGCCGTGCAGATCGTCTTCGGTGGTGTTGTAGGGCAGGTTCCCAACGTAAATATTCATCACTAAATTCACTCATCACCGTGCCTTGTAGATATTGAGGACACGGCCGCGGAACCAAAGCACGGAATTCCGCGGCTGCGCACGGCCCGACCGGGCCGCTGGCGGGAGTCGTTCCGCCTGGCAGCCGACACACGGGGTATCTGCCGATCCGTTCGCCGTCTTCGCCTGGCCAGCGGGCGGTGACCACTCCGGGCACAGCGGACGCGCGTCGATTGGGGACGTGGTGCGGTACGGCGGGAGGGGGCGACCGATGGGGGGAGAAGCGGCGTGCGGAGCTGGGTGGATACCCTGAGAGCGACTGTCGGCTCAGATCATCGCCCGCACGGCGCGTCGGTGCAAGCGAAATCTACCCTGGCCGCCGGTCCGACGGCGCCGCGCGCGCCGCCATCTCCGCCACCGGCGGACGCCCTAACGGGTTCAATCGCCGCGCTTATGGCCGGGCTTGCCGCCGTGCCCCGACTTGAACGGCTTGCCCTTGCGCGGCCGCTCGGCGGAAAAATCACCGCCAGCGGAGGGGCCGCGCTTGTGCTGGCCGTCGCGTTGGCCATGGCCGTATCCACCACTCGGGCCGCCACCCGGGCCGCGATCCGGGCGCAACTGCAGCTTGCGACCGCAGACCCAGACCCCCTGCAGAATGCGAAACGCCTCGTCGGGCAGGCGCTGCGGCAGCTCGACCAGACTGAACTCATCGAACAGGCGGATGCGACCGATGCTGTCGCGCGCCAGTCCCGACTCATTGGCGATGGCGCCGACCAGATTGCGCGGCTCAACGCCATGGGCGCGGCCCACCTCGACGCGGTAGGGAACCAGCCCCGGGGTCGGCTCGCGGCGTTTGAAATCGCCCTTGCCGCGGCCATCGGGCCGCTCGCCAGCTGCGCGTGGATCACGTCGGTCGTGCCGCTCGCGCTGTTCGCGCCGAGGCGGGTCCTTGGGCAGCTGTAGCGGCAGATCGCGCTGCGCCATCCACGCCAGCGCGGCGGCCACATCGACCATCTCCACCTCGTGTTCGCGCTGGAACTGTTCGACCACGGACTGGAAGAAATCCAGCGGCTGAGCATCCAGCGCGGCTTCGATCTCAGCCTTGAACTGGATTACGCGACGCTCGGAGAGGTCGGCGTTGCTGGGCATCTCCATGGGCTCGATCCGCTGGCGCGTGGCGCGCTCGATGGCGCGCAGCAGGTAGCGCTCGCGACGCGCCACGAACAGGATCGCGTTGCCCTCGCGACCGGCGCGGCCGGTGCGGCCGATGCGGTGTACGTAAGCCTCGGTATCCAGCGGGATGTCGTAGTTGACCACGTGACTGATGCGCGGCACGTCGAGGCCGCGAGCGGCGACATCGGTGGCGACGATGATATCCAGCTTGCCGTTCTTCAGCCGCTCGACGGTCGCCTCGCGCTGCTGCTGCTGCATGTCGCCGTTCAGCGCGGCGCTGGCAAAGCCACGCGCGGCGAGCTTTTCCGCCAGTTCGGTGGTCATCGTGCGGGTGCGCACGAAAACCAGCATCGCGTCGAAGTCCTCGACCTCCAGCAGGCGCGTCAGGGCATCGTTTTTGTGCAGCCCTTCGACCAGCCAGTAGCGCTGGCGGATGGTATCCACCGTGGTGGTCTTCGCAGCGATCTCGACCAGCGCCGGATCGCGCAGGTAACGCCGCGTGATGGCCTGGATCTGCGCCGGCATGGTGGCCGAGAAGAGCGCTGTCTGGTGGCCCTGTGGACACTGTTCGAGGATCCATTCGACATCTTCGATGAAACCCATGCGCAGCATCTCATCGGCCTCATCGAGCACCACCGCGCGCAGCTGATCGAGTTTGAGGCTGCCGCGGCGCAGGTGATCCATGACCCGCCCCGGGGTGCCGACGATGACCTGTGCGCCGCGGCGCAGCTGCTTGAGCTGCACGCCCATGCTCTGCCCGCCGTAGATCGGCAGGACGTGGAAGCCGGGCAGGTCGTGGGCGTACTTCTGAAACGCCTCGGCCACCTGGATCGCCAGCTCACGGGTCGGCGCCAGCACCAGCAGCTGGGGGGCGTCGAGCGAGGTATCGATGCGCGCCAGCAGCGGCAGGGCGAAGGCCGCGGTCTTGCCGGTGCCGGTCTGCGCCTGACCGAGTAGATCGCGCCCCTCCAGCAGCAGCGGGATGCTCTTGGCCTGGATCGGCGAGGGCGTCTCGTAGCCGACCGCGCTGACCGCGGCGAGCAGGCTCGGCGGCAGCCCCAGTTCGGCGAAGGACGCGGGGGAATCGTTGCTGGACATGATGCTCGTACCGGGCGCGATGGCGCTGTGGGGAAGGTGGCGACAGCGGCGCCGCTGTGGCCGCTCGCAGAATCGAAAAGGCCGGGCATTATACGCCATTGATCTGGAAAGTGTGCGCCATGCAACCGCCGACGGCTTGACCGCCACAGGCTGCCGACACAGCATCGAGACATTCGCCAAATCGTTGAGATAAAAGCATGCAATCGCCTCGCAAGACCGCCACAGCCGAAGCCGACCCGATCCGTCGTACCGCCAACCTGGCCGTCACCCTATTGACCGCTGCCCTGCTGGCCGCCTGCGGCAGCAGCGGCAGCGCTTCCGATGACTCTGGCGGCGGCGGCGGTAGCGGCGACAGTAGCGGCGACAGTGGCGGCGACGGCGGTGGCGACGGCGGTGGCGACGACAGTGGCGGCGACGGTGGCGGCGACGGTGGCGGCGACGGTGGTGGCGACGACAGTGGCGACAGTGGCGACAGTGGCGATAACAGTGGCGACGGCGATGACGGCGAGCCACCAGTCGAAGAAGAGACGGTCTTCACGCCGCGAGCCGACGACCTGATCCTGCCCACAGACTGGTACGCCGGCCAGACGCTGGATGTGGTCCGCGTCGATCTGCGCACCGCCGCCGGCAGCAGTGGCATCTGCCAGGCCGACGACCCGGCCACGCCCGATGTCGACGAACAGGACTACAGCGGCTGCACGCTGGATGACCTGCGCGGCGACGTCATCAACAACGACGCCTTCGATCCGGAAGTGCCGGTACACTTCAGCCAATCGCCGGATTTCCCCGACGACGGCAGCGTGAGCAACGCCGAGCTGGAAATCCGCGGTGCAACATCGCGCTTCGCGGTGCAGAAATCCTGGCGGATCAAGCTCGACAGCAAAGACGTACTATGGCGCGACGAACGCCGCCTGCAGCTCAACAAACACCCCTGGGAGCTGGCCCGGGTGCGCAACAAGCTGAGCTTCGATCTGTTCGCCGAGATCCCCCATCTGCCCAGCCTGCGCGCCCAGTTCGTGCAGCTCTATCTCGACGACGGCGCCGGCCCCGAGGACTACGGCCTGTTCACCCACGTTGAGCACACCGGCAAGGAATACCTCGTCAACCGCGGCTGGGACAAGGACTCCCCGCTGTACAAGGCATCGAGATTCACCTTCCGCGAGCGCGCCGCATTTGCGCTCGACGGCAACGGCGAACCGCTCGACCCGAACGCCTTTGAAAGACGCGTGGAAATCAAGCGCGGCGACGATCACAGCGCTTTCGTCGCCATGCTCGCCGCGGTCAACGATTTCGACAACGACTTCGAAAGCGACGTCATGGGGCGATTCTTCAACCGCAACAACTACCTGACCTGGCTGGCGGTGAATATTCTCAGCGGCAACTGGGATACGCAGAGCCAGAATTTCTACCTCTACAACCCGCTGGGTACCGAGCGCTTCTACTTTACACCCTGGGATTACGACGGCGCCTGGGGCTGGGATCGACAGCCCGATCAGATCGCCGCGGACAAGCCCGAGCGGCGCTGGTCGCGCGGCATCAGCAACTGGTGGGATGGCAAACTGCACAAGCGCTATCTATCGCAGCCGGGGGCGCTGGAGGAACTCAACGCCGCGGTGGAGGAGCTCTACCAGCGCTACTTCCAGCCCGCCGACATCGCCGCGCGGCTGGCGACGTACAAGGAACACATCCGCCCGCTGGTCACCGGCCTGCCGGACTACCCCCATCTGCCGCTGCCCGGCACGCCGCCGCAGACTGAAGTCGAACAGGCCTGGAGCGCGGACTACGACGCCATCGCCGGGCAGGCCGAGCGCAACTATCAGGATTTCCTCACCCTGCAGGAAAGCCCGATGCCCTTCTGGATCAGCGGGCCGCAGATCGACGGCGCGACCACCACGCTGAGCTGGGGGCCGTCGCACGATCTGCAGGGCGACGCGCTGCACTACGCGCTGTACCTGGCCAGCGACCCGGCGCTGCTGCCACTAACCCCCAACGACGCCGTCGACCCGGCGGTGACGCATCTGGCCGGCATCGCCGCAGCGCCCGGCGAGTACCCCAGCCAGGCCATCGAGACCCCGGCCAGCGGTGAGTGGTACATGAAGGTCTTTGTTATCGACGCCAGCAACCCGGCGGAGCACTGGCAGATCGCCTTCGACAGCTTGCACCACCCCATCTCGGACGACGAAGTCGAGATCTACCACGGCGTGCGCTGGTTCGAGGTGCCCTGAATCCGGCCGGCACTCAGTCGATCTCGGCGAGCAGCTCCATGCGCTCGACGTCGGCGAGGGTGATGCGCCGCCCGTCGGCGGTGACGAAGGTGCGCCCGTCGAGCTGGTTTGCAAAGGCCTGATATTCGATCACCGTGCCGGTGGAGCTGTTCACCACCCGCAACGTCACCAGCCGCTGCGCCTCGCTCCAGCGCAGGTAGAAGAAGATCCCGCCGAGGCCCAGCAGGGCCAGCAGCACGATGGCGGTGAGCCTGTGGTTGGCGGCCGCGGGCTTGCGCGCGGCAGCGCCGCTGGTGCCAGCGCCGGACGGGCCGGCGGGTGAATCATCCTCGGCGGCGTCGCGGGCGCGCAGGTACAGCGCCACGGCGACGATCACACCGACGGTGAGCAGAATCTTGGTGAACATGCGGCGGACACTACCACAGCCGGGGCACGCCGCGGCCGGCGACAGCCCACTGGCGACTAGCCGAAGCGCGCCGCGCCCAGCGGCGCCAGATCCACCCCGGTGGGCTCATCACAGATCTGTCGCGCCAGCTGCTCGCCGAGCAGCGGGCCGAGGGTGAAACCCAGATAGCAGTGGCCGAAATGCAGCCACAGGCCGGCGTGGCGCGGTGCGGCGCCGACCAGCGGCAGGCTGTCCGGCAGGCAGGGGCGGCTGCCCACCCAACGCTCGCCAACCTCCTCGCCCAGCGGCAGCATGCGCCGCGCCACCGGCAGCAGTCGCTGCAGCTGTACCGGGGTCATCGGCGCGCCGTGGTGGGCGAACTCGAAAGCCGTAGTCAGGCGCACGCCGTCGCGCATCGGCGACAACAGCATGCCGTTGTCCACATCCACCAGTGGGCGCTGCAGCGGCTCGTCGACGGTCGGCCGCAGATGGCTGTGATAGCCGCGGATCGACTGCAGCGGATAGCGATAGCCGAAACGGCGCAACAGATCCATCGACCAGGGACCGAGGCAGACCACCACCCGCGCCGCGCTCAACGGCCCGGCGTCGCTGTCCAAGCGCCATTCGCCGGCCACCTGGCGCAGCCCGGCGGCATCGCCGCGCGCCAGCAGGCCACCGCTGGCGGCGAAGTGCCGGGCGATCGCCGCGGTGACTTCGCCGGGGCTGGCCACGGTGTGGCTCTGCGGCCAGTACAGCGAGCGGTACGGGCGTGCATCGAGCAGTGGCTCGTAGTCGCGCAGCGCCTCGCCTTCGATCAGCTCGTAGGGCATGCCGATGCTGTCGGCGCGCGCCAGCACCGGCTCGGCCGCGTGGTAGCTCTGTGCGCTGCGATACATGCGAATCCAGCCGCGGTCGCGGTACAGATCCAGCGCACCGGTCTGCCTGGCGAGTTCGCGGTGCGCCGCCAGCGCGCGGCTCATCAGCGGGTGCACGGCGCGAAAGAAACGCTCTTCGCCGTCCTCGTCGGAGGCGCGCCACAGCGCCAGCAGCCACGGCAAAAGACGCGGCAGGATGCGCCAGTGGTAGTGGGTCTGCAGGCTGCGGTTGCTGGCGTAGCGCAGCAGCGCCAGCGGGTCGCGCGGAAAGACGATGGGTTCGAGCCCATCGACCTCGACGATGCCGGCATTGCCATAGGAGGTCTCGCGACCCGGCTCGCGGCGGTCCAGCAGGGCCACGTTTTGGCCGCGCGCCAGCAGCGCCTGCGCGGTCGAGGCGCCGGCGATACCGGCGCCGAGTACTAATGTGTCCAGCTTGCGCATGCTCGGCTCAGGGGATTGGCTATGGATGTTGTTACGGGTTGCGATTCGGAGGTCTGGCGACGGCTGCAAGAGCCGCCGGGCAGAGTCGCGGACAGGGTCGCGGACAGCTCGCCCGGCCACGGGCGGCGGGCATGATAGCCGCTGTGGCGCGGCGCTGCAGCGTCGTCGCAGCTCAGTCGCCGCGCAGGTCTGCGGCCGCGGCGCGGCCCTCCAGCGCGCACCAGCGACGGAAGCCGCCAAGGCCGCGATTCTGCCACTCGGCGTGGGCCGCCTGCCAGGCATCCATGCGCGCGCGCTGCAGGGCGGCGGTGTCGAAGCCGGTGCTGCGTTGCAACTGACGCAGCCGGCGGTGGAATCCATCCCGCACCGCGTCATCCACCAGCCCGCAGTAGCTGGCCACTTCGATATCGTAGTGCAGACGCACCAGTGGCTCGACCGGCGGCGGTGCCGCAGCGGCCAGCGACGGCATCAACACGGCGGCGCAAATCACCAGCCAGCGGGCCGATAACGGCGCCAGCGGGTCTCGGCGCCGAGCGCCGCAGTCGGATCCAGGCATATCCACCTCCGCACTCGCGCCTGCCGCAATGGTGCCGATTGCATCACACCGGCGGTGAAATTCCGATTATCCTGCGCCACAGTTCATCGCCGACCGGATTGAAAGGGGGATCGCGCAAGCCATGTGCGCCAGCAACGCCAACGCTATTCGGGACGCCGCCACGGCGTGCCGCTGCGGCATTGCCAGCCGAGCGTCCGCGATCCTGATCTGCGCCTTGAGCGCGCTGTTGCTGACTGCCTGCGGCGGCCCGCCGCCAGCGCCCGAGCCACTGGTACAGCCGGTGCCGACGGTGCCGGTACCACGCCCCTGCACCGGCAATCTGGCCGGCACCGACGCCGCCGGTGCTGCATTGCAGCGCATCCGCATCCTCGCCCGCGACAACGCCAACCGCGGCGAGCCGGTGGCGCTGGACATAATCTTTATCTACGACCCGGCGCTGCTCGCCGAGCTGCCGCGCGACGCCGGCGCCTGGTTTCAGCGCCGCGATGCCATCCGCCTGCTGGCCGGCGGCGGCCTGCAGGTGGTCTCACTGGCGATCGCGCCCGGCAGCGGCCCGGCGCACATCGACCTGCCCGAGGATGCCAGCCTGGTGCACCGCGTGCTGGCCTATCCGCTGTACCACGAGCCGGCAGCGCAGCGCGTGCTGGAACTGACCCGATTCCACAGCGTCCGCCTGACCTTTGAAGAGAACACCGTGACCATGTGCCGCGAGTGACGAAGCCATCACCGCCGCCACTCCGGCGGCGAACTATGCTTGGCTGCCCTTCGCTGGCCCGATCGCCAGCCAGCTCGCCACCAGCCAGGAGTCACCATGTTCAAGCGCATCCCCAGCTTCCTTTGCCTGTTTGCCGGCCTGCTGCTCAGCGCCTGCGCGGATATGCCCGCCCAAGGCCCGGGATCGGGGCCGGAGCAGGGATCGGGAACCGGTGGCGGCGCACTCGAACCGGGCAGCGGCAACCCCGGCGGCGGACGGCGCATCGAGGCGCTGGCCAAGGCCGGCGGCCAAGAGGTGATCAATATCGACCTGGTGTTCATCTACGACGACAGCCTCAGCGAGCACTTGCCGGCACGCACCGGGAGCTGGTTCGCGGCTCGCGAGCAACTGCTCGCCAATGCCGGCGGACTGCTCGAACGGGTCTCTCTGGAGCTGCCAGCGAGTTTCGCCAGCGGCCCGCTGCGCCTGCCCGAACGCGCCGATGGGGCGCAGCGCGTGCTGCTCTACGCAGACCATGCGCAGACCCCCGAGGCCGTCGACCTGACAGCGCGGCGGCGCATCGCGCTGCGCCTTTACGCGGGCGGTCTGGATGTCGCCGATCTCTGAGCTGATCTCCAGGCCGGCCACCGGGCCGGGCGCGCCGCCGCCGCGGTGCTAAGATTCGAGCTGCGGCCGGCCGCGGTCGCCGCCACAAATCCGCCGCACGCCATCAGGTTTCTCTTCGCATGCCGCCGCGACTATTCGCCCCATTAATGCTCTTTCTGCTGGCGCTCGCGCCGCCGCTCGCGGCTGACGAAGCAGAGCCAACCGAGCAGCAGCGCAGCGCGGCCGCCGAGCGATTGGAGCGGGTGCGCGCCCAGATCAGCTCTCTGCAGCAGCGCGTCGCCACGCAACAGGCCGAGCGCGGCAATGTCTCCAGCGAGCTGCGCGAGGTGGATCTAGCGGTAGCTGCCATCCTCACTGAACTGGATCAGCTCGGCGCGCAACTGGCCGACCAGCAGCGCGAACTGGCGCAGATCGAAACCCGCCGCACGGCGCTGCACGGGGAGCTGGCAGCGCACCAGACGTCGCTGCGCGAGCAGTTGCGCGCCGCCTACCGCATCGGCCAGACACCGGTGCTGCAGCTGCTGCTCAAACAGCAGGATCCGGCCCGGCTGAGCCGCGCGCTGCGCTACTACGATTATTTCAACCGCGCCCGACTGGCGGCCATCGAGCGCGCCGAGGCACTGCTGGTGGAGCTCGCCGAGCTGGCCGAGCGCGAGCGCCGCGCCGCCGAGCAGTTGCGCGCCACCCGCCGCGAGGCCAGCCGCCGCCACGCCGCGCTGGAGGAACGCCAGCTTGCGCGGCGCGAAGTGCTGGCGCGGCTGGAGCGGGAGATCGCCACCACCGGCGGCGAAATCCGCCACCTGCAGGGCGACGCCAAACGCCTGCAGGCGCTGCTCGACGAGTTGAGCCAGATACTCGCCGACATTCCAGCGCCGCCGCGCGAACGCGAACCCTTCGCCCAGCGCCGCGGCAAGCTGCCCTGGCCGGTGCGCGGACGCGTGCTGAACGCCTTCGGCAGCCGCCACGGCGACGGCCCGCTGAGTAGTCAGGGGCTGGTGATCGCCGCCGGCGATGGCGACTCGGTGCAGGCCGTGCACCACGGCCACGTGGTCTACGCCGACTGGCTGCAGGGCTTCGGCATGATTGCGATCGTCGATCACGGCGATGGCTACATGAGCCTGTACGGAAACAACAGCGCTCTGTTCAAGGAAACCGGCGACTGGGTGTCCAGCGGCGAGCGGCTTGCAACCGCCGGCGACGGCGGCGGTCAACTGGGTAGTGGCGTGTACTTCGAGATCCGCCGCAAGGGCCGCCCCATCGATCCGGCGCGCTGGCTACGGCGTGGCGGCGGCTGAGGACGCGCCGGTCGCACCATCACCCAAGTGACTGTATGACCGGGCGGAAAACGCGCCACATCGCGAACCGCAGCAAGGGTGCAGGGCAAGGCCGCTCTGATACACTAACAGCAACCGGCCGCCGCAGTGCCGAAACCGAGCGACCGCCAGCCGCGTGCCGCACGGCAGCCACCACGGAGACACGCATGCATTCCAGACCCCGCACACTCACTCTCGTCCTGCTCGGCGTGGTGCTCGGTGGCGCCCTGTCCATCGGCCAGGGCGTGCTGGCGACCCGCGACGATCCGGCCGAGGCGCTACCGCTCGAAGACCTGCGCACGTTTACGGACATCTTCACGCGCATCAAGGCCAATTACGTCGAGGAGATCGACGATAAAGAGCTGCTCGAACACGCCATCCGCGGCATGCTCTCGGGGCTCGATCCGCACTCCGCCTACCTCAGCCCCGACCAGTTCAACGAGCTGCGCATCGGCACCTCCGGTGAATTCGGCGGTCTCGGCATCGAAGTCGGCATGGAAGACGGCTTCGTAAAAGTGGTCGCGCCGATCGACGACACCCCGGCGCAGCGCGCCGGCATGCAGTCCGGCGATCTGATCATCCGCCTCGACGACCAGCCGGTGAAGGGCATGACCCTCTCCGACGCGGTCAAGGTGATGCGCGGCAAGCCGGGCACCGACATCGTGCTCACCGTGGTTCGCGACGGCGAGGACAAGCCGCTGAAGGTGACCATCACCCGCGCCGTGATTCAGGTCAGCAGCGTCAAGCAGCGCATGCTCGACGATGGCTTCGGCTATCTGCGCATCTCGCACTTCCAGACCAAAACCACCCAGTATCTGCTGGATGGCATCGAACAGCTGCGCGAAGAAAACGGCGGCGATCTGCGTGGTCTGGTGCTGGATCTGCGCAACAATCCCGGCGGCGTGCTGTCCGCCGCAGTGGGCGTCTCCGACGCCTTCGTCGAAGACGGCCTGATCGTCTATACCGATGGCCGCGAAGAGAACGCCCAACTCAGCTACAACGCCAGCCCCGGCGATGTGCTCGACGGCGCGCCCATCGTGGTACTGGTCAACGGTGGCTCGGCCTCGGCTTCGGAGATCGTCGCCGGCGCACTGCAGGACCACCAGCGCGCCGTCATCATGGGCGCCAAAACCTTCGGCAAGGGTTCGGTGCAGACCATTCAGGATCTGCCCAACGGCGGTGCGGTGAAGCTGACCACGGCGCGTTATTTCACACCGGATGGCCGCTCGATCCAGGCCGAGGGGATCGACCCGGACATCGAAGTCGGCCGTTTCAAGGTCGCCCGCGAGAACGGCGACGAAGACGAAGTCGCGCCGCTCACCGAGGCCAATCTCAGCGGCCACCTGGACAACCCCAACGGCGAAGAGGTGGTCGAAGACGCCGATAGCGAAGCCCAGCGCCAGGGCGAGCTGGACAAGCTGGCCGACGAAGACTACCCGCTGTACCAGGCACTCAACCTGCTGCGCGGGCTGACCATCCTGCAGGCGCAACGCTGACAGCGGTGCTGGAATCGGCCCCAGTGGCGCGGCGATTCCAGCCGCGTTGTCGGCCGCCTGGCCGGACGGGCCTGTGCGCCACCGGGCTCGCCGCACTGCTGGCGGCGAGCACGCCGGCCAGCGCCAACGCCCTGCTCGAAGCGCTCGACGCCATCGCCGCCGCGCGCCGCGCCGCAGCGCTCGCCGAGCCGCAGCCCGACAGGGCCGATCCCGCGCAACGACAAGCCAGTGCGACAGCCGCGCAGACGGCCGCCGAGGCGCCTGCTGCTGCAACACCCGAATCCTCGCAGCGAGCGAAAACCGGGGCCAAAGCCGAGCGGGCCAAGCGGGTCGATATCGCCAATCGACCGGCTGTCGTCGCCAGCCTGCCGGCGATCAGCATCATCATCGATGACATCGGCTACAGCCGCGAGATCGGCGCGCAGCTGCTCGATCTGCCGCGACCGGTGACACTATCCATCCTGCCGCACAGCCCGCACGGCGCCGCGCTGGCACAGCGCGCGCAACGCAGCGGCCACGAAATCATGCTGCATCTGCCGATGGAATCGAGCATCGGCGCCGATTCCGGGCCAGGCACGCTGGCCAGCGGCATGAGCGGCGAGCAGTTCGAACGCACCCTGCTCGACAATCTGCGCGCGATTCCCGGCATCAGCGGCGTCAACAACCACATGGGCAGTCTGCTGACCAGCCGCCGTGATGCGATGCAGCAGTTGATGGACGGGATCGCCGCACACGGCGAGCTGTTTTTCGTCGACAGCCGCACTGCCATCGGCACCGTCGCCGAGGATACCGCGCGGCGGTTCGGCATCCCCAGCACCCGGCGCGATGTGTTTCTCGACAACCTGCAGGAGGTGGCGGCGATCGATCGCCAGTTCGACAAACTGCTGGAACGCGCGCGCCGCAACGGCTACGCACTGGCCATCGGCCACCCCTACCCGGAGACCCTCGCCGTACTGCAGCGACGCCTGCCACAGCTGCGCGGCATCCGCCTGATCCGCGTCGATCAGCAGATCGCCGAGCGGCCGCCGAGCGCTAGCGTCGCCCCGCTGGCACAAAGACCCTAGCGAGACTCCCGCGGCCACCGGCGCGCTGCACTCAATCCTTCGCCTGGCCCGGCTGGCCCCCGGGCAGATCGAGCCGCGCCCAGAGCTCATCGACCCGCGCGACCACTTGCGGGTCGCGGGCGATGGGGCGACCCCACTCGCGCTGCGTCTCGCCGGGCCACTTGTTGGTGGCATCGAAACCCATCTTCGAGCCCAGGCCGGAGACCGGCGAGGCGAAATCCAGATAATCGATAGGCGTGTTGTCGACGATGGTGGTGTCTCGGCCGGGGTCCATGCGGGTGGTCATGGCCCAGATGACATCCTTCCAATCGCGCGCGTTCACGTCATCATCGACGACGATCACGAATTTTGTGTACATAAACTGGCGCAGAAACGACCACACGCCCATCATCACCCGCTTCGCGTGGCCGGCGTACTGCTTCTTCATGCTGACCACCGCGAGCCGGTAGGAACAACCCTCCGGCGGCAGGTAGAAATCGATGATCTCCGGAAACTGCTTTTGCAGAATCGGCACGAAAACCTCGTTCAGCGCCACGCCGAGCACCGCCGGCTCGTCCGGCGGACGGCCGGTGTAGGTCGAGTGATAGATCGGCTGTTTGCGATGGCTGATGCGGTCGAGCGTGAACACCGGGAAGTCATCGACTTCGTTGTAATAGCCGGTGTGGTCGCCAAACGGTCCCTCCGGTGCGGTGTCGCCATGCAGATGGCCTTCGAGGACGAACTCCGCCGAGGCCGGGACCAGTAAATCCGACCCCTTGCACTGCACCAGCTGGCTGCGCGAGCCGCGCAACAGACCGGCGAAGGCGTGCTCGGCGAGGCTGTCCGGCACCGGGGTGACGGCAGCGAGAATGGTCGCCGGATCCGCGCCCAGTGCGACCGCCACCGGAAAGGGCTCTCCGGGATGTGACTGCTGCCAGTCGCGGTAATCCAGCGCACCGCCACGGTGCGCCAGCCAGCGCATGATTACCCGCTGGCGACCGATCACCTGCATGCGGTAGATGCCCATGTTCTGCCGCGGCTTGTTCGGCCCCTTGGTGACGACCAGCCCCCAGGTGATCAGCGGCCCGGCATCGCCCGGCCAGCAGGTCTGCACCGGCAGCTGGCCCAGATCGATGTCGTCGCCCTCGATCAGCACCTCCTGGCAAGCGGCCCGGCGCACCTTTTTGGGCGCCATGTCCAGCACCTTTTTGAAGATCGGCAGGCTTCGCCAGGCCTCCCGGATGCCCTTCGGCGGGTCCGGCTCTTTGAGGAAGGCCAACAGCTCGCCGATCTCGCGCAGTGCCGCGACGGAATCCGCGCCCATGCCCAGCGCCACGCGCTGGGGCGTGCCGAACAGGTTGGCGAGCACCGGAATCCGGCTACCCGTAGGGTTTTCAAACAGCACTGCGGGGCCGCCGGCGCGGAGCAGGCGGTCGCAGATTTCTGTCATTTCAAGGTGTGGATCGACTGCCTCGCGGATGCGGACCAACTCGCCGCGCGCTTCCAGCTGGGCGATGAAGTCGCGCAGATCGCGATACTGCATCCCGGCCGGCTACCAGATCTGCACACCGCCGGTGCGCTTGCGGATGCGGTAGTCGAGCCAGCGAATGCCGAGCCAGAAACCGATCGCCAGCGTCGCCACGGCGAGTGCGATGTACAGCGCGTGGGTATGCCGCTGCAGGCCGAGCCGGGCGATGAAGTCCCAGGGGCTGGGCTCACTGGGCTGCGCCGCGGCCACCTGCACGATCTCGGATTCGGCAGAGCCACCACCGCCGGGCGTGCCGCCGAGCGCGCTGAGTGCGCTGGCCACCTGTGCGCGTAGCGCCTGCAATTCGGCACCGAGTTGCGCCTCGCGATCACGCAACTCGTCGCGCTGGGCGAGCAGGCCCTCAACGCGAGCCTCGGCCTCCGCGGCACGCTCATTAGCTGTCTGCAAAACAGTCGGATCGGCGGCAGATTGGGCCGCAGAGCCGGCCCCGGCAACGCCGGCATCCAGATCCGCGCGCAGCTGCTCGCTCTCAGCGCGGGCAGCTTCTGCGGCGGCATTGGCCGCGCCGAGCGCCTCGCGCAACTCGGACAGCTGCGTCTGGCTGGCGGAGAGGCGCTCTTCCAACGCGGCCTTTTCCTCAGCCAGTGAGGCGACTTCTTGCGCCGCCTCACCGCCGCCGGCCTCGCGCAGTTCCTCCAGCTCCTTCTCCAGCTCCGCAAGGCGTATCCCCGCCGGCACCTCATCGACCAGATACTTGCTCTTCACCCAGCCTTCCGAACCATCCGGCAGGCGCGCGCGCAACCAGGCACCCTGGTCATCCAGCACCTCCAGTGCCGTGCCGCTGGTGATCGATGTCATCTGCCCCTCGCCTTTCTGCTCGTAGACGCCGAGGTAGAGTTTATCGGTGACGTAGAGGGTGTCGGCCTGGCCGGCGAGCGGCACCAGGCTGGCGACCAGGCCGGTCAGTGTGGCGAGCAGAATCGCACTGAATCGTTGCATGCACATTTCTCCGGTTCTGGCGGCCGCGCCACTGCAGGGCTATTGGCGCGCTGTTCGCGGCCGTCGAATGCCGAGTCGGGCGGTGGCGATGGGCGGTGCGAGAGAGCACTGTCCGTCCAGCACGATGCCATCGGCGAAAATTGGCCGAACATGCTAGGCGATCGCGAAGGGCTTCGCCAGCGGCGCCTTCACGGGTTCGTTTTTCGTCGCAGAAATATTTTTTAAATCATTGAAAAACAAGGTTATATGTCGATGTTGGAAGCAGCTAATGCGTTCTTTTCGATAAACTCGCGACGCGGTTCAACCTGGTCTCCCATCAGCGTGGTAAAGACCTGATCCGCAGCCACCGCGTCCTCGATGCGCACCCGCAGCAAACGCCGCGATTCGGCATTCATGGTGGTCTCCCAAAGCTGATCCGGGTTCATCTCACCCAGGCCCTTGTAGCGCTGCACGCTCTGCCCGCGGCGCGACTCGGCCATCAGCCAGTCCATCACTTCACGGAAGGTGCTCACCTCGCGGCTGCGCTCACCGCGCGCCACTGTCGCACCCTCTTCGAGCAGATCGTGCACGCGCGCGGCAATGCCGGCGATACTGCGGTATTCACTGGACTCGAAGAATTTCGGGTCCAGAGAGATCTGCTGACGGTTACCGTGCATCCAGCGGCTGAGCTCCAGGCCAACGCCGGTTTCGAAGGGGCGCAGGGCCAGCTCAAAGCGGTTGCCCTTGACGCTCTGCGCATTGAGCCGCGCGACCAGTGCCTCGCCCCACTCGCGCAAACCATCCTCGCTGGCCAGCAGCTCGGCGTCGACCGGTGGCAGGTTGACCAGCTCATCGACAAGCCCCGCATCCATGCGTCGCGCCAGCCGTGACTGGGCGCTGCGCACGCGCAGAAAATGTCGCGCCAGATCGCCGAGTACTTCGCTGCTGATCGCCGGCGTATCGGCGGCAACCTGCAGCCGTGCACCGTCGAGCGCCATCTCCAGAAGCAGGTTGTCGAGCTCCTCATCATCTTTGACGTAGCGTTCCTGCTTGCCCTTCTTCACCTTGTACAGCGGCGGCTGGGCGATGAACACGTGACCGCGCTGGATCAGCTCCGGCATTTGCCGGTAGAAAAAGGTCAGCAGCAGCGTGCGGATGTGCGAGCCGTCGACGTCGGCGTCGGTCATGATCACGATGCTGTGGTAACGCAGCTTGTCCGGGTCGAACTCGTCGCGGCCGATGCCACAGCCGAGCGCGGTGATCAGCGTGCCCACCTCGGCCGAGGACAGCATCTTGTCGAAGCGCGCTTTCTCAACGTTGAGGATCTTGCCTTTCAGCGGCAGGATCGCCTGGGTGCGGCGATCGCGCCCCTGCTTGGCGGAACCGCCCGCGGAGTCGCCCTCGACCAGAAACAGTTCGGACAAGGCCGGGTCGCGCTCCTGGCAGTCAGCCAGCTTACCGGGCAGCCCGGCGACATCCAGCGCACCCTTGCGGCGGGTCATCTCGCGCGCCTTGCGCGCCGCTTCGCGGGCGCGGGCGGCGTCGACGATCTTGGAGGTGATCTCCCGGGCCTGGGTCGGGTTTTCCAGCAGAAAGCTCTGGAAAGATGACGACATGGCCGATTCCACCGCCGGCTTGACCTCCGAGGAAACCAGCTTGTCCTTGGTCTGCGAGGAAAATTTCGGATCCGGCACCTTGACCGAAAGCACCGCGGTGAGACCCTCGCGTGCGTCGTCACCGCTGGTGTTGATCTTCGCCTTTTTGAGGATGCCCTCGGCTTCCATGTACTGATTGATGGTACGGGTCAGCGCGCTGCGAAAACCCGCCAGATGGCTGCCGCCGTCCTTCTGCGGAATGTTGTTGGTGAAGCAGAAAATGTTTTCCTGATAGGAATCGTTCCACTGCAGAGCAACCTCTACACCGATGCCATCGCGCTCACTGCTGAAGTGCAGCACCGTGGTGTGCAGCGGGGTCTTGTTGCGATTGAGGTGCTCGACGAAAGCGCGGATACCCCCCTGGTACTCGAACACGTCTTCACGGCCACCGTTGCGCTCATCCCGCAGGGCGATACGCACGCCGCTATTGAGGAAGGACAGCTCGCGCAGGCGTTTGGCGAGAATGTCGTAGTGATACTCGGTCTGGGCGAAGATCGCCGCGCTGGGTTTGAAGCGCACTTCGGTGCCGGTGCGATCGGTCTCGCCGATCACTGCCAAGGGTGCCACCGGCACGCTGTCGGCGTATTCCTGCCGATGCACCCGGCCCTCGCGGTAGATGGTCATCTTGAGCGTCTCGGAGAGTGCATTGACCACCGAGACACCGACACCGTGCAGGCCACCGGAAACCTTGTACGAGTTGTCGTCGAATTTTCCCCCGGCGTGCAGCACGGTCATGATGACCTCGGCCGCAGAGCGCCCTTCCTCCGGATGGAGATCCACCGGGATGCCGCGACCGTCGTCGCTCACCGTCACCGAATCGTCGGCATGCAGGGTCACGCTGATCTCGCTACAGTGACCGGCGAGCGCTTCGTCGATGGCGTTATCCACCACCTCGAACACCATGTGGTGCAGACCGGTGCCATCATCGGTATCACCGATGTACATGCCGGGGCGCTTACGTACCGCATCCAGGCCTTTCAAGACCTTGATATTGGAAGAGTTGTATTCCTGGGAGGACGTCATATGGGCTCGCTCAAAAAGGGGCGTGGCAATTATATCACCTGGCTTATGTGACCGTGTTCCACGTGGAACATACGGTCAGGAGAGGTCACCGCATCCGGCGTCGCGGAAGTCATCAACACCTGCCCGGCACAGGCCCTGACCAGCGCTACCACCTGCGCCAGCCGCTGCGGGTCCAACTCCGCCGGCAAATCATCGCAGAGCACCACACAGCCCTGCCCACGGTGGCGATGGAAACATTCCAGCTGGGCCAGCTTCAGCGCGTAAACCAGCAGCTTCTGCTGCCCGCGCGAAAGGTGCTCGCGAGCTGGTGCGCCATCGGCCAGCAGCTCCAGCTCCGCGACGTGCGGCCCGTAACGGGTCGCCGGCTGGCCGCGCCTGGGCTGTGTCGCTTCCGCATCGAGCAGATCAGCGAGATCGCCGGCCTCGCGCCAGCCCTGTCGATAGGCCAGAGAAATCGGCGGCAGACCGCTCAGTTGTTCGAGCACCGCGGGCAGCGCGCCAGCCAGCTCGGCCACATAGCTCTTGCGCGCCGCATCCAGCGGCATCGCCCAACGCAGCAACTCACGGCTCCACGGCGCGAGCTGCGCCGGCGAAGCGCGTGCGCGCAACAGCGCATTGCGCTGCGCCAGAGCGCGACGATACTGCGACCAAAGCGGGTGAAACCCGGCATCGCGGTGGTACAAACCCCAGTCGAGCATGCGCCGCCTGCCGCCGGGGCCACCGGCGACCACTGCGAAGGTCTCCGGGGCGATCACCAGCGTCGGCATCAGCCGGCTGATCTGCGACTGGCGCTGCACGTTGGAGGCGTCGAGACGCAGGCTGCGGGAGCCGTCGCGGCCGCGCTCGTAGCCGGCGCGATGGGCGAAGCCGGCGCTGGTGAAAGTCGCGACCACGCGCAACTGCGCGGCTTCGCGGGCGATCAGATCCTGGCTGCGGTGGGTGCGAAATGAGACGCCGTTGGAGATCAGACTGACCGCCTCCAGCACCGAGGTTTTGCCTGCGCCGTTGGCGCCCTCGATGAGATTGAGGCCGCCGCCCAGCTCGATGTCAGCGGCGGCGATGTTGCGCAACTGCTCCAGGCGCAGGGTGCGCAGCTCCATCTGCTGGCTAGAGGCGCATCGGCATCACGACATACTGCGCGTCTTCGGAGCCGGCCGGGGTGATCAGGCACGAGCTGTTGGCGTCGCGAAAGCTCAGGCTGACCTCGTCGGTGTCCAGGGTGTTGAGCACATCGAGCAGGTAAGCGACGTTGAAACCGATCTCCAGCGCCTCGCCGGCATAGTCGACGGTCAGCTCGTCCTGCGCCTCCTCCTGCTCAGGGTTGTGGGTCTGGATGCGCAGCTCGCCGTCGCCCAGCAACAGGCGGATGCCCTTGTACTTTTCGTTGGAGAGAATCGCCGCGCGCGACAGCGCGGCGCGGAATTCCTCGCGCGGCAGTTGCAGCAGCTTGTCGTTGCCCTTGGGCAGCACGCGATCGTAATCGGGGAACTTGCCGTCGATCAGCTTCGAGTTGAAACGCACACCGGGCAGGCTGACACGCACGTGATTGGCGCCGAGTTCGACACTGGCAGGCCCCTGCTCATCCGAGAGCACGCGCAGCAGCTCCTGCACGCCTTTGCGCGGGATGATCACCTGGGTTAGCTCGCCCAGCCCGGCGCCCGGATCGATCTCCAGCGCGGCGTCACTGAGCGCCAGACGATGGCCGTCGGTGGCCACGCAGCGCAGGCGCTGGGCGCCCAGCTCGAAAAGCACGCCGTTGAGGTAGTAGCGCACGTCCTGCTGAGCCATCGCGAAACTGGTGCGATTCAGGCTGCGGGCCAGCACCGCGGGGTCGAGATCGAACTTGGCGGCGATGTCAAAACCGCCGACTTCGGGGAACTCGTCTGCGGGCAGGGTGGCCAGCGAAAAGCGGCTGCGCCCGGCGCGCAGCTGGGCGCGATCTCCCTCGGCAGAAAATTCGATGCGCGCGCCGTCGGGCAGCGAGCGGCAGATGTCGTGCAGCTTGCGCGCCGGCACGGTGATCGCAGATTGGCCTTCGATATCCAGCGCCAGTTCGGCGCGCAGTTCGACCTCCAGATCGGTGGCGGTCACCGACAGCCTGCCGGCATGGGCGGTCAGCAGCACGTTGGCCAGCACCGGGAGTGTCTGCCGGCGCTCTACGGCGCCGAGCACCTTCTGCAGCGGCTTGAGCAGTTCTTCTCGCTGAGCTGTGAATCGCATGCGCTTGGGTCCTTGGGCTTTGGATGTTGTCTTTCGGGTTGTCCGGCTAGCTGGTGAGGGTGCGCAGCAGGTTGCTGCAATCCTCGTCGATGCGCCCATCGCTCTCGCGCAGCTCGGCGATCTTGCGGCAGGCGTGCAGCACCGTGGTGTGGTCGCGGCCGCCGAAGGCATCGCCGATCTCCGGCAGGCTGTGGCTGGTGAGCTCCTTGGCCAGCGACATCGCCACCTGGCGCGGCCGCGCAATGGAGCGCGAGCGGCGTTTGGAGAGCAGGTCGGCAACGCGGATCTTGTAGTACTCGGCGACGGTCTTCTGAATATTCTCGATGGTGACCAGCTTTTCCTGCACCGCGATCAGGTCGCGCAGTGCTTCGCGGGCGAAATCCAGGGTGATCGCCGAGCCGGTGAACTGCGAGTTGGCGATCACCCGGCGCAGCGCGCCCTCCAGCTCGCGCACATTGGAGCGGATGCGCTTGGCGATGAAAAAGGCCACCTCCTGCGGCAGGCGCACCTCAGCGCGCTCGGCCTTGCTCTGCAGGATCGCCACGCGCGTCTCCAGCTCGGGCGGCTCGATGGCCACCGTCAGCCCCCAGCCAAAGCGCGATTTGAGGCGCTCCTCCAGGCCGTCGACCTCTTTTGGATAGCGATCGCAGGTGAGAATCACCTGCTGGCTGCCTTCGAGCAGCGCGTTGAAGGTATGAAAAAACTCTTCCTGCGAGCGCTCTTTGCCGGCAAAGAACTGGATGTCATCGATCAGCAGCGCATCGAGCGTGCGATAGTAGCGCTTGAAATCATTGATGGTGTTGCGCTGCAAGGCGCGCACCATCTCCGCCACGTAGCGCTCGGAGTGCATGTAGACCACGCGCGCGTTCGGCTTGAAGTGCAGCATGGTGTTGCCGACGGCGTGCATCAGATGGGTCTTGCCCAGGCCGACCCCGCCGTAGATGAACAGCGGGTTGTAGGCGGTACCCGGATTGCGCGCGATCTGCACCGCAGCGGCGCGGCCAAGCTGGTTGGACTTGCCCTCGACGAAGGTTTCGAAAGTGAAGTTGGGGTTGAGATTGTGCTCGACCAAATCCGAATCGCCACCAGCCGGCCGCGCGAACGGCGATTCGGGCGCAGCCGGTCGCGGTGGCGGCACCGCACCGGCAGCGGCCACCGCCGGCGCGGCCGCAACCGCGGCGCGCTCGAACACCGGCTTGGCGCGTTGCGAGCCGATCTCCAGCACCACCCGATCCACCCCGCCGCCCTCACTCATGGCGCGCTCGCGCACGATCTCTTCAATGCGCGCACAGTAATGATTGCGCACCCAGTCGAGCACGAATCGATTGGGCGCAAACAGGCGCAACACCTGACCCTCCTCACTGGCCTGCAGTGGACGGATCCAAGTGTTCAGATGCTGCTCGGAGAGCTCTCTCTCCAACCGGGACAGACAGTGCTGCCAGACGCTTCCACCCAAAGGATGGCTCCCCCCGTGCGGCAGGTATTGCAATGAAGTGTTCTTCGCCACCAGCACATCGACGCCATTGCCGACCACCAGCGGCTTCGCGGCCCGTTGTCCAGACCTGCGCATCAGCCGCGGCGAGGCACTGCCGATGACTCGCCTGCCGCCCCCCTGGCGGGTCTCAGCGGATGTGAAACGAGCCGCAGTCTACACCCGCCGACATAACTTATCCACAGGCTGCTTGCGCCGTCCGGAAGAGCACTGGCGGCTAGGTGAAAAGCGATGCGCATTGACAAGATACGGCGCATATTTGTACGATTCGTCGTTTGCGTTTTGCCCCAAGAACGGCCGCCCGGCCGTGCAAGTTGCGAGAGCTACCACCATGAAGAGAACCTTTCAGCCCAGCGTACTGCGCCGCAAGCGCACCCACGGCTTCCGCGCCCGATCGGCGACCCGCGGAGGTCGCGCCGTGTTGCGCGCGCGGCGCGCGCGCGGCCGTCAGCGCCTGAGCGCCTGACGCAAGCTGCGCGGGTAGCGGGGCGGGCAACGGGCAGTTTCGTGGCGACAGGCGTAACCCAACACCCTCACGTTGCCGACCAAGTTGCCGTACGGGCCGCCGAACGGGTCGCCGATCAGCGCCCCGACGACGTGTCGCCAGCGGCGGATCGGCGCGGCGACGCACTGCGACAACTCGGCTTTGCGCGCAGCGCGCGCCTCATCCGCCCCGCAGAATATCGCCGCGTGTTTGCCGACAATCGGCGCTGCGGCGATGCCTTCTGCACCCTGCTGGCAAGGCCCAATGGCCTGCCCCACGGCAGGCTCGGCCTGGCGATAGCCAAGCGCCGGGTGCGCCGCAGCGTGGATCGCAGCCGGATCAAGCGACTGATCCGCGAAAGCTTTCGCGCCAACCAGGCGCAGCTGGCAGGGCTGGACATCGTCGTCATGGCGCGCGACGCTGCGGCAGGCGCCGAGCGACGACAGATCACACGGGGACTCGACCGACAATGGCCGCGATTGGTAAAGCGATGCGCAGACTGGCCTGCAGCCTGATCCGCGGCTACCAGTACTTCGTCAGCCCCTTTCTGCCGCCGCGCTGCCGTTTCGCACCCTCTTGTTCCGAATACGCCATGCAGGCGATCCAGTGCCACGGTCTGTGGCGCGGCTCGCGGCTGGCCACGCGACGCATTTGCCGCTGCCACCCCTGGCACCCAGGCGGCTACGACCCGGTCCCAACAGCCGCGCGAGACGGCCGGGCCAACCCCACCCAGGCGAACAGATCCAATGGATAACCAGCGACTCTTCCTCTACCTCGGCCTCGGTCTGATCCTGATGCTGATCTGGCAGCAGTGGCAGCTCGACCAGCGGCAGAAGCATGCCCCCGCCGTGGCGCAGACGCAGGAGGCGCCACGCGAAGCCGACACACCGCAGGTGCGCGCACCGAGCGCCGCCACGGCTGACGAGCCGGCCGGCAGCACCCCGGAGGTGCCATCGATCGGCGCCACAACCCAGGCTGCCACAACCCAGGCTGCCGGCGCTCAGACCAGCGGTGCACAGGCCGGCCAGCGCGTGACCGTGCGCACCGACGTGCTGGAGCTGACCCTGTCCACCACCGGCGGCGATGTGCGCGAAGCGAAGCTGCTCGGCTACCCGGTGTCGCTGGAGGAACCCGACCGACCGACGCGCCTGCTGGCGGATAATCCGGCGGAATTTTTTGTCACCCAGTCCGGCCTGCAGGCCAGCGCCGGCAGCGCCCCGGACCACCACGCCGAATATGTGGTCGAGGCCAGCGAATTCGTCCTCGCAGACGGCAGCGACGAGCTGCGCGTGCCCTTCGTGTGGACCGGCGAGGACGGCCTGCGCGTCACCAAGACCTATCTGCTGCGCCGCGACAGCTATGCCATCGACGTGTCGTACAACATCGACAATGGCAGCGGTGAAACCTGGCAGGGCAGCCAGTACCGGCAGATGCAGCACCGCGGCCTGACCGACGACGAGGGCCCCGGGCTGACCGCCTACAGCTACACCGGCGGGGTGATCTCCACCGACGAGACGCGCTACGAAAAAATCGGCTTCGACGACATGCGCGACGAAGATCTCCAGCTGTCCACCGCCGGCGGCTGGGTGGCGATGATCCGCCACTACTTCATCGGTGCCTGGGCACCGGCTGCGCAAGAGCAGAACACCATCTACAGCAAGGCGCTGCGCGGTAGCAATCGCTACATTCTCGGCATGTTTTCGGCGCCGCAAAGCATCGAGCCGGGGCAGAGCGGCAGCTTCTCCACCGCGCTGTACATCGGGCCGAAAATCCAGGAGCGACTGGAAGAGGTCGCCGAGCACCTGCACCTGACCGTGGATTTCGGCTATCTGACCTTCATCGCCGACCCGATCTTCTGGGTGCTGAAATGGATCCACGGCTACGTCGGCAACTGGGGCTTCGCCATCATTCTGGTGACGCTGATGATCAAGGCGGTGTTCTACAAGCTCTCCGAAGCCAGCTACCGCTCGATGGCGCGGATGCGCAAGCTGCAGCCGAAGATCCAGCAGCTCAAGGAACGCCACGGCGACGATCGCGAAAAGATGGGCCGCGCCACCATGGAGCTGTACAAGACCGAGAAGGTCAACCCGCTCGGCGGCTGCTTCCCGATCCTGATCCAGATCCCGGTATTCATCTCCCTCTACTGGGTGCTGCTGGAGAGCGTCGAGCTGCGCCAGGCGCCGTTCATCCTGTGGTGGCAGGATCTGTCGGTGAAGGATCCCTACTTCGTGCTGCCGCTGATCATGGGCATCACCATGTTTATCCAGCAGAAGCTCAACCCGGCGCCGGTGGACCCGATTCAGGCCAAGATTTTCATGGCCATGCCGATCGTCTTCACCGCCTTCTTCGCCTTCTTCCCGCAGGGGCTGGTGCTCTACTGGGTGGTCAACAACACCCTCTCGATCGCCCAGCAGTACTACATCACCCGCCACGTGCTGGCGGAGAAGTAGCCGGCGGAGACAGCCGCTGGGCAGCGTCATGAAGCGCAGCCCGGCGCAGCGATGAAATCGTGACTCACGCCGACACCATCGCCGCCGTGGCGACCGCCCCCGGTCGCGGCGGCGTCGGCGTGGTGCGCATCTCCGGGCCGCTGGCGGCAGACATTGCCGCCGGCGTCTGCGGCCGTAAATTGCCCCCTCGCGAAGCCTGCTTCAGCCCCTTTCGCGATGCCGGCGGAGCACTCATCGATCGCGGCATCGCCCTGCACTTCGCAGCGCCAGCCTCCTACACCGGCGAGGACGTGGTCGAGCTGCAGGGTCACGGCGGCCCGGTGGTGCTCGATCTGCTGCTGGCCCGCTGCCTGGCGCTCGGCGCGCGCCCGGCGCGACCGGGTGAGTTCACCGAGCGCGCCTTCCTCAACGGCAAGCTGGATCTGGCCCAGGCCGAGGCCGTGGCCGATCTGATCGAATCCGGTTCAGCCGCGGCCGCGCGCGCCGCCACGCGCTCCCTCGAAGGCGAGTTCTCGCGCCGCGTGCAGGCTCTGGTGGCGGGGCTCATCGAGCTGCGCAGCTACGTCGAGGCGGCGCTGGATTTCTCCGAAGAGGAGATCGACTTCCTCGCCGACGGCGAGCTGCTGCGCCGCTGCGACCAGCTGCTCGACGACTTCGGCGCACTGTTCGTCGAAGCGCGCCGCGGCGAGCTGCTGCGCGACGGCATGACGGTGGTCATCGCCGGGCAACCCAATGTCGGTAAATCCAGCCTGCTCAATCGCCTCGCCGGACGCGACAGCGCCATCGTCACCGCGCAGGCCGGCACCACCCGTGATCTGCTACGCGAGCACATCCACCTCGATGGCATGCCGCTGCACCTGATCGATACCGCCGGGCTGCGCGAATCCGACGACCCGGTGGAACGCGAGGGCGTGCGCCGCGCCCGCCAGGCCCTGCAAAACGCTGATCGGGTGCTGCTGGTGAGCACGCCTGGCGACAGCGCGGCAAGCCTGGATCTGTCCGCGCTGCCCGCCGAACTGGTGGTGGACCGGGTGATCAACAAGATCGATCTCTGCGGGGATGAACCCGGCATCACGCCTCTCGACGCAGTTGAAAGAGGTGCCGGGGACGCGACCGAACCCGCCGCGCGCATCCTGTTGTCCGCAAAAAGCGGCGCGGGCATCGGGCTGCTGCGCGAGCACCTCAAACGCTGCGCCGGATTCGAGGGAGAGGCCGCGGGAAGCTTCAGCGCCCGCAGGCGGCATCTGGACGCCTTGCAGCAAGGCCGGGAACGGCTCGTGGAGGCCCGCGACGGACTCGCGGCAGGGCTAGCCCCCGACCTGACGGCAGAAGAGCTCAGACTGGCGCAGAGAGCCCTGGGGCAGATCACCGGAGAGATCACCGCGGACGACCTGCTCGGCAGCATTTTTTCCTCCTTTTGCATCGGCAAGTGACCCTCGCACGGCCTTCTTTAGCTGGCTGATCTTTCCCATCCCTCAGCCCCATCCCTCAACCCGGCCCTCGACCCCTTTCCCCCTGTCCTTCGGTAGCCGGTCAATTAAATTAAAAGGTATTTATATAAGAAT
>CBFCYW010000007.1:0-73180 GCA_965602395.1 uncultured Chromatiales bacterium
TTTGCGCGGCGACGATATTGCGCCGCGCACGACAGCCTGCTGCAATGCGGCCTCCCCAGCCGAGGAAGCCGCCATGCCATTTGCCGAAACCCCGCAGCCGCCCTACTACGCCGTGATCTTCACCAACACCCGCCGCGAAGACGGCGGTGGCGAGCAGGGCTACGCCGCCACCGCCGCGCGGATGCTGGAGCTGGCCCGCGAGCAGCCGGGCTTTCTCGGCATCGAAGCGGTGCGCGACCCGGCGCTGGGCATCACCGTCAGCTACTGGCAGAGCGAGCAGGCCATCGCCGGCTGGCGGCGCCACGCCGAGCACCGCGAGGCGCAGCGCAGCGGCCGCCGCAAGTGGTACACCGGGTTTCGCCTGCGGGTGGCGCGGGTCGAGCGCGACTACGGCTTCGACAACCCCGACGACTGAGCGGCCGGCCCGGTATGCACGCCCTGCCCCACGCCCCCGCCGCCGAGCAGAACAAGCGGCCGATCCTCAACGCCATCCGCATGCGCCTGCGCGACGTCGGGTTGTTGCTGGAGATCGGCAGCGGCAGCGGCCAGCACGGCGAATTCTTCGCCGCCGCGCTGGCCGATGAGTGCCCGAAGCTGCGCTGGCAGCCCAGCGAGCTGCCCGAACAGCTGCCCGGCCTCGCCGAGCGCGTGCGCCGCAGCGGTCTCGGCAACCTGCTGCCGCCGCTGGCGCTGGATCTGCGCCGCGCCGATTGGCCGATCGAAGGCTGCGACGCCTGCTACACCTGCAACACCCTGCACATCGTCGCCTGGGCCGAGGTGCGCGCACTGTTTGTCGGCGCCGCCGCGCGCCTGCCGGTGGGCGGAGAATTGCTCATCTACGGCCCGTTTCTCGACGACGCCGCGCCCGCCGATGGCGGTCTCGGGCGCGGCAGCGCGGCCAGCAATCTGGCCTTCGATCGAGCCCTGCGCCAGGCCGACCCACAGCGCGGCGTGCGCCAGCTGGCCGAGCTGCGCCGCCTCGGCGCCGAGTGCGCGCTGGAGCTGGTGGAGATCATCGAGCTGCCGCGCGACAACCAGCTGCTGGTGTTTCGTCGCACCGCCGGTGCTTGAAAGTCTCCGCGCCGTCCCCAGATTTGCGCAAACAGCCAACACAGCAACCGGAGATCGCGCCATGACCCGCATCCAGTTTCACCAGTTGCCGCTCGCGCGGCGCCAGCTCCCCACCCGCGCTGCCGGTCGCGCAGTCTCGCCGGCCGCCCCGGCCAGCGCCGGCATGGCGGTGGACATCCGCGACGATGGCGCCGCCCTGTACCTCGATGCCGACCTGCCCGGCGTCGCCGCGGACAGCATCGGCGTACATTTCGAGAACGGCCTGCTGACCATCGAAGCCCAGCGTGGCGCTGCCGATGCAGCGGCTGGCAGCGCGGCTGAGCACGGCGGGCACGAGCCGGCGGATAACGACGGCGCGCCGCAGCGTTGGTTGCGCCGCGAGCGCGTCCGCGGCCGCATCGAACGCCGCTTCCGCCTGCCCGATGACATCGACGTCGAGGCCATCAGCGCCGCGTACAGCGACGGCGTGCTGTCGCTGCGCATCCCGCGCAGCCAGGCCTTGTCGCGACGCATCGCGGTCAAGCACTGAGGCGCGCAGTGGTGCCGGCGCGCGGCCAGGCAAACGCACTGCTGGCGATCGCTGCGGCGCTGTGCCTGCTCGCCGTGGCGCCGGCACATGCCGGCGCCTGGCCCTTCGCCAGCGGCGAGATTCCCACCCTGGCGCCGATGCTGGAGCAGGCCAAGCCGGCGGTGGTCAACATCGCCACCCGTGGCCGGGTGCGGGTGCGCGTCAGCCCGCTGTTCGACGATCCCTTCTTCCGCCGCTTCTTCGATCTGCCGCAGTTCCAGCGCGAGCGCGCCACCCAGAGTCTCGGCTCCGGGGTGATCGTCGATGCCGACGCCGGGCTGGTGATCACCAACCACCACGTCATCGAAAACGCCGAGCAGATCCGCGTCACCCTCTCCGACGGCCGCGAGCTGGACGCCGAGCTGGTCGGCAGCGATCCGGCCTCGGACGTGGCGGTGATCCGCATCCCGGCGGACAATCTAACCGCCATCCCCTGGGCGGATTCGGACGCGCTGCGGGTCGGCGATTTCGTGGTCGCCATCGGCAACCCCTTCGGCCTCGGCCAGACGGTCACCTCGGGCATCATCAGCGCGCTGCAGCGAAGCGGTCTCGGCATCGAGGACTACGAGGATTTCATCCAGACCGACGCCTCCATCAACCCCGGCAATTCCGGCGGCGCGCTGGTCGATCTGCGCGGCCAGCTGGCCGGGATCAATACCGCCATCGTCGGCCCCTCCGGCGGCAATGTCGGCATCGGTTTCGCGATTCCGGCCAACATGGCGCGCGGCTTGATGGAGCAACTGGTGGAATTCGGCGAGGTGCGCCGCGGCCGGCTCGGCCTCGCCGCGCAGGATCTGGACGCCGAGCTGGCCGCCGCCTTCGGCCTGCAGCGCAGCCAGGGCGTGGTGGTAGTGGCGGTCGAGGAGGATTCCGCCGCCGCCGCCGCCGGGCTGCGCGTCGGCGACGTGATCATCGCCGTCGATGGCCGCCCGATCCGCCGCCAGACCGATATGCGCAACGTGCTCGGCCTGCTGCGGGTCGGCCAGCGGGTGGATATCGACGTGCTGCGCGACGGTCGCGAGCACACCCTCAGCGCGCGGATCTCCCCGCGCCGCGACGCCGAACTGCGCGGCGAGCAGCTCTCGCCACGCCTCGCCGGTGCACTGCTGCGCGAGGAGGTGCAGAAGGATCAGTATCAGGATATCGAATATGTGCGCTTCGCCGCGGTGGCGCCGGGCAGCCCGGCCTGGGCCGCCGGGCTGCGCGAGGGCGACATCATCCGCTCGCTGAATCGCGCCCGCATCGCCGATCTCGAAGACCTGCGCCGGGTGGCCGAGCGCGCCGCCGGCGGCCGCCTGCTGTTCAATATCCAGCGCGGCCGGCAGGCGCTGTTCGTGCTGATCGAATAGCCGAGCCCGTTCCCCCGGGCACTCGGCCCGGGGATTCAATCGCGCGCTGCGGCCAGCAGCGCCTCCAGCAATCGCTGCAGCAGTGCCTGTAACGGCGCTGCGCGCTGCGCAGCGTAAGCGAAGGGCGGCGCGGCCTCATCCATGTAGCTGCACTGGGCGATCTCCAATTGCAGCGCGTGCACGCCCTGCGCCGGCCGCCCGTAGTGACGGGTGATGTAGCCGCCGATGAAGCGCCCATCGACCACCTGTGAGTAGTCCGACTGACCGGCCAGCACCGCGGCCGCAGACTCGCGCAAAGTCGCAGCGCAGCTCTCGCCGCGCGCCGTACCCAGATTCAGATCCGGCAGCCGGCCGTCGAACAGCCGCGGTACTCGCGAGGCGATGGAGTGCGCCTCGAACAGGATCGCGTAGCCGTGGATATCCCGCAGCCGTGCCAGTTCGTCGGTCAGCGCGTCGTGATAGGGCTGCCAGTAGCGCCGCCGGCGCGACTCGATCTCGGCGTCGTCCGGTTCGGCGCCGGTGCGGTACAGCGGCTGGCCGTCGAACTGGCTCAGCGGGCACAGCCCGGTGCCGGCCTGGCCGGGGTACAGCGAGCGGCCGTCCGGCGGCCGGTTGAGATCGATCAGATAGCGGCTGTAGTGCGGGCGCAGGGTGCTGGCGCCGAGCGATTCGGCAAAGCCGTAGAGCCGCGGGATGTGCCAGTCGGTGTCGCGCAGTTCGAAGGCGATGTCGGTCAATCGCGAGCGCAGATCCGGCGGCAGCCCGGTGCCGGCGTGGGGCATGCTGATCAGCAGCGGCAGCGCGCCGCGGTGCAGCTCGAAAGTGCTCATGCGGTGCCCTGCAGATAGCCGGCGACCACCCCGGCACCCAGCCCGCCGGACTCGATCAGCGCGCTGATCGCCGCGATGTCGTCGGCGAAGTAGCGGTCGCGATCCCAGCGCTCGACGCGCGCGCGGATCTCTGCGTGGGCGCGCTCCAGCGCATCCGACGAGCGCAGCGGGCGGCGCAGATCGATGCCCTGGGCCGCCGCCAGCAGCTCGACGGCGAGAATGTGGCGCAGGTTGTCGGCGATGTCCGCCAGGCGCCGCGCGGCGAAGGTGGCCATGCTCACGTGATCCTCCTGATTGGCCGAGGTCGGCAGGCTGTCGACGCTGGCCGGATGCGCCAGGCTCTTGTTTTCACTGGCCAGCGCGGCGGCGGTGACGTGGGCGATCATGAAGCCGGAGTTCAGCCCGGCGTTCTCCTCGATCAGAAACGGCGGCAGCTGGCTCAGGTGGGCGTCGATCAGCAGCGCGGTGCGCCGCTCGGAGAGTGCGCCGATCTCGGCCAGCGCCACGGCGATGCTATCCGCCGCCTGCGCCACCGGCTCGGCGTGAAAGTTGCCGCCGGAGAGGATTTCGCCCCGCCCGCCGCCCTCGGCGGCGAACACCAGCGGGTTGTCGGAGACCGCATTGGCCTCGGCAAGCAGCACCTGCGCGGCGGCGCGCAGCTGGTCGAGACAGGCGCCCATCACCTGCGGCTGGCAGCGCAGCGAGTAGGGATCCTGCACCTTGTCGCAGCCGGCGTGCGAGGCGTTGATCTGGCTGCCGTCCAGCAGCTCGCGGTAGCGCGCCGCGGCGAATATCTGCCCCGGCTGGCCGCGCACCGCCTGGATGCGCGGATCGAAGGGCACGCTGCTGGCGAGCGCCGCGTCCACCGCCAGACTGCCGGCGACCAGTGCCACCTCGGCGCAATCCTGGGCCTCGAACAGGCCGCGCAGCGCCAGCGCGGTGGACACCTGGGTGCCGTTGAGCAGTGCCAGCCCCTCCTTGGCGCGCAGGCTCAGCGGTTCGAGGCCGAGCTCGGCCAGCGCGCGCGCCGCCGGTATCAGCTCGCCGTCGCGACGCACCCGGCCCTCGCCGAGCAGCGCGCAGCTCAAGTGTGCCAGCGGTGCCAGATCGCCGCTGGCACCCACCGAGCCCTTGGCCGGAATGGCCGGGTAGCAGCGTTCGGCGAGCAGCGCGATCAGCCGGTCGATGAGCAGCTCGCGCACCCCCGAGTAGCCGCGCGCCAGGCTGTTGATCTTCAGCAGCATCACCAGCCGCACCGTGGCGTCGTCGAGCAGCTCGCCGACGCCGCAGGCGTGCGACAGCACCAGATTGCGCTGCAATTCGTCCAGCGAGCCGGCGTCGATGCGCGTCTGCGCCAGCTGGCCGAAGCCGGTGTTGATGCCGTAGACCGTCTCGCCGCGGGCGATGACATCCTCCACCGTCTGCCGCGCGGCGCGCACCCGCGCGCGGTCGGCCGCCGCCAGTTGCAGCTCGACCGCGCCGTCCGGCTCGCCGCGCCAGACCCGCTGCAGGCTGGCCAGATCCAGCTCACCGGCGCGCAGTTGCAGCTTCATGCGCGCAGCGCCAGCCGCGCCAGCGCGGCGCGAAAGCGTTCGCCGACCGCCTCGCGACAGCTGTGGCGGCCGCCGCTGACGCGCGTCTCGCCGGCGACGATCACCTCGCTGATGGCGCTGGCGTCGGCGGCGAACAGCCAGCAGTCGAGCAACGATTCGGCGCTGCCGGCGGCGAGCCGTGGATGGCGCGGGTCGAGCACCAGCAGATCCGCACGCGCGCCGGCGGCGAGGCGGCCGATGTCGCGCCCGCAGGCCGCCGCGCCGCCGGCCAGCGCGCCGGCGTACAGTCGCTGGCCGAGTGGCTCGCCATCCGCCAGTACCGCGCGTCGGCGGCCGGTCAGGCGTTGCGCGTATTCCAGCCAGCGCAGCTCTTCGACCGGGCTGATCGAGATCTGGCTGTCGCTGCCGACGCCGAAGCGACCCGCGCTGGCCAGCCAGTCGGCGGCCGGGAAGATGCCGTCGCCGAGATTCGCCTCGGTGGTCGGGCAGAGCCCGGCGATGGCGTCGCGCGCGGCCATCCCGGCGAGTTCTTCGGCGTCGATGTGGGTGGCGTGGATCAGGCACCAGCGCGCATCCACCGGGTAGTGGTCGAGCAGGTGCGCCACCGGCCGCTGGCCGCACCAGGCGATGCACTGCTCGACCTCGGCGGTCTGCTCGGCGATGTGGATGTGCACCACCCGCTGGCCGCGGTTTTCGAGCGCCAGCGCCAGCGCCTGCGGGCTGGCGGCGCGCAGCGAGTGGGCGCAGATGCCGAGGGCGCGCTGCGGCTGGCCGTCGCAATCCGGGGCGAGCGATTCGAGCAAACGCAGGTAGTCGTCACCCGAGTTGAAAAAGCGCCGCTGGCCAGCGCCGATCGGCTGCGGGCCGAAGCCGCCGGCGTCGTACAGCACCGGCAGCAGGCTGATGCCGATGCCGACCTCATCCGCCGCCGCCAGCAGCCGCCGCGACAGCTCGGCGCGATCGGCGTAGCGGCGGCCGTCGAGGTCGTGGTGCAGGTAGTGGAACTCGGCCACCGCGGTGTAGCCGGCTTCGAGCATCTCCAGATAGCACTGCGCGGCCAGCGCCTGCAATTCATCCGGGCCGAGCTGCGCCAGGCAGCGGTACATCAGCTCGCGCCAGTGCCAGAAGCTGTCGGCGCCGCGGGCGCGCTCGCCCAGGCCCGCCATGGCGCGCTGGTGGGCGTGGCTGTGCAGATTGGGCAGGCCGGGCAGGGCCACGCCGCGGCGCCGCTCGGCGTTCGGCAGCGCGGGGCCGGGGGTGACGGCGGTGATGTCGCCGTGCTCGTCGATGCCCAGATTGGCGCCGTCACGGTGCCAGTGGCGGCCGTCGAAGAGTTGCTCGAAATGCAGTGTGCGCATGTCTGTGGCTTCCGCTGTGCCGCTGCGGCCTCCGGCGCTGGCCGGTTGCTGGCCGGTTACTGGCCGGATACTGGAGATCGTCGCCCCCGCGGCGCTGCGGGCTTGCCAGCGGGATCGATTCGCCTTAGCTTGTATATACAAGTTAGAGCAAGCCGACCGCCGCGGGCAATCCCCCGCGCGACAATCGTTGCGCACACGGCCGCGGCGGCGGATGGCGGGGCTATCGTGGACAGTTTCATTCACAACGCGCTGATCGCCACCCTCGACCCCGGTCGGGAGGGCTACGGTCGCGATGGTTACGGGCTGGTCGCAGGCGGCGCGCTGGCCATCGCCGCCGGGCGCATCGCCTGGGTCGGCGAGCTGGATGCGGCGCCACCACAGTGTCGCGCCGCACGCCAGGTGATCGACGCCGGCGGCCGCCTGCTGACGCCGGGGCTGATCGACTGCCACAGCCACGCGGTATTCGGTGGCGACCGCTCGCACGAGTTCGCCCGCCGTCTGGCCGGCGAGGAATACGCGCAGATCGCCCGCGATGGCGGCGGCATCATGGCCACGGTGCGGGCGACCCGCGCGGCCAGCGAGGACGAGCTGCTGGAGGCGGCGCTGGCGCGCGTCGATGACCTCTGCGCCGGCGGCGTGACCACCCTGGAGATCAAATCCGGCTACGGCCTGAACCTGTTCGAAGAGGCGAAGATGCTGCGCGTGGCGCGGCGCATCGGCGAGCTGCGCCCGCTGCGCGTGGTGACCAGCTTCCTCGGCGCCCACGCCCTGCCGGGCGAGTTTGCCGGGCACGCCGATGAGTACATCGAACACCTCTGCGAGGCGGTGCTGCCGGCGCTGCACGGCGAGCGGCTGGTGGATGCGGTGGACGGTTTCTGTGAGTCGATCGCCTTCTCCGCGGCGCAGCTCGCCAGGCTGTTCGTCCACGCCCGCGAGCTGGGGCTGCCGGTGAAGCTGCACGCCGAGCAGCTCTCCAACTGCGGTGGCAGCGCCATGGCGGCGCGTTTCGACGCGCTCTCGGTCGATCATCTCGAATACCTCGATGCCGCCGGCGTGGCTGCGCTGGCCGAGGCCGGCTGCGTCGCGGTGCTGCTGCCCGGCGCTTTTTACTGCCTGCGCGGGAAGCGCCCGCCGCCGGTCGCCGCGCTGCGCGCCGCCGGTGTGCCGATCGCTGTGGCCAGTGATCTCAACCCCGGCAGCTCGCCGCTGCGCTCGCTGCCGCTGGCGATGCACCTGGGCTGCCAGCTGTTCGGCCTGACGCCACTGGAGGCGCTGGCCGGCACCACCCGCCACGCCGCGCGCGCCCTCGGCCTCGGCGAGCGCTGCGGCCAGATCGCCCCCGGCTTCGACGCCGATCTGGCGCTGTGGGATCTGCCGCACCCGGAGGCGCTGGTCTACGAGTTCGGCCACAACCCCTGCGCCGGGCGCTTCGTCGCCGGCCATCCGGTGGCGCTGGATTTCGCCGGCGCGCTGGCGTGAGCCGGCCCGGCGAACGCACGCGCGACACCGCGGCCATCCCACCGCTGCCCGAGAGCGCTGCGCCCAGCCCGCTGTACCGCCGCGTGATGGCGCATATCGAGGCGCTGATCCGCGACGGCCACTGGCTGCCGGGGCGGCGCATCCCCTCGGAGAACGCGCTGGTCGCGGCGCTCGGCGTCAGCCGCATGACCGCCAACCGCGCGCTGCGCGAGCTGGCCCAGCGCGGCCTGCTGCAGCGGCTGCAGGGGGTTGGCACCTTCGTCGCCGAGCGCAAGCGCCACGCCAGCCTGGTGGAGATCCGCAACATCGCCGAGGAGATCAGCGCCGAGGGCGGCGCGCACAGCGCGCGGGTGATCGAGCGCTCGCTGGCGCCGGCGGGCGAGTCGCTGGCGGCGCGGATGGAGCTGGTGGCGGGTACCGAGGTGCACCGGTTGCTGCTGGTGCACAGTCGCGACGGTGCGCCGATCCAGCTCGAAGAGCGCGCCATCAACCCGGCGCTGGCGCCGGATTTCGCCGCTGTCGATCTGGCCCGGACCACCCCGGCGGAATACCTGATCGCCCAGGTGCCGGCGGACGAAATCGAACACACGGTGCGCGCGGTGCTGCCCGACGCGCGCACCCGTGAGCTGCTCGAACTGCCGGCCGGCGAGCCCTGCCTGCAGCTCGATCGGCGCACCTGGGCCGGCGAGGCGGTGGTCTCCTGTGCCACCTTCAGCTATCCGGGCAGCCGCTACGACCTCTACGCCCGCTACCGCACCCAGGGTCGCCAGCCGTACACCGCGCTGCCCGGCGGCTTTGCGTCGCGCCGTTGAACCTGCCCGGAGACTGACATGAGCACCGATCCCCGCGTCGACGCCAGCCGCGCGATCCGCGCCCCCCACGGCAACAAGCTCAGCGCTCGGAGCTGGCTCACCGAGGCGCCGCTGCGGATGCTGATGAACAACCTCGATCCGGCGGTGGCCGAGCGGCCGTCGGAGCTGGTGGTCTACGGTGGCATCGGCCGCGCGGCGCGCGACTGGGCCTGCTATGAGCAGATCGTCGCCGCGCTGCGCGAGCTGGAATCCGACGAGACGCTGCTGGTGCAGTCGGGCAAGCCGGTGGGCGTGTTTCGCACCCACGCCGACGCGCCGCGGGTGCTGATCGCCAATTCCAATCTGGTGCCGCACTGGGCCAACTGGGAGCACTTCAACGAGCTCGATCGCAAGGGCCTGATGATGTACGGCCAGATGACCGCCGGCAGCTGGATCTACATCGGCTCGCAGGGCATCGTGCAGGGCACTTACGAGACCTTCGCCGAGGCCGGTCGCCAGCACTTCGGCGGCGATACCCGCGGCAGGTGGATTCTGACCGCCGGCCTCGGCGGCATGGGCGGTGCGCAGCCGCTGGCGGCGACCATGGCCGGCTACTCGATGCTGGCCATCGAGTGCGATGAGACGCGCATCGATTTCCGTCTCGGCAACGGCTATCTGGACTGCCGCGCCGGCGATCTCGACCAGGCGCTGGCGATGATCGAAGCGGCCCGCGAAAAGGGCGAGGCGCTGTCGGTGGGACTGCTCGGCAATGCCGCGGAGGTGCTGCCGGAGCTGGTGGCGCGCGGTGCGACGCCGGATCTGGTCACCGACCAGACCTCGGCCCACGACCCGGTCAACGGCTACCTGCCGATCGGCTGGACGGTCGAGCAGTGGCGCAGGGAGTCCAGCGCCAACCCCGAGCGCGTCAGCGCCGCGGCGAAGCAATCCATGGCCGTGCACGTGCGGGCGATACTGGAATTCCACGCCCGCGGCATCCCCTGCGTCGACTACGGCAACAACATCCGCCAGGTGGCGCTGGACGAGGGCGTGGCCAAGGCCTTCGATTTCCCCGGCTTTGTGCCGGCCTACGTGCGGCCGCTGTTCTGTCGCGGTGTCGGCCCGTTCCGCTGGGCGGCGCTGTCCGGCGATCCGGAGGATATCTACAAGACCGATCAGAAAGTGAAGGCGCTGATCCCGGACGATTCGCAGCTGCACAACTGGCTGGACATGGCCCGCGAGCGGATCCGCTTTCAGGGTCTGCCGGCGCGCATCTGCTGGGTCGGGCTCGGCCAGCGCCACCGGCTCGGCCTGGCCTTCAACGAGATGGTGCGCAGCGGCGAGCTGAAGGCGCCGGTGGTGATCGGCCGCGATCATCTGGACTCCGGCTCGGTGGCCAGCCCGAATCGCGAGACCGAGGCGATGCGCGATGGCTCGGATGCGGTCTCCGACTGGCCGCTGCTGAACGCTCTGCTGAACACCGCCAGCGGCGCCACCTGGGTGTCCTTCCACCACGGCGGTGGCGTCGGCATGGGTTTTTCGCAGCACGCCGGGGTGGTGATCTGCTGCGATGGCAGCGAGGCGGCCGACGCGCGCATCGCGCGGGTGCTGTGGAATGACCCGGCCAGCGGGGTGATGCGGCATGCGGACGCCGGCTACGAAACCGCCATCGACTGCGCCCGCGAGCACGAGCTCAAGCTGCCGGGGATTCTCTGACGCGGTGACCGCGCGGGCGGGTGCGCTTGGCTGGTGCGCTGGCTGGTGCGCTGGCTGGTGCGCTGGCGACAGCGGCGCGACAGCCGCTGGACAGCCGTCGCACGGCGCCCGCATGCTGCGCCACTTTGCGGTTTGTCATCTTGGGGAGGCGCCGGATGCGCGCGCGGGACTGCTTGCTGGCGCTATCGGTGCCGATGATCTGGGGCATGGGCTTCGTCTTCGCCAAGGCCGCGCTGGAGTATTTTCCGCCGATCCTGCTGATGGCCTTTCGCTTCACCGTCACCGCGCTGGCGATGGTCTGGTTCGTGCCGCGACCGCGCGGGCTGATGGCGCAGATCTTCCTGATCGCGCTGATTTCCGCGGCGTTGCAGTACGGCTTCACCTTTTATGGGCTGAAATCGCTGGATGCCTCGGTGGCGGCGCTGGTGGTGCAGCTGGAGGTGCCATTCATGGTGCTGCTGGGGGCGATCTTCCTCAACGATCGCCCCGGTGCGCGCAAGCTGTTCGGCATGCTGCTGGCCTTCGCCGGGGTGGCGCTGATCGCCGGCGAGCCGCAGCTGCACAACGACTGGCTGCCGCTGCTGCTGGTGGTCATCGGTGCCTTCCTCTGGGCCTGCGGGCAGGTGATGATCCGCCGCCTCGGCGAGGTCGGTGGTTTCGCGCTGATCGCCTGGGTGTCGGTGTGCGCCGCGCCGCAGCTGTTTTTTGCCTCGTGGCTGGTGGAGAGCGACCAGCTGCGGTTGATCGCCGAGGCCAATTGGGTGGTGTGGGGCACGGTGCTGTATCTCGGCCTGGTGATGACCGCGCTGGCCTACGGCGTCTGGTACCACCTGCTGGGGCGCTTTCCGATCAGCAGCGTCGGCCCCTACCTGCTGTTGCTGCCGGTGTTTTCGATCCTCGGCGGCGCGCTGTTGCTCGGCGAGCGCCCGGCGGCGCAGGTGCTGATCGGCGGCGCGGTGGTGATCGCCGGGGTGGCGGCGATCGTCGTCGAGCGGCGCCCGGCGGCGCCGGCCTGAGGCGACCGCTTGCGGCCCGGCCATTCACTCCGCGCCCCACAGGCCGCACAATGTGCGGTTCGCCCACCGACGACCCACCGCCTTGAACGACGCCAACAGCAATGCCGAAGCGACCCGCTACGACTGGGCCTACATCCGCCGCGTGGCGCTGCAACACCGTCGCGAACTGGTCATCGCGCACCTCGTCGCGCTGCTGGCGACGCTGGCCGCGGTGCCGCTGCCGCTGCTGATGCCGCTGCTGGTCGACGAGGTGCTGCTGGATCAGCCCGGCCCGGCGGTGGCGGCCATCGAGTCGCTGGCCCCTGTGAGCTGGCACGGCCCGGTGCTGTACATCCTCGCGGTGCTGCTGCTGACGCTGGTGCTGCGCGTCGTCACGCTGCTGCTCAACGTCTGGCAGGCGCGCCAGTTCACGCTGATCGCCAAGGACATCACCCTGCGCATCCGCCGCGATCTGCTGCAGCGCTTGCAGCGGGTGTCGATGGCCGAATACGAGACCCTCGGCGGCGGCACCGTGGCCAGCCATCTGGTCACCGATCTGGAAACCGTTGACAAGTTCATCGGCGAGGGCCTGAGCAAATTCCTCGTCGCGGTGCTCAGCGTGCTCGGCACCGCGGTGGTGCTGCTGGCCATCCACTGGCCGCTGGGACTGTTCATTCTGATCGCCAACCCGGTGGTGATCTACTTCACCACCGTGGTCGGCAAGCGCGTCAAGCATCTGAAAAGCAGAGAAAACAGCGCTTTCGAACTGTTTCAGCAGGCGCTCGCCGAGACCCTCGAAGCGATCCAGCAGATCCGCGCCAGCAATCGCGAGCGCCACTACATCGGCCGGGTGATCGACGCCGCGCGCGGCGTGCAGCGCGATTCGGCCGCCTTTGCCTGGAAATCCGACGCCGCCAACCGCGCCAGCTTCGTGCTGTTCCTGTTCGGCTTCGACATCTTCCGCGCGGTGGCCATGCTGCTGGTGGTCTATTCGGATCTGAGCGTCGGCCTGATGCTCGCCGTGTTCGGCTACCTGTGGTTCATGATGGGGCCGGTGCAGGAAGTGCTCGGCATCCAGTACGCCGGCTACGGCGCCTCGGCGGCGCTGGCGCGCGTCGATCGCCTGCGCCTGCTGCGCAGCGAGCCGGACTACCCGGCGCTGCACGACCCCTTCGCCGGCAAGCGCACCGTGGGTCTGGAGCTGCGCGACGTGCACTTCGCCTATCGCGACGACGCGCCGGTGCTCAACGGCGTCTCGCTGCGCGTCGCGGCCGGTGAAAAGGTCGCCCTGGTGGGCGCCTCCGGCGGCGGCAAATCGACCCTGGTGCAGGTGCTGCTGGGCCTGTATCCGGCGCAGCGAGGGGAGATCCTGTTCGATGGTGTGCCGGTCAGCGAGATCGGCCTGCAGCGGGTGCGCGAGCACGTCGCCACCGTGTTGCAGCAGCCGGCGCTGTTCAACGATTCGGTGCGCAACAACCTCGGCCTCGGCCGCGATATCGACGACGCCGAGCTGTGGCGCGCGCTGCGCATCGCCCAGCTCGACGATGTCGTGGCCGCGCTGGACGAGGGCCTCGACACCCGCGTCGGCCGCCAGGGGGTGCGCCTCTCCGGCGGCCAGCGGCAGCGCCTGGCGGTGGCGCGGATGGTGCTCACCGACCCGGCGGTGGTGATTCTCGACGAGGCCACCAGCGCGCTGGACACGCAGACCGAGCAGCGCCTGCACAGCGCGCTGGCCGAGTACCTGCAGGGGCGCACCACGCTGATCGTCGCGCATCGCCTGTCGGCGGTGAAGCAGGCCGACCGGGTGTATGTGTTCGAGGATGGCCGGATCGCCGAGCAGGGCAGCCACGGCGAGCTGATCGAGCAGGGCGGCCTGTACGCGCGGCTGTACGGCCAGCGGCAGTCGCACTGAGGCTGTGGGCGTGGCGCAGCTGATCCTGTTCAACAAGCCGTTCGGCGTGCTCTGCCAGTTCAGCGGCGGCGATGGCCGGCCGACGCTGGCCGATTTTATCGAGCTGCCCGGCGTCTACCCGGCCGGCCGGCTGGATCGCGACAGCGAGGGGCTGCTGCTGCTGACCGACCACGGCCGGCTGCAATCGCGCATCGCCGAGCCGCGCCACAAGCTGGAGAAGACCTACTGGGTGCAGGTGGAGGGTGAGATCGACGCCGCCGCGCTGGCCGCGCTGCGCGCCGGCGTGCAGCTCAGGGATGGTGCCACCCGGCCGGCGCGCGCCGAGCGCATCGCCGCGCCGGATCTGTGGCCGCGCGATCCGCCGGTGCGCTACCGCAAGTCGGTGCCCACCAGCTGGCTGGCGCTGGGTATCGTCGAGGGGCGCAACCGGCAGGTGCGGCGGATGACCGCGGCGGTCGGCTTCCCGACCCTGCGACTGGTGCGCGCGCGGGTCGGCGACTGGTCGCTGGATGGCCTGCCGCCGGGACGCTGGCGGCGGGTGCCGGCATGCTTGCCAAGGGGAAAGTTCACGAAACTTGCGACACATTCAGCGCAATCGCGCACAGAACGCGGCCTTCGGCGTAAATAGACTGGCCAACCGCTCAGTTACAGGTTTGCCGATGATCCCGCCATCCCGCCCGCGGCGCCAGCCGCACGCCATGTCACTGGCGACCCTGTTTTGCACCCTCGCCCTGCTGCTGGCGAGCCTTTCCGGCTTGCAGGCCGCGACCCGCACCGCGCAGGTCTCGCCACTGCGCCTGATCTCCGTCACGGAAGATGACGATGGCGGCGTGCGCTTGCGGATCGCCGCGCTGGGCAGCGAGTTCGAGCTCGACCTGCACCCCAGTGAAGCCATCGCGGAGCCAAAGTTGATCGCTCCGTCAGCCAGCCTGCAAAGCCTCGCCGATATCCGTTTTTACGCAGGCTCGGTGGTCGGTGCCGACGATTCCTGGGTGCGCCTGACGCGCCGCGGCGATCTGTTCACCGGCACGCTGCGCGCCTGGCAGCGGATGTATCGCATCGATCAGCAGGGGGGCATCGAGCCGCGCGGCGACGATGAGCTGGTGATGATCGACGTCACCGACGGCGACCAGGGCGATGCCTTTGGCACCGACCACGCTCTGGTGCCGCCGCTGGCGAGCGTTGATGCGGCGGCCCGCCAGGCCAGCGAGGAGATCGCCCGCGCGCTGCCGCGCAATGGCGAAGCGCCGACGCGGGTGGTACACATCGCCGTGCTGGTGGACACCCTGTTCGATGAGCGCAACGCCGGCCAGGGCGCGCTGCAGGCCTTGTCGGTGCTCAACAGCGTCGATGGCATCTTCCGCGAGGAGCTGGGGGTGGCGCTGCGCGTGGCGCTGGTCAAGGTGCTCGACGAGAACGACGACCCGATGCGCGCCGCGTCCCGCGCTAACAACGGGGCGGTCAGCGCGGTGCTCGATGCCTTCGTCGATTATCGCCGCAGAGACCCGGATCTGGCCGCCGGCGCGGCCGCCGAGCTGGACGGCGAACTGGGGCTGGTACACCTGTTCAGCGGCACCCAGGACCCGGGGGACGTGATCGGCCTGGCGTGGATCGACACCGCCTGTCGCGGCGACGGCTACGACACCTCGCTGTCCACCCCTTTCATTCATGACGTGCAACTGGTCGCCCACGAGCTGGGCCACAGCCTCGGCGCGGTGCACGATGATCTGACTGCCTGTGCGGCGCAGCCAGACCTGCTCATGTGGCCGCTGTTCACCGCGCAGATGCAGAGTCGATTCAGTCAATGCAGCCTCGACGATATGGCCGCGCGCGTCGCCGCCAGCTGCAATGATGACAACATCGATCTGGCCGTACAGCTGGCCAGTAACGGCACGCCGATCGTGGGTCGGACCACCCTCGTCGACCTGCTGGTGTTCAATCGCGACGCCCAGCGCGACGCCGCGCAGATCACCAGCCAGACACGGATCCCCGACACGCTGGCCCTGGTCGAGGTTCCGCAGAGCTGCCGCCTCGATGGCGACCTGCTGCACTGCGATCACGGCGATCTGCGCGTAGGCGAGCAGACCAGCCTGCAACTGCAGCTGCGCCTGTTGAGTCGGGAAGTGATGCCGCTGGTCAGCAGTGTCGATGCCCGTGGTGTCTACGACCTGGCCAGCGCCGATAATCGCTTCAGTCTGTACCTGAGCAACCCGGTCGCCCAGAGCGGCGGTGGTGCCGACTGGTCGGTGGTCGCGCTCGCCAGCCTGTTCGCCGTGCTGCCGGGCCGGTTGCGGCGCCGGCGCCGACTCGGTGTATCCCGTGCCGATGAGCAGAATCCAAAGCATGAGTGGCGCTGACAGCGGTGATTGGCGCGAGCAACTGGCACAGCTCTGGCGCGAGACCTATGACGAGTCGCCGGAATTTCGCGATTGGCAGGCGCTCGACGGCGGCCGCGGGTATCGCCTGAGCAGCGTCGCCGGCGACTGCTACCTCAAATTCCACCACGACGCGCCGGTCGAATACTTTGCCGCCGAGGCCGCCGGGCTGGAGGCTTTGGCCGCATCGGGTGAATTTGTGGTGCCGCAGCCGCTGCTGCATGGCGAGCTCGACGACCGCGCCTTTTTGCTGATGCAGTATCTGTCGCTGCACGGCGCCGCGGTCGATGGCAACAGCGACGCGGCGATGGTGCGTTTCGGCCGCGCATTGGCGGGGCTGCATCGCCAGCGCGCCGAATACCACGGCTGGCACCGCGACAACAGCATCGGCGGCACGCCGCAGTGCAACAGCCCCTGCGATGACTGGGCTGAGTTTTACATCGAGTACCGCCTGCGCCCGCAGTTGGCGCTGCTCGCCGGCGCCGCCGCGCCGCCGCGCCTGCTGGATGCCGGCGAGCGCCTCTGTGCGGTGGTGCCGCGATTGCTCGGCGGGCATCGGCCGCAGCCTTCGCTGCTGCACGGCGATCTGTGGTGGGGCAATGCCGGCTGGCTGGCGGATGGCCGGCCGGCGATCATCGATCCGGCCACCTACTACGGTGATCGCGAGACCGATCTGGCGCTGTGCGAGCTGTTCGGCGGCTTCTCCACGGCGATGTTTGCCGCCTACCGCGAGGCCTGGCCGCTGGCCGAGGGCTATCCCCTGCGCCGCGAGCTGTACCAGCTCTACCACCTGCTCAACCACGCCAATCTGTTTGCCGGTGGCTATGTGGCGCGCTCGCTGCACAGCGCCGAACGGCTGCTGGCGGAGGCTGGCTGAGCCGCGCCGGCCGGCGCGTCACCGGCCGCCGCGTCAGTAGTCGCGGGCCACCGAATATTCGGCGAGAAAGGCCAGCGCACGGCGCTCGGGGCCATCGGCCAGCGCCTGCAGGGCAACGCCGGCGGCAGCGGCCTCGCGGCGCGCCAGCTGCATCGATTTCTCCAGCGCGTCGTTGGCGGCGATCACGTCGAGCACTTCGGTGATCCGCTCGCGGCCGCCGTTTTCGATCGCCGCGCGCAAGGTGTCGCGCGCCGCGTCGTCGCCGTCGCGCATGGCGATGATCAGCGGCAGCGTGGGCTTGCCCTCGGCGAGATCATCGCCGATGTTTTTGCCCAGTACCTCGCTGCTGGCGCTGTAGTCGAGCACGTCATCGACGATCTGGAAGGCGGTACCCAGATGCAGGCCATAGCTGGCCAGCGCCTGCTCGCAGATTGCGTCGCCACCGGCGAGCACCGCGCCCAGGCGGGTCGCGGCCTCGAACAGCTTGGCGGTTTTGGCGTGGATCACCTTCAGGTATTGCGCCTCGCTGACATCCGGCTCGTGCATGTTGAGCAGTTGCATCACCTCGCCTTCGGCGATGGTGTTGGTCGTCTGGGCGAGGATCTCCATGACCCGCATCGAGCCCACGTCGACCATCATTTCAAAGGCCCGCGAGTAGAGGAAATCGCCGGTCAGCACCGCCGCCTCATTGCCCCAGATGGTGTTCGCCGTGTCGCGACCGCGGCGCAGCTCGGAGGCGTCGACCACGTCGTCGTGCAGCAGGGTGGCGGTGTGGATGAATTCGATCACCGCGGCCAGTTCGACGTGCGCCCGTGCGTTCTCGCCGGTGGGATAGCCGGCGGCCAGCGCGGAGAGCACCACCAGTTGCGGGCGCAGGCGCTTGCCGCCACTGGCGACGATGTACTCGGCCAGCTGGTTGATGAGCACCACGTCGGAGCGCAGACGGGCGCGGATGGTGGCGTCGACGCGCCGCATGTCGTCGGCGATCAGCGCCTGCGCGGTCTGGATGTCCATCGAGGGGCCCGGATTGAGGGATGGCGCATGCTAGGAACGGCTCCCACGGGTGTCAAGTTGACGACGTTTTGCGCGGGCTTGATTGCCGGGCTTGGCGGGCAGTGCGCACGGATTTGACGCGCCGCTGGCTTGTCGCTAGAATCGCGCGCCTTTCGCAGACAGGTTTTATGCAGTCGGGCCGGCATCGCGGATGTCGCACGGCTGCTATCGGCATTTCTCTGGAGACACCCATGTACGCGGTAATCAAAACCGGTGGCAAACAGTATCGCGTCGCGGCGGGCGACAAGCTGCGCGTCGAGACGCTCAACGCCGCCGAGGGCGACAGCATCGAGCTCGATAACGTGCTGATGGTCGCCGATGGCGACGACGTCAAGGTCGGCGCGCCGACCGTCGAGGGCGCCACCGTCAGCGCTACGGTCAGGGCCCACGGTCGCGGCAAGAAGATCGAGATCGTCAAGTTCCGCCGCCGCAAGCACTACCGCAAGCAGCAGGGCCACCGCCAGAACTACACCGAACTGGAAATCACCGCGATCAACGGCTGAGCCGTGTTCGCCCGAGGGAGTAACATCCATGGCACATAAAAAGGCAGGCGGCTCTACGCGTAACGGCCGCGATTCAGAATCCAAACGCCTCGGCGTGAAGCGCTTCGGCGGTCAGGCGGTGATTGCGGGCAACATTCTCGTACGCCAGCGCGGTACCCGCTTTCACGCCGGCAACAACGTTGGCTGCGGCACCGACCACACCCTGTTCGCCAAGGCGGACGGAGTGGTCAGGTTCGTCACCCGCGGGCCGAAAAGCCGCAAGTTCGTCGACGTGGTGCCCGGCTGAGGCCGGCCGCCCCCGGCGCACGAAAACCCCGCTGCGGCGGGGTTTTTTGTGTTTGCGAACAACGCCTCCAGCGCCTCTGGTGGCGGCCGTGGCGAGCGCCGCCGGCAGCCGCTCACCAACAGCGCGCCGAATATCCCCAATGCGCCAGCCCTGCGCTACACTGCGCCGGCCCCGCGCAGCGAGCATTGCGATGAAGTTTGTCGATGAAGCCACCATCAGGGTCAGCGCCGGAGACGGCGGCAATGGCTGCGTCAGTTTCCGCCGCGAAAAATACATCCCCAAAGGCGGGCCGGACGGCGGCGACGGCGGCGACGGCGGCAGCGTCTGGCTGGTCGCCGACGGCGATCTGAACACCCTGATCGACTTCCGCCACACGCGCAGCTTCGCCGCCGAGCGCGGCCACAACGGCGCCGGGCGCAACTGCACCGGGCGCGGCGGCGCTGACTGCGAGATCCGCGTGCCGGTCGGCACGCTGGCCAGCGACGCCGACAGCGGCGAGCTGATCGGCGACCTGACCGCCATCGGCCAGCGCCTGCTGGTGGCGCGCGGCGGCTTTCACGGCCTCGGCAACACCCGCTTCAAGAGTTCCACCAACCGTGCGCCACGGCAGTCCAAACCGGGCACTCCCGGCGAGCGGCGCGCGCTGAAGCTGGAGCTCAAAGTGCTCGCCGATGTCGGTCTGCTCGGCTATCCCAACGCCGGCAAGTCGACGCTGATCCGCGCCGTCTCGGCGGCCCGGCCGAAGGTCGCCGACTACCCCTTCACCACGCTGCACCCGAATCTCGGCGTGGTGCGCATCGAGGCGCACCGCAGCTTCGTCATCGCCGATATCCCCGGGCTGATCGAGGGCGCTGCCGACGGCGCCGGGCTCGGCATCCAGTTCCTCAAGCATCTGGATCGCACGCGCCTGCTGATGCACCTGATCGACGTCGCTCCGCTGGATGGCACAGATCCGGCGGCAGCCGCCGCGGCGCTGGTCGAGGAATTGCACAAATACAGCCCGGCGCTGGCCCGGCGCGAGCGCTGGCTGCTGCTCAACAAGGTCGATCTGCTCGCCGAAGACGAGCGCGAAGCGGTCTGTGCCAGCATTGTCGAGCGGCTCGCTTGGCGCGGGCCGGTGTTTCGCACCAGCGCGATCAGCGGCGCCGGTACCGAGCAGCTCTGCGCACAGGTGATGACCCGCATCGAGCAGATGAATGCCGCGGCCGAGGCTGATGCTGAGGTTGACGGCGCGGCTGAGCGCGGCGCGCAGGCGGCCGATGGCGATGCGTGAGGTGCCGCGGCAGGCGCGCCGCTGGGTGGTAAAGATCGGCAGCGCGCTGGTCACCGACGATGGCCGTGGACTCGATTTCGACGCCATCCACCACTGGGGCGAGCAGCTCGCCGCGCTGCACGCCGCCGGCTGTGAGGTGGTGCTGGTCTCCTCCGGGGCGATCGCTGAGGGCATGCGCCGGCTCGGCTGGCAGCGCCGGCCGAGTGCGGTCAACGAGCTGCAGGCGGCCGCCGCAGTCGGGCAGATGGGGCTGGTCGAAGCCTACGAGTCGCAGTTCAAGCGGCACGCCATCGGCACCGCGCAGATTCTGCTCACCCACGACGATCTGGCCAGTCGCCACCGCTACCTCAACGCGCGCACCACGCTGCGCACCCTGCTGGAGCTGAAGGTCATCCCGGTGGTCAACGAGAACGATACGGTGACCACCGACGAGATCCGCTTCGGCGACAACGACACCCTCGCCGCGCTGGTCGCCAACCTGGTCGAGGCCGAGCTGCTGGTCATTCTCACCGACCAGCAGGGCCTGTTCGACAGCGATCCGCGCAGCAATCCGGCGGCCCGGCTGGTCGCCGAGGCGGCCGCCGACGACCCCCGCCTGCGGCGCATGGCCAAGCCCTCCGGCGGCGCTCTCGGCCGTGGTGGCATGGCCACCAAGGTGGCTGCCGCCGAGCGCGCCGCGCGCTCCGGCACCGACACGGTGATCTGCTCCGGCCGCGAGCCGCAGGCGCTGCTCCGCCTGCAGCGCGGCGAACCGCTGGGCAGCCTGCTGCGCGCCGGCGAGGCACCGCTGCTGGCGCGCAAGCGCTGGCTGGCCAACCAGCTCAAGGTGCGCGGCACGCTGCATATCGATGCTGGCGCGGCGCGCGTGCTGCGCGAGACCGGCGCCAGCCTGCTGGCGGTGGGGGTGACGGCGGTGGAAGGGCGCTTTCAGCGCGGCGAGCTGGTCGCCTGTCGCGCGCCCGATGGTGCCGAGGTGGCGCGCGGGCTGGTCAATTATTCGGCTGCCGACACGCGCAAGCTGGTCGGCCAGCCCAGCCATCAGATCGAGGCGCTGCTCGGCTATGTGCTGGAGCCGGAGCTGATCGACCGCGACAACATGGTGCTGATCAGCGAGGCGGGTTGAGCGGTGGCGCTGCATCGGCCACAAAAAAACCGGCCCCGTGGCCGGTTTTTTGTCGCGCCGCCAGGCTGGCTGGGCGCGGCGCGCGCACCGTCAGAGGGTGCGAATTCTGGCGTTGAGGCGGCTCTTGTGTCGGGCGGCCTTGTTTTTGTGGATCAGCCCCTTGCGCGCACTGCTGTCCAGCGCCTTGCAGGCCGCGCCGTAGGCGCCGACAGCTGCGTCCTTGTCGCCCGCTTCGATGGCATTGACCACCTTTTTGACGTGGGTGCGCATCATCGAGCGCAGGCTGGCGTTGTGCTGACGGCGCTTTTCCGCCTGGCGGGCGCGCTTGCGGGCTTGGGGCGAGTTGGCCACGGGGCGACTCCTGTAATCGGTGCTTGATTCGGTGCTGCCGGGCGGGCTGCGCCGGCTGGAAAACTCAATTCTGGCGAAGACCGCGCGGCGCGGCGCGCGGCCGCCGATCTGCACGTGGATTCGGCAAAGCGCGCGATTATCCCCAGCTATCAGGCAACTGTCAACGCTGTCAAGCCCCTCTGGTACACTCCGCGCTGCCGCCCCGGCGGCCCACCACGCCGCAACCGGAGAAAACGCCGTTTGAGCGCCGCCACGCCGCCCGACCCCGCCGCCGGGGCACCGAAACCAGCCGCCGCCGGCGCGCGCGGGCTGCTGCGCTCGGGCCTGCTGGTCAGTGCGATGACGCTGCTGTCGCGGCTGCTCGGCTTTGTGCGCGATCAGGTATTCGCCATCAGCTTCGGCGCCGGGCCGCTGACCGATGCCTTTTTCGTTGCTTTCAAGATCCCCAACTTTCTGCGCCGGCTGTTTGGCGAAGGGGCCTTCGCACAGGCCTTCGTGCCGGTGTTCACCGAGTACCGCGAGCGCCGCAGCGCCGCCGAGCTGCGCGATCTGGCGGCGCATGTCTGCGGTACGCTGGGTGGCGTGCTGCTGGTGGTGACCACCTTCGGTGTCGCCGCCGCGCCGCTGCTGGTGCTGATCTTCGCCCCCGGCTTCACCGATGACGCCGAGCGCTACGCGGCGGCGGCGGACATGCTGCGGATCACCTTCCCGTACATTTTTTTCATCTCGCTGGTGGCCTACGCCGGCGGCATGCTCAATAGCGCCGGGCGCTTTGCGGTGCCGGCCTTCACCCCGGTGCTGCTCAACGTATGCCTGATCGCTGCGGCGCTGCTGGCCGCGCCGCACTTTGCCCAGCCGATCACCGCGCTGGCCTGGGGAGTGCTGGTCGCCGGCGCCGTGCAGCTCGCTTTTCAACTGCCGTTTCTGGCGCGAATGGGCTTGCTGCCGCGGCCGCGCTGGGGCTGGCGGCACAGCGGTGTGCGCCGCATTCTGAAATTGATGGCGCCGGCGATCCTCGGCTCCTCGGTGGCGCAGATCAACCTGCTGCTGGATACGCTGATCGCCTCGTTTCTGGTCGCCGGCTCGGTCAGCTGGCTGTACTACTCGGATCGGCTGGTCGAGTTCCCGCTCGGGGTGTTCGGTATCGCGCTGGCGACGGTGATCCTGCCGCGGCTGTCCGCCGATCACGCCAATGCCGACCCGGCGCGCTTTCGCCGCGCGCTCGACTGGGCGCTGCGCATGGCCGCGCTGATCGCCATTCCCGCAGCCGTCGGGCTGGCGCTGCTGGCGGCACCGATCCTCGCCAGTTTGTTCCAGTACGGCGCCTTCAGCGCGCTGGATACGCAGATGGCCGCGGCCAGCCTGGTGGCCTACGCGCTCGGTCTGCCGGGGTTTGTGTTCATCAAGATTCTCGCTCCGGGTTTTTTTGCGCGGCAGGATATGAAAACCCCGGTGCGCATCGGCATCGTCGCGCTGCTGTCGAACATGGTTTTCAACGTGCTGCTGGTGGTGCCGCTGGTGCTCGCCGACTACGCCGCGCCGCACGTCGGCCTGGCCGCGGCGACCGCACTGTCCGCCTGGTTGCAGGCGCTGATGCTGTACCGGCGCCTGTATCGCGAGCGCATCTACCGGCCCGAGCCGGGCTGGCGGCGGCACCTGGCGCGAATCGCCGTGGCGCTGCTGGCGATGGCCGCACTGCTACTCTGGCTGACGCCGCCGGCGGCGGTTTGGGGGACGCTGCCGGCGCTGCAGCGAGTCGGCGTGCTGCTGGGTATAATCACCGCCGCGGCCGCCTGTTACGCGGCCTGCCTGTGGCTGCTGGGTCTGCGCCCGCGCCACCTGCGCGCCTGATGGCGAGCGATGGCCCGGTTCGCGCGGTCGCGCCGCCGCGCGCGTCGCCCCCCAATGCAGCGAGCACCGGAGCCCGCCCCTTGCAGATCATCCGCGGCAGCTACAACCTGCGTCCCGCCCACCGCGGCTGCGTGGCCACCATCGGCAATTTCGACGGCGTCCACCGCGGTCATCGCGCGGTGCTCGCCGGGCTGGCGCGACGCGCCCGCGAGCTGGGCCTGCCGGCCTGCGTGATCACCTTCGAGCCACTGCCCCACGAGTATTTCCGCCCCAGCGAGGCGCCGGCGCGACTGACCCGGCTGCGCGAGAAGCTCGGCCTGCTGCGCGAGACCGGCGTCGATCGCGTGCTGCTGCTGCGCTTCGATGAGCGCCTCGCCGCGCAGCCGCCGCAGGAATTCATCGGCGAGCTGCTGGTCGGGCGCTTGGGCGTGCGCCATCTGGTGGTCGGCGACGATTTTCGCTTCGGCCGTGACCGCGCCGGCGACTTCGCGCTGCTGTGCCGCGCCGGTGCGGCGCGCGGCTTCGGCGTGGAGTCGACCAGCACCTATGCGCTGGATGCGGCGCGGGTGTCGAGTACGCGCATCCGCAGCTGCCTCGACGCCGGTGATCTGCCGGGCGCCGCCGAACTGCTCGGCCGGCCGTATCGGATGGAGGGCCGGGTGATGCCCGGCCAGCAGCTCGGTCGCCAGCTCGGCTACCGCACCGCCAATATCGCCCTGCGGCGGCGGCGCACGCCGCTCTCCGGGGTGTTCGCGGTGACCGCCAGCGGCGCCGATGGCGGGCCGCGAGCGGGCATGGCCAACCTCGGCACGCGGCCCACCGTGGCCGGGTTGCGCACGCTGCTGGAGGTGCATCTGTTCGATGTCGAGATCGACCTCTACGGCCAGCACCTGTGCATCGAGTTCCTGCACAAGCTGCGCGATGAGCGCAAGTTCGATTCGCTGGATGCGCTGCAGGCGGCGATCGCCGGCGACGAGCGTGCCGCGCGCGCCTTTTTTGCCGCGCAATAAAATACCGCAAGTGGCGATTTGCGGTCGATATTGCGAGCGGAACTCGCCGCGCTTTGCCGCGTTGCGGTAGAGTAGGCGGCTTTGCCATCCGCAGCCCCGATCTCCATCCACGACCGACCCGGTAAGCGCCCGTGAGCCAGTACAAAGACACCCTGAACCTGCCCCAGACGGACTTCCCCATGCGCGGCAATCTCGCCAAGCGCGAGCCGGAAATGCTCGCCCGCTGGCAGGCGATGGACATCTACGCGGCGATTCGCGAGGCCTCTGCCGGGCGACCGCAATTCGTGCTCCACGACGGCCCGCCCTATGCCAACGGCGAGATCCACATCGGCCACGCGGTGAACAAGGTGATCAAGGACATGATCGTCAAGTCCAAGCAGCTGGCCGGTTTCGATTCGCCCTACATCCCCGGCTGGGATTGCCACGGCCTGCCGATCGAAAACAAGGTCGAGTCGATGGTCGGCAAGCCCGGCAAGGATATCGACGAGGCCAGCTTCCGCGCACGCTGCCGCGAGTACGCCGCCGAGCAGATCGATGGCCAGCGCGACGATTTCCAGCGCCTGGGTGTGTTCGGCGACTGGCGCGACCCCTATCTGACGATGAACCCGCAGAACGAGGCGGACATCATCCGCGCGCTGGCGGCGATCATCGAACGCGGCCATCTCTTTAAAGGCACCAAGCCGGTGTTCTGGAGCGTCGGCGCGCACTCGGCGGTGGCCGAGGCCGAGGTCGAATACCACGACAAGACCTCCACCGCCATCGACGTGCGCTTTCGGCCGCGCGACGAGGCGGCGCTGCTGGCGCCCTTCGGCGTCAGCACGGGCGGCAGCGGCGGCGAGGATCGCACCTCGGTGGTGATCTGGACCACCACGCCGTGGACGCTGCCCGGCAACCTCGCCGTGGCCGTGCACCCGGAGCTGGACTACGCGCTGGTGCAGGTCGATCTCGGCGCCGGCGTCGAGCGCGTGGTGATCGCCGCGCAGATGGTCGAGGATGTGATGCAGCGCTGGGGTGTGACCACCTTCGAGCTGCTGGCCACCGCCAGCGGCGAGGCGCTCGATCGGATCGCGCTGGCGCACCCCTTCTACGCGCGCGATTCACTGCTGGTGCTGGCCGACTACGTCACCACCGACAGCGGCACCGGCTGCGTGCACACCGCGCCGGATCACGGCGTCGATGACTTCGCCACCGGCAAAAAGTACGGCCTCGAACTGCTCGACCCGGTGGACGACGATGGCGTCTTTCGCCAGCGCGTCGAGCTGTTTGCCGGCGAGCATGTGCACAAGGTCGATGGGCACATCTGCGAGGTGCTCGAAGCACACGGCGCGCTGGTGCGGCGGGCCAGATTCCAGCACAGCTATCCCTTCTGCTGGCGAACCAAGACGCCGATCATCTTCCGCGCCACGCCGCAGTGGTTCATCTCGATGGACAAGGCGGGTCTGCGCGAGCAGGCCTTGAAGGAAATCGCTGCGGTGAAGTGGATCCCCGGCTGGGGGCAGGCGCGCATCGAGGGGATGATCGCCAACCGCCCCGACTGGTGCATCTCGCGGCAGCGCTACTGGGGGGTGCCGCTGTGCCTGTTCGTACACCGCGAAAGCGGCGAGCTGCACCCGGATACCCTGGCGCTGATGGAGCAGGCCGCGCAGCGCGTCGAGCTCGACGGCATCCAGGCCTGGTTCGATCTCGATCCGGCCGAGCTGCTCGGCGACGCTGCCGACCAGTACCGCAAGGTCGAGGATGTGCTCGACGTGTGGTTCGACTCCGGCAGCAGCTGGAAGCACGTGCTCGGTCGTCGCGAAGGCCAGACCTACCCGGCGGACATGTACCTGGAAGGCTCCGATCAGCACCGCGGCTGGTTCCACTCATCCCTGCTGACCAGCACCGCGATCAATGGCCACGCGCCCTATCGCCAGGTGCTGACCCACGGCTTCACCGTGGATGAGAAAGGCCACAAGATGTCCAAGTCGCTGGGCAATGTGATCGCCCCGCAGAAGGTGATGAAAACCCTCGGTGCCGACATCATCCGCCTGTGGGTTTCGGCCACCGATTACCGCGGCGAGATGACCGTCTCCGATGAAATCCTCAAGCGCACCTCGGACGCCTATCGGCGCATCCGCAACACCGCGCGCTTCCTGCTCGCCAACATGGCCGGCTTCGATCCGGCCGAAAACGCGCTGCAGCCGAGCGGGATGCTGGCGCTGGATCGCTGGGTCGTCGCCCGCGCGCTGGCGCTGCAGAACGAGATCGCGCAGGCCTATCACGATTACAACTTCCACCTCGTCTACCAGAAGGTGCACAACTTCTGCGCGGTGGATCTGGGCGGTTTCTACCTCGACGTCATCAAGGATCGCCAGTACACCACCCAGGCGGACAGCATCGCGCGGCGCTCCGCGCAGACCGCGCTGTACCACGTCGCCGAGGCGCTGGTGCGCTGGATCGCGCCGATCACCAGTTTCACTGCGGACGAGATCTGGCAGCAGCTGCCGGCGGCCAGCGATGGCCAGCGCGACGCCACCGTGTTCACCGCCACCTGGTACCAGGGGCTGTTCGATCTGGATGAGGGCGCGGCGCTGTCCGCGGCCGACTGGCAGCGCATCATCGACGCCCGCGCCGCGGTCGGCAAAGAGCTGGAAAAACTGCGCGTGGCCGGCGCTATCGGCGCCTCGCTGGATGCCCAGGTCAGCCTCTACGCCGCCGATGAGCTGCGCGCTCTGCTGGATCGCCTCGGCGATGAGCTGCGCTTCGTGCTGATCACCTCCAGCGCCGATGTGCAGCCGCTGTCGGCGCGCGGTGCCGGCGCAGTGCAGGCCGAGCTGGCCGGCGGCGAGCTGTGGGTCGCTGCGCGCGCCGCCGCCCACGACAAGTGCGAGCGTTGCTGGCATCGCCGCGAGGATGTCGGCAGCCAGCCGGCGCACCCGACTCTGTGCGGGCGCTGCGTGGAGAACGTCGACGGCGCCGGCGAAAGCCGCCGCTGGGCCTGAGCCGGCTGCGGAGCGTATCCAGCCCATGCCCACCTCCATCAGCCCCGCCCGCGCACTGCCCTGGTATCTGCTGGCGATTGCCGTGATCGGCCTCGATCAGGCCACCAAACTGGCCGCCGAGGCCGCCCTGCAGGGGCGTTCGCCGCTGGCGGTGACCAGCTTCTTCGACCTGCGCCTGGCCTACAACCCGGGCGCGGCGTTCAGCTTTCTGGCCGATGCCGGCGGCTGGCAGCGCTGGTTTTTCACCGCGCTGGCGCTGGTGGTCGGCGCCGTGCTGGTGGTGTGGCTGGCGCGGATTCCGCGCGGCGAGCGCCTGCTGCCGCTGTCGCTGTCGCTGGTGCTCGGTGGCGCACTGGGCAATCTGATCGACCGCCTCGCCTACGGCCATGTGATCGACTTTCTCGACTTCCACGTCGGCAACTGGCACTGGCCGGCGTTCAATATCGCCGATGCGGCGATCAGCGTCGGCGCGGTGCTACTGGTGGTGCATTCGCTGTTCTTCGACCGCGAGGAGGAAGCGCCATGAGCGCCAGCGGGCCGCCGATCGTTTTCGGCAGTTTCGTCACCGTCAACTACCGCATCTTTCTGGCCGACGGCACCGAGGTCGACAGCAGCCACGACGAGGGCGGGCCGGTGAGCTTCGTCCTCGGCGACGGCAGTTTTCCGGATGGCGTCGAGCTGATCCTCTACGGCATGCGCGCCGGGCAGAGTGACCGCCGCGAGCTGCGCCCGCTGCAGGCCTGGGGCGAGCGCGATTCGGCGCGCGTCGAGGCGCTGTCGCGCGGCAGCTTCCCGGATGACATGGCGCCGCACGAAGGGCAGATCATCGCCTTCCAGCTGGAGGACGGCGAAGAGGTCGCCGGGGCCATCGTCGAGGTCGGCGACGAGCGCGTGCTGGTGGATTTCAACCCGCCGCTGGCCGGGCAGACGGTCAGCGTGGAATTTGAGGTGCTCGACGTACAGCCGCCGGCGGTCGATCCGCTGGCCGGGTTCTAGTCTTCCGGCTGCGGTGGCGCCGTGGCCGGCGGCAGACGGCGCTGCCGCTGAGTTTCTCGGGCCCGGGTGGCCGTCAGCAAAGAGGTTCTCCATGGATATCCTGCTCGCCAATCCGCGCGGCTTCTGCGCCGGTGTCGACCGCGCCATCGAGATCGTCGAGCGCGCGCTGGAGATCTTCGGCGCACCGATCTACGTGCGCCACGAGGTGGTGCACAACAAGTTCGTCGTCGACAGCCTGCGCGCCAAGGGTGCGCGCTTCGTCGAGGAGCTGCACGAGGTGCCCGACGACGCCACGGTGATCTTCTCCGCACACGGCGTTTCGCGCGCGGTGGAGGATGAGGCCGAGCGCCGTGGGCTGCGCGTCTTCGACGCCACCTGCCCGCTGGTCACCAAGGTCCACATGGAGGTCTGCCGCTACGCCCGCGAGGGCCGCGAGGTGGTGCTGATCGGCCACGCCGGGCATCCCGAGGTCGAGGGCACCATGGGGCGCTACGACAGCAGCCACGGCGGGCGCATCCTGCTGGTTGAAAAGCCCGCGGATGTGCCGGGGCTGCTGGTGCGCGATCCGGAACGGCTCGCCTTCGTCTCCCAGACCACGCTGTCGGTGGACGACACCGCGGCGGTGATCGAGGCTTTGCGCGCGCGCTTTCCGGCGATCCGCGCGCCGAAAAAAGATGACATCTGCTACGCCACGCAGAACCGCCAGGACGCGGTGAAAAAGCTCGCCGCCAGTGTCGATCTGCTATTGGTGGTGGGCGCCGCCAACAGTTCCAATTCCAACCGCCTGCGCGAGCTGGGCGAGCGCGCCGGGGTGCCGGCGCGGCTGATCGATGGCGCCAGCGACATACGCGATGACTGGCTGAGCGGGATCAGCCGGGTCGGCGTCACCGCCGGTGCCTCGGCGCCGGAGGTGCTGGTGCAGCAGGTGGTACAGCGCCTGCGCGAGGCTGGCGCCGAGGTCGCCAGCGAGGCGGATGGCGTCGAGGAAACCATCACCTTCGCCATCCCCAGAGCGCTGCGCGACGCCGCTGACGGCGCGCGCTAGACTGCCCGTTGAAGCGATAGCCGTCGTCTATTTGCGCGGAGAAGCCGATGCCCCCGATGCCCCCCGGTGACCATGCCTTTACCGCCGCCAGCGCACGCGGTGCGGCACCCGCCGAGCCCATGTATTCCGGCGCGCTGTCCTTTTTGCGCCGCCCTTACAGCCGCGATCTGCGCGGTGTCGATCTGGCCGTCAGCGGCGTGCCGCTGGACACCGCCACCACCAATCGCCCCGGTGCGCGCTTTGGTCCGCGGGCGCTGCGCGCCGCCTCCACCAACCTCGCCTGGGCGCGCCCCTGGCCCTGGGATTTCGACCCCTTCGCGGCGATGGCGGTGGTCGATTGCGGCGATTGCGTGTTCGACCACGCCGTGCCGCAGGGCGTGCCGGATGAAATCGAGGCCCACGCCGCGGCGATCCTCGAACAGGGCTGCGGCCTGCTCAGCTTCGGCGGCGACCATTTCATCAGCTACCCGCTGCTCAAGGCGCACGCGGCAATCCACGGGCCGCTGTCGCTGATCCACTTCGACGCGCACTGCGATACCTGGGAGGACAAGCGCGGGCGCATCGACCACGGCACCATGTTCTGGCACGCCGCCAACGAGGGGCTGGTCGATCCGGCGCGCTCGGTGCAGGTGGGCCTGCGCACCACCAACGACCAGAATCCCGGCTTCAATATTCTCGACGCGCGCTGGGTGCACGCGCACAGCGCCGCCGAAGTCAGCACCGAGATCAAGCGCATCGTCGGCGATCACAAGGTCTACCTGACCTTCGACATCGACTGCCTCGACCCGGCCTTCGCGCCCGGCACCGGCACCCCGGTGTGCGGCGGGCTGTCCAGCCACCAGGCGCTGGAGATCGTCCGCGGTCTGCGCGGCATCAATCTGCTGGGGATGGATCTGGTCGAAGTGGCGCCGGCCTACGATGTCGGCGAGATCACCGCGCTCGCCGGTGCCACGCTGGCCTCCGATTTCATCTGCCTGTACGCCGCGCGGCACTTCATCGAGCGCTGAATCGGCGCGCTCGCGGCCCGTCGCGGCCCGTCGCGGCCCGTCGCGGCGACCGGCTCAACCGTGCGCCACAGCGGCCGCTATGCCTTGTATTGTCTGTACATTGCGGCGGTTTTTGATGAGTGCGATCCACCAGACCTTCGATCCGGAGCGGGCGCGAACCCTGAGTCCGCTGAGTGAGCTGAACGAAAAGAATCTCGCCATGATCTGCGCGCGGGCGCGCGTCGATGCGCTGCCCGCCAACGGCGAGTTGCAGGCCGTCGAAGAGCATCGCGCGATGGTCTACCTGCTGCGCGGGCGGCTCAGCCTGCAACACGGCCGCGAGCGGATCGGTGAGATCGAATCCGCCAGCGAGGAAGCGCGCCGGCCGCTGTTTCAGGGTGAGCGCGGCAACTGTCGCGCACAGGCGGTCGGCGAGGCGCTGATCGTGCGCGTCGAGCGCGAGCAGCTGGAGATCCTGCTGCGCCAGCAGACCAGCGCCGCGACACGGGTTCACGATGTGCGCGTCGGCGACGCAGAAAACCGTGTTTTCGACGCCATCCTGGCAGCCTTCGAAGAGGGCAATCTGCAAATGCCCGCGCTGCCCGAGGTGGCGCTGCGGGTGCGCGAGGCGGTGGCCGATGAGGAGACCGGTGTGGACGATGTGACGCGCATCGTGCAGGCCGACCCGGTGCTCGCGGCGCGGTTGGTGAAGATCGCCAACAGCCCGGCCTACCGCCGCGGCGGGATGGTTACCTCACTGAAAATGGCGATCGGGCGACTCGGTCTGGAGGCGACCCGCAAGCTGGCCACGGTGCTGGCCATCAAACAGCTGTTCAGCGGCAAGCGCGCCGCCTCCCGGCGTTGTCTGGCGAAAATCTATGAGGAGGCCACCGCGGTGGCGGCGCTGTGCAGCGCGCTGGCGCGCCGCAGTGGCTGCGTCGATGGGGAAACCGCGCTGCTCGCCGGGCTGGTGTTCGATATCGGCGCGGTGCCGATCATCGCCCACGCCGAGGGGCGCCTCGATCCGGCCAATGAGGAGCGCATGCTGGAGAGCTGTATCGAGCGGTTGTCGCAGACCGTCAGCCATTGGGTGCTGGCCGCCTGGGATTTCGACGAGCAGCTGGTGGAGGCGCCGCTCGGAGTGCGCGACTGGCAGCGCGCCGGCGCCGCCGAGCTGGATCTCGCCGATCTGGTCAACGCCGCTTTGCTGCATCTGGCCGCCGGTACGGCGCAGGATGCGCCGCTGCCACTGCTGGAGGAAACGCCGCTGGCCGCGAGGCTGCGCGCCGCGGGCATCGAGGTCGTCGACGGGCGGCTGCTGCTGGAGGACGATGAGGTCGCCGAGGTGCAGTCGATACTCGGCTGAGCGATCCGGCGATCCGGGGCCATCCGGTGGGTTTCAGCGGGTGGTCGGTTGATCCCGAGTTGTTTCAACGCGCCCGTTCGGGCGCGTTTTGCTTTTCGACTGATGAATCGCGGCGCCGCGAGCATCGCCACAACAGGCAAAAAAAAGGCGACCAGGGGATGGTCGCCCAATAGAGCGCGTTGGACCGAGGGGTGTCGGCGTCACGCTTGGGGGAGGGTCATGGCCAGAAACTGGGGGCTGCCCCGGCGGAAAACAAGTACCGGCAGGGCGCGATCCGCCGGCGCCGCTTCGGCCTGTTCGCGCAGGCCTGCCGGACTGTCGATGTCTTTGTGGTTGAAGCTGGCGATGATGTCGCCGCTGCGGATGCCGGCGCGCGCCGCCGGGCCGCGTGGGTCGACGCGCTGTACGCGCACGCCGTGCTCGATGCCCAGCTGCTCGCGCTCGCTGTCGTCCAGCGCTGTCACGGCCAGGCCGAGGCGGCCGTTGTCTGGCTGTTGGCGATTGGCGCTGGCGACGATCTGCCGATCTTCCTCCAGCTCGCCGATGCGCACTTGCAGATTCAGCCGCTCGCCATCGCGCAGTACTTGCAGCTCAACCGCTTCGCCGGGCGCGGTCGCGCCGACCAGCGGCGGCAGGTCGCCGGAGCGCTCCAGCTCGCGGCCGTCGTAGTCGAGGATCACGTCGCCGGCGCGCAGGCCGGCGGCGGCTGCCGGGCCGTCCTCGGCCAGCCCGGCGACCAGCGCACCGGCGGGGCGGTCGAGGCCGAAGCTCTCGGCGAGCTGCTGATTGAGATCCTGAATGGTCACCCCCAACCAGCCGCGGCTGACGTAGCCCTTGGCCTTGAGCTGATCGGCGACCTGCAAAGCGGTGTTGATGGGGATGGCGAAGGACAGCCCCATGTAGCCGCCGGAGCGGGTGTAGATCTGTGAGTTGATGCCGATCACACGGCCTTCGGTATCGAACAGTGGACCGCCTGAGTTGCCGGGGTTGATCGCCGCGTCGGTCTGGATGAAGGGCACGTAGGTGCCGTCCGGGAGCTGCCGCGAAAGCGCGCTGACGATGCCCTGGGTGGCGGTGTAGTCGAAGCCGAAGGGCGAGCCGATGGCCAGCACCCATTGGCCGACGCGCAGTTTGTCGGAATCGCCGGCGGTGATCACCGGCAGATCCCGGTCGGCATCGATGCGGATCAGCGCGACGTCGGTGCGCTGGTCGGTGCCGATCAGCTGGGCGCTGTAGCTTTGCCGATCGTGCAGGTGGACGGTGATCTGTGTGGCATCGCCGACCACATGGGCGTTGGTGAGAATGTAGCCGTCGGCGGAGATGATGAAGCCGGAGCCCATGCCCTGCCGGGGCTGGCGGTGGCCGTCGGGTGTCGGCAGCTGTTCGAAGAAGCGCCGCAGCAGATCGGGCATCTGTTCGCCGAAGCGCTCCAGCTCACCGCCCGGGCCGGCATCCGGCTCTTGCGAATTGGCCACTGCCGGGGTCGCGCCGCGACTGACGGCGACGCGCACCACCGCCGGGGCCTGTGCTTCAACCAGCTCGGCGTAATCGGGCAATGGTGCGGTCCACGCCGGTGTGCTGGCGATCACGGCTAATAGCAGGGTGGCCAATAAAACCATTGCCAGTTGAGCAATATAGTGAGTCCGCGCATGGAATCGTGCGGGCAGAGGGTTATGCTCCGCCGAGGTAGCGATCAGGTGACGAGAAGCGGATCTGCTGTCCATTGGTCGAGTTGTCCTCCGTAGGCTTGAACACAATGCTTATTCGGGAGACCGCTCACAAAACTTGCTGTTGCATTACAAACCCGTCATTCTTGAGCCAATATTTTGGCGCTAGTATCCCGCAAGCTATGAAACTCTTAATCATTGAAGACGATATCGACGCCGCCACCTACCTTGCCAAGGGGTTGCGTGAGAGCGGGCACAATGTCGACCACGCCGAGGACGGCGAAAAGGGCCTGGAAATGGCGCTGGCCGGCAGCTACGAGGCACTGGTCGTCGACCGCATGCTGCCCAAGCGCGATGGCCTGTCGGTCATCGAGGAGCTGCGCTCTCGCGAACACCTCACGCCGGTGATCATCCTCTCCGCACTGGATGCGGTGGACGAGCGCATCAAGGGCCTTAAGGCTGGTGGCGATGACTACATCACCAAGCCCTACGCGCTCTCCGAGCTGCTCGCCCGCCTGCAGGCACTGGGGCGGCGCGCCGCGCCCACCGAGAACTCCACCCGCTTGCAGGTGTACGACCTGGAGCTGGACATCATCAAGCGCAAGGTCACCCGCGACGGGCAGAAGATCAATCTGCAACCGCGCGAGTTCCGCCTGCTGGAGTACCTGATGCGCAACGCCGGGCAGGTGGTCACCCGCACCATGCTGCTGGAGAATGTCTGGGATTATCATTTTGATCCACAGACCAATGTTATTGATGTGCAGATTAGCCGCTTGCGCAGTAAGATCGACAAGGAATTCGATCAACCCCTGCTGCAGACTGTCCGTGGGGCTGGCTACTGCCTGAATGAACCGGCGCAGAACTAGACTACTTCACACCACTGCTTTTCGGCTGACGCTTGTACACGCTGCGTTGTTCAGCGTCATAGCCGCAGCTGCGTTCGGTTTTGTCTACTGGTCCACCCAGGATCAGATGGAGTCGCAGATCGACGCCCGCCTGCGGCTGGAAACCGATGTGCTGCTCAATCTGTACAAGTCCGGCGCGTTGCCGGAGTTGATGGATGCCATCCAGCAGCGCAACCGTTTCGACGATTACGGGCGCTTCTACTACCTCTCCAGCAGTGAGCAGGGCCAGCTCGCCGTCCCCCAGGGCGACTGGCCGCTGCGTCTGACCACCATCCGCACCCACTCCACCATGCGCCTCGGCGACGTGGTCTCACTGCCCAAGGGTAGCTCGCGCGCCAACCTGCCGGTGCGGGTCGCCGAAACCCAGCTGGCGGACGGCCTGACGATGATCATCGGCCACGAGATCAGCAACGAGCAGGCGCTGCTCGAACACACCCTGTTTCTGGTCGGTGGCGCGGCGGTGTTCGTCCTCGGCCTGGCGCTGTTCGGTGGCGCCTGGATGGGGCTGACGGTGCTCAAGCGGATCGACGGCATCAACCACATCACCGGCGAAATCATGAGCGGCGACCTGTCGCGTCGCCTGCCGGTGACCGGTCGCAGAGATGAGTTCGGCCAGCTGGCAGTGCGCCTCAACCAGATGCTCGATCGCATCGAGCGCCTGATGCACTCCATGCAGCAGGTGACCAACAACATCGCCCACGACCTGCGCAGCCCGCTGACGCGGATGCGCAACAAGCTGGAAGTGACCCTGCTGGAACAGCGCGACCCCTACGAGTATCGCGAGACCATGGCCGGCGCCATCGACGACGCCGACCGGCTGATCAACACCTTCAACGCGCTGCTCTCCATCACCCGGCTGGAATCGGGCATCGACCGCACCGACTGGCGCGAGGTAGACATTTCTGGTCTGGTCGATGAGCTCGCCGACCTCTACCAGCCGGTCGCCGAGGAGAAGGACCAGGTGCTCGATTGGGAGGCGCGGCCGGTGGCCGCGATCCACGCCAATCCGCACCTGCTCGGCCAGGCGATCACCAACCTGATGGACAATGCGATCAAATACACCCCGCCCGGCGGCGCGGTGCTGGTGACCACGCGCCAGACCGCCACCGAGATCGTGGTCAGCGTCAGCGACAATGGTCCGGGCATCCCCGACGAAGATCGCGAGCGCGTGCTGGAGCGCTTCGTGCGGCTGGAAAACGAGCGCTCGACACCCGGCAACGGCCTCGGCCTGTCGTTGGTCAACGCCATCGCCCGCTATCACGGTGGCCGCCTGATACTCGGCAGCAGCAAGCCGCAGGGGCTGCGCGCCGAGCTACACTTCCCGCGGCCGGATGTCGAGCTGGACATCGATCGCGAGGCCGCCTGAGCGCGCGGCGATGGCCAGTGCCGACGGAGAATTCGTCGCCTGGCTAGTCGAGCGGCTCGCCGCCCTCGGCGCGGTGCGTGCGCGGCGCATGTTCGGTGGCTGGGGGATCTTTCTCGACGGGCTGATGTTCGCGCTGGTCGCCGACGAGCGGCTCTACCTCAAGTGCGACGATGGCAACCGCGCAGGCTTCATCGCCGAAGACCTGCCCGCTTTCCACTATCCGCGCGGTGGCAAAATGATCGAGTTGAGCTATCGCCTCGCGCCGGATGAGGCCCTCGAAGACGACGCGCTACTGCTCGACTGGTCGCGCGGCGCGGTCGCCGCCGCGCTGCGCGCAAAGCGCTAGTCGGCCAGCAGCGCCGCCGCGCGCGACAAACCCGCCAAACGACTCGGCTGTTCGGCCTCCGCCGGCAGATGCCGCAGCACCCCCTGCCCGGCGAGAAAGCTGCGTATCTGCGGCCGCGTGCCGGCCACGATCACCGGGCGGTCGGCCGCCTGTGCGGCGAGAATCATGTCTTCCAGCGCGCGCGCCGCGGTGGTGTCGATGGCCGGCATGTCGGACAGATCCAGCACCAATACTTCGTAGTCACCGCATTCGGCAAGCATGCCGACCATGCCCTTGGCCGCGCCAAAACTCATCGGCCCGCCGAGCTGGAACAGCAGCGCGCGGCCGTCGAGTTCAGCCAGCAAACGCTGTTCTTCGGCGGAAAGCGGAGCCTGTTCATCGGTTTCTCGAATCGCCCGGATGCTGGCCAGCTGCACGTCTGTCTGGCGCTTCAGAAACACCAGGCTGGCCATCCCCATGCCCACCGCGACAGCGGAAATCAGATCGACAAACACGGTGATGAAAAACACGCTGAGCATGATCACCACCCCGGCGCGCGGTGTGTGGCGCAGGCGTTTGAGGTAGTCCCAGTCGACGATATCCGTGCCGACCTTGATCAGAATTCCGGCCAGCACCACGTGCGGGATGTGGCTGGCCGCGCCACCCAGGCCCAGCGCCACCGCCAGCAGCACCAGCGCATGCAGCGCGCCGGAGATCGGCGTCTGTCCGCCGGCGCGCACATTCACCACTGTGCGCATCGTCGCGCCCGCGCCAGGCAGGCCGCCGAACGCGCCGGCGATGGTGTTGCCGATGCCCTGGCCGATCAGCTCGCGATCAGACTTGTGCTGGCTGCGGGTGATGTTGTCGGCGACCAGCGAGGTCAGCAGTGAATCGATGGTGCCCAGCAGTGCCAGCGTCAGCGCCGACTGGAGCATGGCCGGCAGCAGCTCGACGCGGATCGTCGGCAGATGCGGGCTGGGCAGCCCGCTGGGAATTTCGCCGAGCACGCTGATCAGCTCCGGTGCCAGCGGCAGTGCGATCAGCGTGCCGGCCAGCAGCGCGATTAGCGGCGGCGGCACCAGTCGCGCCATTCTGGCCGGGGTCAAATACACGATCGCCAGCGTCGTCAAACCCAGCGCCAGCGTGGCGAAGCTCGGTGCGGCGATCGCTTCGGGCAGCTTTTGCAGCGCCTCCAGCGGGCCTTTGGCGGCGTCGAAACCGAGCAGTGGGCGCAGTTGCAACAGAATGATGATGACGCCGATGCCGCTCATGAAACCGGAGATCACCGGCTGCGGCACAAAGCTGATGAAGCGCCCGACGCGCAGCACGCCAAACAGGATCTGCAGCAGCCCGCCGAGCATCACCACGGTGAATGCGATCGCTGGCCCCTCGACCGGGCCGAGCGCGCTGTACTGGGTGAAGATCGCCGCCATCACCACCGTCATCGGCCCGGTCGGCCCGGAGACCTGCGACGGCGTGCCGCCGAACAGCGCGGCGAACAGGCCGACGAAAATCGCCCCGTACAGCCCGGCGATCGGCCCGGCGCCGGAGGACACCCCAAAGGCCAATGCCAGCGGCAGCGCGACCACCGCGGCGGTCAGCCCGCCGTAGATGTCGCCGCGCAGATTGCGGGTGTGCCAGCCGTTGATCCAGTGCATAAAAGAGCCTCCAATCGGCTGAGTGCCGGCCGCCAGCGCCCTGCAACCGGCCCCCTGGCCACCAGCGCCCGGGTGGCAGCGTCAACTCGCCGCAGCGGCGACCCAGTCTAGCCCAGGCCTGCGGCTGACCGAGACAATTAACTACAAGCTGCCCTGGTCGATTCAATCCCTGCTAAAAACCTGTCAAAATGCGAGGTTTTCCCGACACTTTTGCGCGTTGCGCGCCGCCTTCGAGAGAGCTCATGAGCGAACAGGTCGTCCCCAGCCCGGGCAATAATTTCATCCGCCAGATCATCGACGCCGATCTGGCCTCCGGCAGGCACCAGCAGGTCATCACCCGCTTCCCGCCGGAGCCCAATGGCTATCTGCACATCGGCCACGCCAAGTCGATCTGCCTGAACTTCGGCACCGCGCAGCACTACGGCGGGCGCTGCAATCTGCGTTTCGACGACACCAATCCGGAAAAGGAAGACGCCGAGTTCACCCGCGCCATCGAGCGCGACGTGCGCTGGCTGGGCTTTCAATGGGCCGAGCTGTGCCACGCCTCCGACTACTTCCAGCAGCTCTACGATTTCGCCGTGGCGCTGATCGAATCCGGCCACGCCTACGTCGACAGCCAGAGCGCCGAGCGCATCCGCGAGACCCGTGGCACGCTCACCGAGCCGGGCGTGGCAAGCCCCTTTCGCAATCGCAGCGTGGCCGAGAATCTCGACCTGTTCGCGCGCATGAAAGCGGGTGAATTCGCCGACGGCAGCCACGTGCTGCGGGCCAGGATCGACATGGCCTCGGGCAACATCAACCTGCGCGACCCGGTGATCTATCGCATCCGCCGCGCCCACCACCACCGCACCGGCGACGCCTGGTGCATCTACCCCATGTACGACTACACCCACTGCCTGTCGGACATGATCGAGGGCGTCACCCATTCCCTGTGCACGCTGGAATTCGAAGACCACCGCGCCCTCTACGACTGGGTGCTGGACACGCTCGACACTCCCTGCCACCCGCGCCAGTACGAGTTCGCCCGCCTGCAGCTGGAATACACCGTGGTCAGCAAGCGCAGGCTCACCCAGCTGGTGCAGCGCGGCATCGTCGACGGCTGGGACGACCCGCGCATGCCGACCCTGGCCGGGCTGCGTCGCCGCGGCGTGCGACCGCAGGCAATCCGCACTTTCTGCGAGCGCATCGGGGTGACCAAAAAGGATGCCTGGATCGAAATGCAGGCGCTGGAGAGCTGCATCCGCGAGGATCTCGACGCCTGCGCGCCGCGTCGTCTGGCGGTGCTCGATCCGCTCAGGGTGACGTTGACCAACCTGCCGGACGACGCCCCGGAGGCGCTGGAATTCGCCAATCACCCCAAGGACGAAAGCCTCGGCACGCGCCGCGCGCCCTGCGCCGCCGAGCTGTACATCGAGCGCGAAGACTTCGCCGAGGTGCCGCCGCCGAAGTTCAAGCGGCTGGTGCCCGGCGGCGAGGTGCGGCTACGCAACAGTTACGTGATCCGCTGCGACGAGGTGATCAAGGATGGCGCCGGCAAAGTGGTCGAACTGCGCTGTAGCGTCGATGCCGACACGCTCGGCAAAAAGCCCGAGGGGCGCAAAGTGAAAGGTGTCATCCACTGGGTCAGCGCGGCGCACAGTCTGCCCGCCGAGGTACGCCTCTACGAGCTGCTGTTCAGCGAGCCCAACCCAGCGGCGGCGGAGGAATTCGAATCGGTGCTCAACCCGGATTCGCTGAGCGTGCTCAGCGAGGCCCGCGTCGAGCCGGCACTCGCCGATGCCGCGCCGGGCGAGACATTCCAGTTCGAGCGCATGGGCTACTTCTGCCTCGATCCCGACTCCGACACCGGCAGCGGCCGGCTGGTGTTCAACCGCACCATCACGCTGCGCGATACCTGGGCGCGCTAGAGCTGCGGCGGCCGCCGGCCAGCGGAGCGGCTCACTCCAGGTGGCTGCGCAGCATCCAGGCGTTTTTCTGCGCCACCTCGATGCGCCGCGTGGCCAGGTCCGCGCTGGCCGGATCGCCGGCCGCCTCGGCAGCGGCGACCATTTCGCCCGCGGTGCGGGCCAGTTGCGCGCAGTCGTCCACCAGCGACTCGATCATCTGCGTCGCGGTCGGCTCGCCGCTGGCCTCACGCACCGTGGACAGCGCGCTGAATTCGGAATAGGAGCCGGGTGCGCGTTCGCCGAGGGTGCGGATGCGCTCGGCGATCTCATCCACGGCCAGCGCCAGTTCGCTGTACTGGGTTTCGAACAGGGTGTGCAGGCTGCTGAACATCGGCCCGGTGACATTCCAGTGGTAGTTGTGGGTTTTCAGGTACACGGTGTAGCTCTCCGCCAGCAGGCGCTTGGCGATCTGTGCCACTTGGGTCTGTTGATTGTTGCTCATGCTGTGCTCCTCGGGGGTGTTGTCGACCGGCGGCATGCCGGCTTCCCTGGGGATTATTCTGGCATCGGTGCGCGATCAGCTGAAATCAAACATTTTTCTTTTTCTGATAACCTGTAATTGTCATGCGGCCCAGCCTTCGCCAACTCGAATATGCGCTCGCCGTGGCCGATCACGGCAGCTTCCACCGCGCTGCGGAGGCCTGCCACGTCTCCCAGCCTGGCTTGTCGGCACAGGTCAAGCAGCTCGAACAGCTGCTCGACGTGCAGCTCTTCGAGCGCGACAAGCGGCGCGTGCTGATCACCCCCGCCGGGCGTGATCTGGTCGAGCGGGCGCGCCGCATCCTGACCGCCAGCGACGAGCTGGTGGAGGCCGCGCGCAGCGCCGCCGAGCCGCTCGCCGGGCCGCTGCGGCTCGGCGTCATTCCCACCATCGCCCCCTATCTGCTGCCGCAGGTGCTGCCGGCGGTGCACCGCGCCCATCCGCGGCTGCGGCTGCGGCTGCGCGAGGATCAGACCGATCAGCTGCTGGCGGCACTGGATCGCGGCGAGCTGGATCTGCTGCTGCTGGCGCTGGAGGTCGATCTGGGCGAGGTCGAGCGCCTGGCGCTGTTTCGCGATCCCTTCGTGCTGGCCGCGCCGGCCGGCCACCCGCTGGCGGCGCGCGAGTGCATCGACGAGGTCTGCCTGGGCGGCGAGCAGGTGCTGCTGCTGGAGGATGGCCACTGCCTGCGCGATCAGGCGCTGGGCGTCTGCGGCCGCGCCGGGGCCAGCGAGCTGGGCGACTTCCGCGCCACCAGCCTGAGCACGCTGGTGCAGATGGTCGCCGCCGGCGAGGCCATCACCCTGCTGCCGCAGCTGGCGCTGGGAGTGGAGGCACCGCGCGCCGCATCGCTCTGCCTGCGGCCCTTCTGCGCACCGGCACCGTACCGCAGCATCGGTTTCGTCTGGCGGCCCAGTTCGCCGCGCGGCGAGGCCTTTCGCCAGCTCGCCGAGCTGTTTACACCACCCGGTTCGCCGCCGCTCGACGGCGCTTGAACCCCATCAGGGACGTTCCGACCATGAATCAAGACACCGGCGCCGATGCGCCGCGCATCGCCATCGCCTGTCAGGGTGGCGGCAGCCACACCGCCTTCACCGCCGGCGTGCTGCGCGCCCTGCTGCTCGGCGACGCCACGCTGCCGGCGCGCATCTGCGCGCTCAGCGGCACCTCCGGCGGTGCCGTCTGTGCGCTGCTCGCCTGGTACGGGCTGCTGCTGGATGCCAGCGAGCCGGAGGGCGCGCAGCGCGGCCGGCGCAGCGCCGAGCTGCTCGCCGATTTCTGGCGCGCCAACAGCGCCAGCCAGCCCTGGGAGCAACTCTTCAACGGCTGGCTGGTGGGTGGCGCGCGGCTCAGCGGCAGCGGCAAGCTGCCGAGCTTCGCGGCGACGCCCTACAGCCCGGCGTCGGAGTGGTTGCAGCAAGGCCTGCAGGCGCTGGCGCCGCGGCGCGAGTTCGTCGATCTCGGCGAGCTGCTCGAACGGCAGGTGGATTTTGCCCGCGTCGCCGCGTTGCAGCCGACGGCCGCACCGCGCCTGCTGGTGGCCGCGGTGGAGGTACTCAGCGGTGATTTCCGCTGTTTCGACTCGGCCCGCGGCGATATCGGCCGCGATGCGGTGCTCGCCTCCGGCGCGCTGCCGGAGCTGTTCAAAGCGGTGGCCATCGGCGATGGCCGCTACTGGGACGGCCTGCTGTCGCAGAACCCGCCGCTGACGCCGCTGCTCGATGTGGCCAGGGAGCAAAAGCCAGACGAAATCTGGCTGCTGCGCATCAACCCGCAGCGTCGCGACAGCGAGCCGCGCAGCGCCGAGGAGATCGCTGATCGGCGCAACGAGCTGGCCGGCAACCTGTCGCTGAATCAGGAGCTTGCCAGTATCGAGCGGATCAACCGCTGGCTGGCCGACGGGCGCTTTTGCGACGCCAGCAAAAAGCCCGTCCGGGTGCGCGAGATCGGCATGGCCGCGGACGAGGCGGCGCGCCTTGACCACGCCAGCAAGCTGGATCGCGGCGCGGCGCACATCGCCCACCTGCTGGCGCAGGGCGAGCGCTGCGGCGAAGCTTTTCTGGCTGCGCGGGCGGGTGCCGCGGAGCCGGTTGCGGGGTGATGCGCGTCACATTGTTTGCCGATCCGCCCGCTTTCCGCCAAACTTGGCGCGCACTGGATAGTGCCTGCTGCAGATAACAGCGCCGCGGCGCCGGGGACGGCGAGAGACGGCGCGCCGAAACTCATCGAGCCAGCGATCCGCCGCGCACCGCGCGGCCGCCGTCGCGAGCACCCGGAGGGCCGAGATGCCGACTGTCGCCTTCAAGCCCACGCACAGCCGCAATGTGCTGGTGCGCATTGCGTTGATGTTTGTCCTGCTGCTGGCGGTGATCCTGATCAATCGGGATTTCGTCGAGGAGTTCTATCTCGGCGATCAATTGAGCACCGCCGGCTGGGCGGTCAACGGGGTGATCATCGGCTTGTTTTTGCTCGGCATGGTCTGGCAGATCCTGATCCTGCTGCGCTATCGCAGCGAGGAGCGCGCGCTGCGCATGCTGCTCGACAATCTGGAGATCGACCCCGACCACGGCCTCGCCGGGGTGCCGGCGGAGAGCTTCATCGCCGAGCGCTACCAGACCCTCGAATCCCTCAACCGCCGCCACGCGCCCTTCGACCACACCGCGCTGGCGGCGACCCTGGTGGCCAATGAGAGCACCCGCACCAGCGTGCCGCGCTTCATCAACAACATCCTCATTCTGATCGGCGTGTTCGGCACCATCGCCGCGCTGTCGATCAGCCTGCTCGGCGCCTCGGACCTGTTGCAGGCGGCCAATAACGCCGATGGCATGAATCTGATCATCCACGGCATGTCGACCGCGCTGTCGACCACCATGACGGCGATCGTCTGCTACATCTGCTTCGGCTTCGCCTATCTGCAGGTGACCGATGTGCAGACGCGGCTGGTGAGCGGCATCGAGGAGGTCACCACGGTGCACCTGCTGCCGCGCTTCCAGGTGCAGCAGGACAGCATCCTCGGCAACGTCGTGGCGCTGGTCAACGCGCTGCGCGAGGTGGCGCTGGAGATGCGCAGCGCGCAGCGCGAGCAGAGCGGCGTCGAACAGCAGATGGCCGAGGCGGTGTCGCTGCACGACGGTCGCATGCGCCAGCTGCAGGAGGAGATGGCGCTGCTGCACCGCTCGCTGCGGCGCGGCTTCCGCATCGGCGAAGACCCCGAATAGGGCGGCGGCAAGCGATGCGCGCCTTTTCCGATCTGCGCCTCAACGGCGCCGCCGGGCAGACCGACGAAAGCTTCTGGCCGTCGTTCACCGACATCATGATGGTGGTGGTGATGATCTTTCTGATCTCCAGCTCGGTGCTGATCATGCGCAACTGGGAGCTGATCCGGCAGATCACCGAGACCGCCGAAGCCGAGCGCGAGGCCGCCGAAGAGGCGCGCATCAGCATCGCCGAGAACGCCACCCTCGAAGAGCGCCTGGCCGCCACCGAGCAGCAGTTGGCGATGACCCGCCTGCAGCTGCTGCGCAGTCTGGAGCAGAAAGCCGGCGCGCAGCGCCTGCTGGAGCGCGAGCAGGCGCGCAACGAGGCGCTCGACCGCGAGCGCGATTCACTGCAGAGCCAGCTCGCCGAGTCCGGTCGCCGCAGCCAGCAGTTGAGCGCCGAGTTGAGCAGCCTCCGCGCCCGGCTCGACGAGAGCCAGCAGCAGGCGAGCAGCAGTCGCGAGCAGCTGGTGCAGACCGAGCAGCGCCTGAGCAGCGCCAGCGATGAGCTCACCGCGGTGCGCAGCGAACTGGCCCGGTCGCAGCGCGAACTCGCCGCGCTGCAGCGCGAGTTGAGCGATGCCAGCGAGCGCTACAGCCTGTTGCGCGAGCAACTCCAGCGCAGCACCGATCGCCTCGCCGAGCGCCAGGGCGAACTCAGCGAAGCGCGCTCGCGGATCGACTTGCTCGACGCCGATCGCCAGCGCCGCGACGCCGAACTGGCCGAGGCCGAGGAGCGCGAGGTGCTCAGCGAAGAGCGTCTCGAAGAGCTGCGCGCCGAGTACCGCGAACTGAAGGCCAAGTACGACAAGCTGGTGCGCCCGGCGCGCACCACCAAGGGCAAGTATGTGGTCTCGCTGCGCTACAGCGGCATCGACGGCGAGCGCATCATCCAGCTGCGCGAACCGGACGAAGACGCCTTCCGGCGCGTCAGCGAGACGCAGATGCACCGCCAGCTCGGCGCCCTCAAAGAGCGTCTCGGCGGCGAGCTGTACATCCGCATCATCTTCCCCGAGGACAGCCAGCTGACCTATAACGAAGCCTGGAGCTTCACCACCGAGATCCTCAACCAGTACGACTACTACTACCAGGATGGCGGCCCGCCGACGCTGGAGGAGTCGCCGGCCGAGGCCTCTCCCGCGGACCAGCGAGCGCAGGAGTAGCGTCGCCCGCCACGCTGGACTCTCAGCCCGGCGGCGGCACCTGCAGCCAGAAGGTCACCGGGCCATCGTTGACCAGCTCGACCTGCATATCGGCGCCGAAGCGGCCGCTGGCGACCTCGGCGCCCGCGTCGCGCCCGGCCCCAGCCCCAGCCCCGGCCCCAGCCCCGGCCCCGGCATGCTGCGCGCGGGCGCAGGCCAGCAGATGGGCAAACAGACGCTCGCCTTCGGCGGCTGCCGCCGCCGGGGTGAAGGATGGCCGCATGCCCTTGCGGGTGTCCGCCGGCAGGGTGAACTGCGGCACCAGCAGCAGGCCGCCGCCGACATCCGCCAGCGACAGGTTCATCCGCCCCTGCGCATCGGCAAAGACGCGATAGCCGAGCAGGCGTTGCAGCAGCCGCTCGGCCTGGGCTTCGCCGTCACCGCGCTCGACCCCGACCAGCACCAGCAGACCGCCACCGATGGCGCCGACCGTCTCGCCATCCACCCGCACCGCGGCCCGACTGACCCGTTGCAGCAGCCCGATCACGCCGGTGTCACACCCATCTGCGCGGCCAGTTGCGCGCCGAAGCGATCGGTGGCTTCGAGCAGCGCGTCGGTGATGCCCGGCTCGCTGGCGGCGTGGCCGGCGTCGGCGATCACCTTCAGCTCGGCCTGCGGCCAGGCGGCGTGCAGGTCGAAGGCCTGCTTGACCGGGCAGACCACATCGTAGCGACCGTGCACCAGTACGCCGGGGATGTCCGCCAGCCGAGCGGCGTCGCGGCACAGTTGATCCGGTTGCAGCCAGCAGCGATGCGCGAAATAGTGGTTTTCGATACGCGCGATGGACAGCGCGGTGCGCGGATTGCCGAAGTGCTCCAGCGCGCTGTCGCTCGGCCGCAGGCTCAGCGTGCGCCCCTCCCACAGCGACCAGGCGCGCGCCGCGGCCAGGCGCGTCACCTCGTCGTCGCTGGTCAGCCGGCGGCGGTAGGCGGCGACCAAGTCGTCGCGCTCGGCCGGTGGGATCAGGTCGCGGTATTCGGCCCAGTGATCGGGAAACAGGCGATCGGCGCCGGACTGGTAAAACCAGGCGATGTCCTCGTCGCGGCACAGGAAAATCCCGCGCAGCACCAGTGCTGCGACCCGCTCGGGATGCCGCTGGGCGTAGGCCAGCGCCAGGGTCGAACCCCAGGATCCGCCGAAAATCAGCCAGGATTCGATGCCCAGCACTTCGCGGATGCGCTCGATGTCGGCGACCAGCGACCAGGTGTCGTTGTGCGCCAGCTCGGCGTGCGGTGTGGAGCGACCGCAGCCGCGCTGGTCGAAGAGGATGCTGCGGTAAATGCCCGGGTTGAAGAAGCCGCTGTGGTAGTCCTCGCAGCCGGAGCCCGGGCCGCCGTGCAGAAACAGTGCCGGCACGCCATCGGCGCGGCCGTGCTCGCTGATGTGCAGGCGATGGCCGTCGCCGACGTCCAGTTGCATCTCGCGGCGCGGGGCCGTCTCCGGGTAGAGGCTGCGCATGGTTGGTCTCCTGTGGGCTTGTCGGATATGTGGATGCGAGTCGCTGGCTGGCGGGGATCGTTGCGTTTCCGGTCTCGCGGCGGCGGAGCACAGGTTGGTGTGCCGCGGGGTGTATTTCAAGCGGGCCGTGTAGGCTATTTCCTACGCGAGAAGTCGCGCAGAGCGCGGCGGCGGTGGTCGATGACGCTTTCGTAAGGCTCGCCGTGCGCAGACAATCTTCACCGGGCGCAGGGAAGGGCCGCAGCCGTCGCGGATCGATGACGCGCTGTCGCAGGGAAACGCGGCGGCCGGGCGTGCCAGGCAGGCGCGCTCACTTCGCCGCCGCACTGGCGAATGGCCTTGAGGCGTCCGACGCCCACGGTTTTATCACCTCTCTGCCGAGGGCTCGCCGAGCCTGAGGCAGGCGCCCGGCCAGGGATGGCCGGGCATTTTTATGTCCACTGGTCTATCCGTGCCGGCAGCTCGTCGCAGCGCTCAGCACTGCTCCCAGGGCAGCCCCGCAAAGCGCCAGCCGGCGCTGGTGTTGCGGTGGTGCTGTTCATCCAGCGGGCCCTCGAAACCACCTTCGACGACGAATACATCGTTGATGCCCGCCTCGACCAGCTTTGTGGCGGCGTCCACTGAGCGGTTGTTGCTGCGGCAGATCAGGCACACCGGCACCTTGCCGGCTTCCGGCCCGCTGACGCGGCCGAGCAGTAGCTTGCGCACTTCGGCGACGAAGTGCTTGTTGATTTCCCAGTCCGGCTCGTCGATCCAGGGGATGTGGATGGCGCCGACCGGGTGGCCGATCATCAGAAATTCCATCGACGAGCGCACGTCCACCAGCACCGCGTTGGGGTCATCGCTGAGCATCTTGTGGGCCTCGGCGGGGGGGATCATCTTGTAGCCTTTGTGCGCCACGGGTCACTCCTTGGGTATCAAAGTGCGCAGTATATCCGCCGCCGAGCGGCGCGCTACGGCTGTGCCCGGTGTCGCTCGCGATACGGCTTGCGACAATGGGTGCGGGTATGCGGCGGGGGCTTTGGCTATAATCGCGCGCTTTGCCGTCGCCACACGAGCAGCGCCGCCCGAGATGACCCAGCAAGCCCCCCTGCGCTTTGTGCCTGGCCGCCCGCCGGCAGGCCGTGAGCCCACCCCGGAGCCGGCCGTGGAAGTGCCCCGCGATAGCGGCGACCGGCGCCGCGCACGCTACGATTTCAACAAGCTGCGCAAGCGCCTGACGCGCAACGTCGGCCGCGCCATCGAGGATTTCGGCATGATCCGCGCCGGCGAGCGGGTGATGGTGTGCCTGTCCGGCGGCAAGGATTCCTACACCCTGCTGGATATCCTGCTCGATCTGCGCCAGCGCGCGCCGATCGACTTCGAGCTGGTGGCGATGAATCTCGATCAGCGACAGCCCGGCTTTCCCGAGCAGGTGCTGCCCGAATACCTGCGCGCGCTGGGCGTTGAGCAGCACATCGTCGCCGAGGACACCTACAGCATCGTCCGCGAGCGCATTCCCGAAGGCAAGACCACCTGCAGCCTGTGCTCGCGTCTGCGCCGCGGCATCATCTATCGCGTCGCCGGCGAGATCGGCGCCACCCGCATCGCCCTCGGCCACCACGCCGACGACGCCCTGGAGACGCTGTTCCTCAACCTCTTTCACGGCGGCCAGCTGAAGGCCATGCCGCCGCTGCTGCGTTCGGACGACGAGCGCCACACGGTGATCCGCCCGCTGGCCTATTGCCGCGAGCGCGACATCGCCCGCTACGCCGCGGCGCGCGAGTTCCCGATCATTCCCTGCAATCTGTGCGGTTCGCAGGACAATCTGCAGCGTCAGGCGGTCAAGCAGATGCTCGCCGAGTGGGATAGCCACCACCCGGGGCGCGTGGAGAGCATGCTCAAGGGGCTGCAACACGTGGTGCCCTCGCACCTGATGGATCGCACTTTGTTCGATTTTGCCGCCCTCGGCCGCGCGGCCACGCCAGCAGTCACCGATGGCCGTGCCGATTGATCCGGCCTGCGCGCGGTGAGAGAGCTGCTGCTGCGCGGCCTGCTGCGCTTTGCCGCCCTGCTGCCGCTGCCGGTGATCCACTGGCTCGGCGCCGGGTTCGGTCGTTTTGCCGCCGCCCGTCGCGGCCGCCTGTGGCGCAACTCGCTGACTAATCTGGCGCTCTGCTACCCGGATCGCGACAGCCGCTGGCGCCACCAGCTGGCGCGGCGCAGCCTGATCGAGACCGGCAAGTCGCTGCTCGAATGCGGCCCGTTCTGGTATTGGCCGCGGGCGCGCCTGGAGCGGCTGGTGCGCGCGGTCCACGGCCAGGCGCTGGTCGACGCGGCGCTGGCCGAGGGGCGCGGCATGCTATTGGCCGCGCCGCACATGAGCGCCTGGGAGCTGGCCAACTTTTACGGTTGCACCCGCTGGCCGATGACCATCCTCTACAAGCCGTCGCGGCTGGCCGGGCTGGATGAGTTGATTCGCGGCGCCCGCGAGCGCTTTGGCGCGCGTCTGGTGCCCACCGATAGCGCCGGCGTGCGCGCCCTGTACAAGGCGCTGGAGCGCGGCGAAGTGGTCGGCATGCTGCCCGATCAGGAGCCGGGCGAGACCAGCGGTGTATTTGCCGATTTCTTCGGCACACCGGCCAGCACCATGGTTCTGCTCAACAAGCTGGCGCGCAAACACCGCGTGCCGGTAATCTTCGCGGTGATGCGGCGCCTGCCGCGCGGCGCTGGCTTCGAGCTGCACTTTCTGCGTGCCGGCGACAGGGTGTACGATGCTGATCCCGAGGTCGCCGCCGGTGAGGTCAATGCCTGTGTCGAGCGCTGCATCGCGCTGGCCCCGGAGCAGTATATGTGGAACTACAAGCGCTTTCGCCGGCTGCCCGGCGGTGGCCGTCGGCGCTACTGAGTTCGCTTTGCGCCGCCGCCGCGGCGATGGTCGGAGGGGCAATGCAATACTGGTGGTTACTGGTGCTGGCGATCATCCTCGAAGTGGCCGGCACCACCTCGATGAAGCTGTCGCAGGGCTTCACCCACTTCTGGCCCTCGCTGATGATCTTCGTCTTCTACGCGCTGGCGATGGCCACGCTGACGCTGGTTCTCAAGCACATCGACATCGGTCCCGCCTACGCCATCTGGTCCGGACTCGGCACCGCGCTGGTGGTGGTCATTGGCTATTTCTGGTTCAAAGAGCCGATGGGCGCCGTCAAGCTGGGCAGCATCGCGCTGATCATCATCGGTGTCGCCGGCCTGCACCTCGGCGAGAGCCCGGCAGCGCAGCAGCCCCCGGTGGCTGGCGAGCAGCGATGAGCGTGGCATTGCCAGCGGTCGCGACGGCGCTGAAGATTGCCCGGTGCCAAGTGAGCCGACACCACCCGACAAGCACAAACAACGTAGAGGAATCACAGATATGCGCCGCCAAGCCCTGAATCTCGCCAGCACCTGCCTGATCCTCACCGCCGCCCTCGGCGCCAGTGGCTGCACCTTCGTCGGCGCCAGCATGGAGGCCGAGAAGGTGCGCGTGCTGGAGCCCACCGACATCGCCAGCTGCCGCCGGCTGGGCAAGACCGACGTCGAGGTGCTGGACAGCCTGGCGGGCATCCCGCGGCCGCCGGAGGCGGTGCAGAAAGAGCTGACCAATCTGGCTCGCAACACCGCCGCAGAGATGGGCGGCGACACCGTGGTCGGCCGCGACCAGCCGGAGGATGGCAAGCAGACCTTCGATATCTACAAGTGCGTCGATCCCAACGCCAGCGCCTGACCCCGCCTCGGCATTGATGCCGGCAGCGCGCCCTGCGCGATGCTCCCGCCGTGCTCTCGGCGGGGGCGATTGACAATCCATCGCAGTGCAGTACTTTGGCCCGGTCTTCACCACCGGGGTCATCCCTTGCCACAGTCAGTGCGCGCCTCGCTCGGCGCAATGTTCAAAACCCTCGTCGCCCGCCGCCGCAGCGTAGCCCTGTTCAGCGGCCCGCTCGCCGCCCTCTGTCTGGGCTGGCTGGCGGTCGCCGCTGCATTTGCGCCGACGATCGCGGCCGCCGGGCAGCCGCTGGTGCGCGTCGGCGTACTCAAGTTCGGCACCGTCAATTGGGAGCTGGAGGTGATTCGCGAGCACGGTCTCGACCGGCGCCACGGCTTCGAGCTGCAGGTCACCCCGCTGGGTGGCAAAAATGCCTCCGCGGTGGCGCTGCAGGGCGGCGCGGTCGATCTGATCGTCAGCGACTGGCTGTGGGTGTCGCGGCAGCGCGCCGCCGGCCGTGGCTACACTTTCGCCCCCTGGTCGAACGCGGTCGGCGGGCTGATGGTGCGCGCCGACGCCGGCATCGACTCGGTGGCCGATCTGCGCGGCCGCGCGCTGGGCATCGCCGGCGGCCCGGTGGACAAGAGCTGGCTGCTGCTGCGCGCCTGGGCGAAGCGGCAGCACGGGCTGGATCTGGACGCCGTGGTGGAGAAAAAATTCGCCGCGCCGCCGCTGCTCAACCAGCTGGCGCTGCGCGGCGATCTGCCCGCGGTGCTCAACTTCTGGCACTACGCCGCGCGGCTGGAGGCCGCCGGCTTGCGCCGCCTGGTAGGCACTCAGGAGATTCTGCCGGCGCTCGGCGTGGAGGCCGATCTGCCGCTGCTCGGCTGGGTCTTCGACGAGGCCTGGGCGGCGGACAACCGCGCCGCCATCGATGGCTTTCTCGCCGCCAGCTACGCCGCCAAGGCGCTGCTCGCCGACAGCGACGCGCAGTGGCAGCGCCTCGCGCCACGCACCAAAGCCGCCTCCGAAGCCGAGCTGATCGCCCTGCGCGACGCCTTCCGCGCCGGCATCCCGCAGCGCTTCGGCGAGGCCGAGATCACCGCTGCCCGGCAGACCTTCGGCGTGCTCGCCGCGGAGGGTGGCGAGCAGCTGGTCGGCCGCCAGACGGAGCTGGCGCCGGGCACCTTTTGGCCGGGTTTTCGCTTGCCGTGAAGCGTGCACCGGGCAGTGGAGCGCGGCGATGATCGAGCGCCTGCGCGCCGAATCGTTGCGCCTGCTGTCACTGCTCGGCTTCGCGCTGGCCTGGCAGATCGGCGCCGGCTTTGCCGATCCGGCCATCCTGCCCGGGCCGGCGGCGGTGCTCGCCGAGCTGTGGCGGCACAGCCTCTCCGGCGAGCTGCCGCAGCATCTGGGTATCACCCTGGCGCGGGTCGCCGCAGCCTTCGCCATCGCGATGCTGGTCGGCAGTGCGCTGGGCATGCTGATGGGCCGCTCGCGGCGCTTCGATGCCGGCCTCGATGGGCCGCTGGTGCTGGCGCTGAACATCCCCGCGCTGGTGACGATCATCCTCTGCTACATCTGGTTCGGCCTCACCGAGGCGGCTGCGGTGACCGCGGTGGCGATCAACAAAATTCCGATGGTGGTGGTCGGCGTGCGCGAGGGCGCGCGCGCCATCGATCGCCAGCTGATGGCGGTGGCGCAGGCCTACCGGCTGCCGCGCCTGCGCACTTTGCGGCGCGTTTACCTGCCGCAGCTCTACCCCTATCTGATGGCTTCGGCGCGCAACGGGCTGGCGCTGATCTGGAAGATCGTGCTGGTGGTCGAGCTGCTCGGCCGCTCCGACGGCATCGGCTTTCAGCTGGGGATTTTTTTCCAGTTTTTCGATATCGCCGGGATCCTCGCCTACACCCTTGCGTTTGCGGCGGTGATCCTGCTGGTCGAGGCGCTGCTGTTGCGCCCGCTGGAGCGGCGGCTCAACGCGTGGCGCAGATGAGCGCGCTGTCGATCGCCATCCAGCGCAAGTTGTTCGATGGCCGCGAGGTGTTGGGCGATCTGCAATTCAGCGTCGCCGACGGCGAGTTCGTCGCCCTGCTCGGCCCCTCCGGCTGCGGCAAGAGCACGCTGCTGAACATGGTTGGCGGGCTGGATGCGGACTACGCCGGGCGCATCGAGCACCTCAGCGGCGGCCGCCTCGGCTTCATGTTTCAGGAGCCGCGGCTGATGCCCTGGCTGAGCGCGCGCGACAACGTCGCGCTGGTCTGTGATGATCCGCGCGGGGCCGCCGCGGCCGCCGAAGCGCGGCTCGCCGAGGTGGGGCTCGGCGAGCGCGCCACTGCCTGGCCGCAGCAGCTCTCCGGCGGCCAGCAGCGCCGCGTGGCGCTGGCGCGGGCCTTCATCACCGAGCCGCGCCTGCTGCTGATGGACGAGCCCTTCATCTCGCTCGACGCGCCCACCGCCGCGGCGCTGCGCGAGCAGCTGCTCAAGCTGTGGAGAGAACACGCCCCGGCGGTGCTCTACGTGACCCACGATCTGCGCGAGGCGCTGGCGCTGGCCGATCGCGTGCTGTTCCTCTGCGACGCGCCGGCGCGGGTGCTGCTGGATTACCGCGTGCCGTTGCCGCGCCCGCGGGCGATCGACGGCGCCGAGCTGGCCGAACTGCGCGCCGAGCTGCTGGCGCGCTATCCGAATCTGCTCTCCGGGAGTCTCGATTGATGGAAGACACGGCCGCGCTGGATGTGCGCGAGGTGGTCAAAAACTACGGCCCGCGCAAGGCGCTCGACGGCGTCTCGCTGGCGGTGCAGCCGGGCGAGTTCGTCGCCCTGCTCGGCCCCAACGGCGCCGGCAAGAGCACGCTGTTTCAGCTGCTCTCCGGGCTGTTCAGCGCGGATGCCGGGGAGATCGCCGTGGCCGGTCACGATATGTCGCGCTCGCCGATCCCGGCGCTGTCGCAGCTCGGCGTGGTGTTCCAGCAGGCGACGCTGGATCTCGATCTCACGGTGCGCGCCAATCTGCGCTTTCACGCCCGGCTGCACGGCATGGCCAGTTCGACCAGCGGGGCGCGCATCGATGAAGAGCTGCAGCGCCTCGGGCTGGCTGAGCGCGCCGCCGATGGCTGCCGCACGCTGTCCGGCGGCAACCGCCGCAAGGTCGAGTTGGCGCGAGCCTTGCTGCATTCACCGCGGGTGTTGTTGATGGACGAGGCCACCGTCGGCCTCGACCCGGAATCGCGACACTCACTGCTCGCCTATGTGCGCGAGCTGTGCCGAAAGCGTGACATGGGCGTGCTCTGGGCCACCCATCTGGTGGATGAGGCGGCCGACGCGGATCGCGTCTGTGTGCTCCATCAGGGCCACCTGCTGGCCGCCGGCACGCCCGAATCGATCAAACGACAACAAGGCTGCGAATCGTTGCTGGAGGCTTTTCTCGGCCTCACCGGCATCGACCCCGCGGAACACGACTGAGGAGAAAACCATGCGCAAATCACTGCTGTCACTCGCCCTGCTCGCCGGTCTCGCCACCGCCCAATCGGGCTGGGCCGCCGGCACCGGCAACATCTACGTCAGCAGCGAGGACGACAACGCGGTGATCGTGCTCGATGGCCAGAGCTACGCCAGGCTGGGCGAGATCGAAACCAGCGACCGCCCGCGCGACCTGCGCTTCAATGCCGATCGCACGCTGATCTACGCCGCCTGCGGCGAGGGCGACGCCATCGATGTGATCGACATCGCCAGCGGCGAGGTGGTGAAGAGTCTGGATGTCGGCGACGACCCGGAGATGTTCGACCTGTCGCCGGACGGCCGGCTGATGTTCAGCTCGCTGGAGGACGACGGGCTGCTCGGCGTCTACGACCTGGAAAAGGATGAAACCATCGCCGAGATCGAGGTCGGCGAGGAGCCGGAAGGCGTGCTCGCGCATCCCGACGGCAAGCGGGTCTACGTCACCTCCGAGGAGGCCAATCTGGTGCACGTGGTCGACGTGCAGTCCGGTGAGGTCACCCACAACATCGTCGCCGGCAACCGTCCGCGCCGCTTCGCGCTGGATACCGGCCGCAACGAGCTGTGGGTGACCAATGAGATCAGCGGCACGGTGAGCATCATCGACACCGAGGCCAATGCGGTGAAGGCCGAGCTGAGCTTCGAGCCCAAGGGCTTTCGCTCGGAGGACGTGACCCCGGTCGGCATCCTGATGAACGGCGCGCGCGACACGGCTTACGTCACCCTCGGCACCGCCAACCACGTCGCCGTGGTCGACATGGCCAGCCGCGAGGTGCGCGATTTCGTGCTGGTCGGCAAGCGCGCCTGGGGGCTGGGGCTGGATCGTGCAGAAAAGCGCCTGTTCGTCACCAACGGCAAGAGCGACGACATGTCGATCATCGACACCGCCAGCCTGAAGGTGATCAAGTCCGTGCCGGTGGCGCGGGTGCCGCACAGCGTGCTGATCGATGACTGAGCGGCTGCAACAGCTGAGCAGGGGAGGGCCGGCGCTGCTGGCCCTCGCCCTGCTGACCCTCTGCCTATTGGCACTGGCCGGTGCGGCGCGCGCGGCGGAACCGGCGCAGATCACCCTCGGCTACCTGAGCTGGGAGGAGGACCCGCGCTACACTGAAGCACGCTTTCTCGCCCGCCTGCCCGGCCAGCCCTGGGGGCGGCCGGTGGACGGCGTGAAAGTCGCGCTGCGCGATGGCCGCTTCACCGGCAAGGCCGTGGGGGTCGAGTACGAGCTGATCGACGAACAGGTCGAGCAGCTCGATGAAGTGCCCGCGGCGCTGGCCAGACTGGCCGACAAGGGCGCCAACTTCGTGCTGCTCGATCTGCCCGCCGAGGGCGTGCGCAGTGCACTGCAGGCCAGCGCCGATCGCGAGCTGCTGCTGTTCAACGTCTCCGCGCTGGATGACTCGCTGCGCGGCGAGCACTGCGCCGCCAATCTGCTGCACACCGCCCCCAGCCAGCGCATGCTGATGGACGCGCTGGGCCAGTATCTGGTCAGCAAAAAGTGGCGCGAGCTGCTGGTGCTGGACGGCACCCAAGCCATCGACCAGCCGCTGATCGCGAGCTTTGATGCCGCTGTCAAACGCTATGGGCTGGATGTCGAAGAGCGCCGCGAGTTCGTGCTCGGCAGCGACCCGCGCCAGCGCGGCCGCAACAACGTCGCCCTGCTGACCAAGGGTGACTATCAGGTTGCGGTGGTGCTGGATGCGCTCGGTGAGTTCGCCCGCGAAGTGCCCTACCAGACGCTGGAGCCGCGCCCGGTGGTCGGCAGCGCCGGGCTGGTGCCCGACTGGTGGCACTGGAGCTGGACGCGCAACGGCGCGCCGCAGCTCAACAAGCGCTTTCTCAAGCGCGCCAAGCGCCACATGAGCGGCTACGACTGGTCCGGCTGGGTGGTCGGCAAAGCCATCGTCGAAGCCAGCCTGCGGGTGAAATCCAGCGACTTCGCCGCGCTGCGCGATCACATCCTCAGCGCGGAGCTGGTGCTCGATGGCTTCAAGGGCGGGCGGATGAATTTTCGCCCGTGGAATGGCCAGCTGCGCCAGCCGATCTTCCTCACCGCCGGCAACTGGGTCGCCGCGCGCGCGCCCATCGAAGGCTTTCTGCACGCGACCAACGACCTCGACACGCTCGGCGCCAACGCCGATGATCACCAGTGCAAACGCTGACCCTGTAGCAGCGATCTCCCGATCGCGATAGCCGCCGAAAGTGGCCTGGGAACGATCAGGCTAATTCAAACGGCCTGCGACCGTTATCGCCATCGGGAGATGGCTTGTATGGTTTCGCTCCGACGAGAAAACTGGAATCCGAGCAGACATGACACCCGGCCACGCCACCCTCGCCATCCTCGCCGTCTTCGAGCGCGAGCTGACCCGCTTCTGGCAGCAGAAGGGCCGGCTGTTCTCCGCGCTGGTGCGCCCGACCCTGTGGCTGGCGGTGTTCGCCGCCGGTTTTCAGAACGTCTTCGGCGTGTCGATCATCCCGCCCTATGACACCTACATCGAATATCAGGTCTACATCGCCCCCGGCCTGCTGGGCATGGTGCTGCTGTTCAATGGCATGCAATCCTCGCTGGCGATGGTCTACGACCGCGAGATGGGGGTGATGCGGCTGCTGCTCACCGCACCGCTGCCGCGCTGGTTTCTGCTGCTGGCCAAATTGCTCTCCGGCACCTTTTTGTCGCTGATTCAGGCCTACGCCTTCCTCGCCGTGTGTCTGCTGTTCGGCGTCGATCTGCCGCTGATGGGGCTGGTCTACGCCTTCCCCGCGCTGCTGCTCGGCGGGCTGGCACTGGGCGCGCTGGGGCTGCTGCTGTCGGTCTACGTCAAGCAGCTGGAGAACTTCGCCAGCACGATGAACTTCGTCATCTTCCCGATGTTCTTCGTCTCGCCGGCGCTCTACCCGCTGTGGAAGCTGGAGGAATCCGGCGCCGAGATCGTCTACCAGCTGGCCCGCTTCAATCCCTTCACTCACGCCGTCGACCTGATCCGCTACGCGCTCTACGGCCAATTCAACGGCCTCGCACTGGCCGTGGTCGCCGGCAGCGGGCTGCTGTTTTTTGCTGCCGCCGCCTGGGGTTACGACCCGCAGCGCGGCATGATCAAACGCCGCGGCGGCGGCTGACTTGCCGCTCTATCCGCCGATCAAACCCTTCGCCACCGGCCGCTTGCCGGTCGCTGACGGCCACGCGATCTACTTCGAGCAGTCCGGCAATCCCGACGGCCTGCCGCTGGTGTTCCTGCACGGCGGCCCCGGCTCCGGCTGCAACGATTTTCACCACCGCTTCACCGATCCGGCGCGCTACCGGGCGGTGCTGTTCGATCAGCGCGGCTGCGGCAAATCGACACCTGCCGGCGGTCTCGAACACAACCACACCGCCGCGCTGGTCGAAGACATCGAACGCCTGCGCGCGCATCTGGGCATCCAGCGATGGGTGGTGCACGGTGGTTCCTGGGGCGCGGCGCTGGCGATCGAGTACGCCAAGCGGTATCGCCAGCGGGTGCTCGCCCTGCTGCTGCGCGGCAGCTTTCTCGCCCGCGGCGAAGACCTGCGCTGGTTCGCCGCACCCGAGGGCGTCGCCCGCGATCTGCCCGAAGCCCACGCCCGGCTGTGCGCCGCGCTGGAGCTGCCCGCCGGCAGCGACCCGCTGCCGGCGCTGTATCGACGCGTGCTCGAAGAGCGGGGCGATGTCGATGCCGCGCTCGCTGCCTGGAATGACTGGGAGTGCGCGGTGATGGGGCTGGCGGCCAGCGGCGTCGCGAACCGGCAGGCCAAGCGCATCCATCTGCACTATTGCCGCAACGGCTTCTTTCTCGGCGATCGCGGTGTGCTCGACGGGCTGGAGTCGCTCGCCGGCCTGGCGGTGACGCTGGTGCACGGCGATGCCGACCGGGTGTGCCGCTTCAGCGCTGCCGAGCTGCTGCGGCAGCGGCTGCCCGGCAGTCGCCTGCTGCGCGTTGCCGGGGCCGGCCACAGCCTCTCCGAAGTGCCGCTGCAAAAGGCGATCCGGGTTGCGCTCGACGGGCTGGCCGCGGATTTGTCGGCGGTCGGCGGCTGAGATCGGCGGCTGAGTCGGCGCGGGGTGCGTCGTCAGTCGCTGCGGGTCAGCGCGGCGACGCTGTTGAGCATGATGCGCACCAGCTCGGTCTGCCGGCGCACGCCGGTTTTGGAAAAGATCGAACGCAGATGGGCGCGCGCGGTGTTGCGACGGATGTTGAGGCTTTCCGCGGCCTCGTCCAGCGACAGGCCGTTGGCCATTTCCTTGGCCAGCGCGCATTCGGCGGGGGTCAATCCGTAGAGTTTCTGGCCGACGTCCATGCTGTCGAAGGAGCTGCTGGCGGCATCGCGGATGTACAGCACCACCGCCGGCCTGCCCTTGCCCTCGGCCCACTCGCCGTCCGGGATCGCCTCCACCACCACGCCGAGATCCACCTCTCCGGAGGGGCGCGCCAGCGACATCGCCTCGTTGACCCGCACCTCATTGGCACTGTGCAGGGCAAAGGCGTTGCGAATCAGCTGGTGGAGCTGCTTGTTGTTGCTCGGGTAGGAGGCTTCGAGCCGTCCGCCGACCACTTTCAGGCCGTCGCCGCGGGCGAGAATTTCCCGCGCCATGAGGTTCTGATCGATGATCGTGCCGCGCTCATCGAGTACCACCGTGGCCACTGACAGGCGGCCGATCGCCCGCGAGTAGAGCGCGCCCATGGATTCGCTGCGGTTGAGTGAATTCTGAATATTCAGCGCGCGCTGCAAGTGCGGCAGCAGCATCTCGCACAGGCGCCGATCAGCCGCGGAAAAGGCGGCTCCGGCCTCGCCGCGGGTCAGCCGAAAACGCAGCCTGCCGGCCTCGTGGGTGGCGATATCCGCACCCATCACGTGGAACACATCGTGCGGTTTGCACCAGTGCTGGAAATAGGCGCAGCTGTGCCAGTCGCGGGGGCTCATCACGTCCTCTTCGGTGAAAACGCGATCGGTCGGCATATTCACGAAGGGCGTGGCGGTGTGCATATAGGTCAGATAGGTGACCTTGCCGCCGCCCTGCTCGCCCTCCAGCCCGACACTGATCATCAGCCCCATCTCGGTCTCGTCCGGGGCGCGCAGGATCAGCGTGACGTAGTTGGCCTGAAACAGCTTTTGCAAGTGCTCCAGGGTGCCCCCCCAGCGCTCGCTGTCCATCGCAGCGGCGTAGAGCAGATCCACCACGCGGTCGTATTGCGCAACATCGAGTGCGATATCGTCCAAGGCAACTACCTCTGCAGGGCGTTCCGATCCGGTTGTCGACCCCGGGTTGGAACTCTCTGGGCTGGAACTCTCTGGGTCGAACGCTCCATCGCTACCGCCCCGGCCAGTCTGCCAAACCTATCGCATATTTCATACTGGCCCGATGGCGCCGGCCCGCCGCAGCCCGCGATCCGCCCGCCGCGGCGGTTACAGCAGATCCACCGGATCGACATCCAGCGACCAGCGCACCCGGCGCAGCTGCGCCATGCCCTCCATCGCCGGCCGCAGCCAGCCCAGCACCCGCTGCAGGTCGGCGCGCTGCGCGGCCTGCAGCAGCAGTTGCGCGCGAAAGCGACCCGCCAGTCGCTCCATCGGCGCCACCGCCGGGCCGAGAATATCCAGCCCCGGCGCGGCCCGGCTGGCCAGCAGATCGCGCACTTCACCCAGCGCCGCCAGCGGCGCGCCGCTCTGCGGCGATTCGGCACGGATCAGCGCCAGATGGCTGTGCGGCGGCAGCTGGGCCCGCCCGCGCAGGTCCAGCTCGGCCTCGGCGAAGGCGCGATAGCCCTCGCGCACCAGCAGTTGCAGCAGCGGGTGATCCGGGTTGCGCGTCTGCACCAGCACCTCGCCGGGGCGCTCGGCGCGGCCGGCGCGACCGGCGACCTGCAGGATCAGCTGGGCCATCTGCTCGGTGGCGCGGAAATCGGCGCCGAACAGGCCGCGGTCCGCATCCAGCATGCCGACCAGTGTGACCCCCGGAAAGTGGTGGCCCTTGGCCAGCATCTGGGTGCCGATCAACACCTGCGCGCGGCCGCTGCGCGCCGCCTCCAGCCCGGCCTCCAGCGCGCCTTTGCGGCGCGTGCTGTCGCGGTCGATGCGCAGCAGGCGATAGTCGGGGAAGTGCCCCGCCAGCGCCGCTTCGATGCGCTCGGTGCCCTGGCCGAGCATCACCAGCTCGCGGCCGCCGCAGTGGTCGCAGAAGCGCGGTAGTGGCCGCTGGGCGCCGCAGTGGTGGCAGCGCAGCCGGCCACTGGCGGCGTGCACCGTCATGTGCGCATCGCAGCGGCGGCAGTCGGCGGCGCCGCCGCAGGCATCGCACAGCAGGGTCGGTGCGTAGCCGCGGCGGTTGAGGAAGAACAGCACCTGCCCGCCGGCGTCCAGGTGGCGGCGAGCCTCGCTGATCAGCGTGTCCGACAGCCCCTCCTGCGGGCTGCGCTGGCGCAGATCCACCAGCCGGATCGGCGCTGCGCGCGCGCCGCCGGCGCGCTGGCGCAGCTGCAGCAGTCGATGGCGGCCGCGCAGCGCGTTGTGCAGGCTCTCCAGCGATGGCGTGGCCGAGCCGAGCACGATCGGCACGCCGGCGTTGCGCGCGCGCAGCAGGGCCAGATCGCGGGCGTGGTAGCGGAAGCCATCCTGCTGCTTGAAGGAGCCGTCGTGTTCCTCGTCGACGAAGATCCCGCCCAGCTCCGGCAGCGGTGCGAACACCGCCGAGCGGGTGCCGATCAGCACCCGCGCGCGGCCGTCGGCGCACTGTTGCCAGGCGAGCAGCCGCTCGCCGGCGGCCATCGCCGAGTGCAGCGTGGCCATCGGCGCCGCCAGCCGGGCGCTGAAGCGGGCCACCAGCTGCGGCGTCAGGCCGATCTCCGGCACCAGCACCAGCACCTGTCTGCCGGCATCGAGCAGGCCGCCGATGGCCTGTAGATAAACTTCGGTCTTGCCGCTGCCGGTGACGCCGTCGAGCAGGAAGCTGGCGAAGCCCTCGGCGCCGCGGATCGCCGCTACCGCCTGCTGCTGTTCGGCGTTCAGATCGGGGGCGGGCTGGCTGGCGCGGCCGCGGATGGCGCAGCCGGCGGCGCGCTCCTGCAGCTCGATCAGGCCGCTGGCGAGCAGGCGTTTGGCGGCGCCGCGCCAGTCGCCGCCGAGCGTCGCCAACTGCTCGCTATCGGCTTCGCCGCCGGCATCGCGCAGCCGCTCCAGCAGGCGCGCCTGCAGTGGTGCGCGGCGCGGCTCGCCGGGGGGTAGCTGGCGCCCGGCAGCGCTCAGCAGATAGTGGCGGCGGGTGTTGCGTCGGGGCTCGTCAATCTGGCGCAAAGCCAGCGGCAATGCGGTCTCCAGCACTTCGCCGATGGGGTGGTGGTAGTAGTGGCTGGCCCAGCGCAGCAGGTCGAGAATATCCGCCGGCAGCAGTGCGGAGTCGTCCAGCAGGCGCCGCGCGCGGCGCAGTTTGCCGCGCGGCAGATCGCTTTCTGTGGCCTGCTCCAGCACCACGCCGAGCTTGCTGCCACGGCCGAAGGGCACCTCGATACGCGCGCCGGGCGGGCAGTCGGCGGCCTCCAGCCCGGCCGGCGGCAGGTAGTCGAAGCTGCGCGACAGAGGCACGGGGACGGCGATCCGCAGCAGTGGCGCGGCGCTTGGCTGATTGCTCATGCGCGGCAATCTAGCACGCCGCGCGGGCTGCGCTGTGAGCGGTCGCTGCCCAGCCTGCGATGCCTGTGGATAAGTCTGTGGATTATGTGCTGGCCAGCTGGGGGAAGGCTGGGTGTGTCCGGTGGATGGCGCTGTGGTCGAGCTGTGGGCAGCCTGGGGGTGGTCGGTGGGTAAGTTGTGAGTGGAAATCTAGTCTTCGCGCGGCTCGTCGCCGCCGGTGCCGCCAGCCTCGCGCTGGTCGATAAAGCGCAGCACCGACTCGGCGCGCAGTGGGCCGATGCGCTTGGCCACCAGCGCACCGTCCGGGTCAAAGAGCAGAAAGGTGGGTGTGAAGCCGCCCCAATCCATGCCGGTGCCGGCGCGGTAGAGGGCATCGACGGCGTGGCCGTCGTCTATCAGCGTCGGAAAATTGACCCGGTGGCGGCGGATGAAATTGTCGACGCCGCGGCGGTTGCTGTAGCCGTCGATGGCCACCCCGAGCAGGCGCAGCCGGGGGTCGCTGCGGTGTGCGGCAAACTCGACCAGGCTGGTAATGCTGTGATTGCACACCGGGCAGTCCGAGGCCCAGACCTTGAGCAGTACCCACCGGCCGCCGCCGAGCTGCTCCAGCCAGCGCGTGGCGCGGCCGTCCAGCAAAGCCAGTCGGCCGCTGCCCGGCAGTGCTGTTAAGGCCCGCTCTGCCGCTGCCGGCTGTGTCGTCACTGCGCTGGGGGCGGCCGAGTCTGGCGCCGCCGCAGTGCCCAGCGCCGGTGCCAGCGGAGCGAGTAATAGCAGGGTGTGCAAGATGCGGGTCATGGGCTGTATGGCTTGTCTGCGGGGCGCTTGAGTAGTGGACTTCGCGCGCTTAGAGTAATCACCCCCCGCCGAGTTCACCCCGCGAGGCCGCCGGCCATGGGCGATGTCGTCCCCTTCAAAAAACCGCGCGCTGCGCAGAAGCATCGCGGCCGTTTTCTCTGCCAGCGCGGACTGCACCGCTGGCAGCTGGTCACCGCGCGCAAGTTCGACGTCAAGCGCGGCAAGCTGGTCACCGAATACCGCTGTAGCCGCTGCGGCGCGCAGCGCCACGAGCTGCTCTGACAGCGCTGCCCAAGGGACCAGAAAAGGACTGCTCCCGGCAACATTTTGACTGTCGAAAATATCGACAAATCAATATCTAGCGCCAATTGCGTGACGTGCTACTCGACCTTTCCAGAACGGCGTCAGTAGCGTTGCCATCCAGTGTTAATAACGAGATGGCAAGGCTTACGATATGGCGACGAATCACCAATTGGCGATCCTCCCGGCCTGCATGCTGGCGATGGGTCTGACGGCCTGCGGCGGTGGTGGCGGCGGCGGCAGCGATGATGCCGGCGGCATGACCAGCCCTGACTTGACAATCCTCAACCGCAGTGTGGTCGAGGGCGACAACGGCAAGACCGAGCTGCGCTTTGCGGTGGCCTCGGACACCGCGGCCAGCGAGGATCTGGTGGTCGCTTACAAGACCGCTGACGGCACCGCCACTGCCGGCGTCGACTACGACGCGACCAGTGGCGAGCTGACCATCGCCGCCGGCAGCACGGAGGGCGAGTTGGTGATCCCGGTGAATGGCGACACCGAGGTGGAGGCCGACGAGACCTTTACCATCACCTTCACCGCGCCGGACGGCAGCACCTACACCGCCACGGCGACGATCGAAAACGATGACCAGTCGCGGATCGATATCGCCGATGACAGCGGCGCCGAGGGCAATGCCGGCAGCAGTGATCTGCTGCTCACCGTGAGCCTCGACCAGCCGGCCTTTGAAGATGTCACCGTCGATTATGTCACCGCTGATCTGACCGGCTCCAACGCCGCCATCGCCGGCGTCGACTACAGCGCCAGCAGCGGCACGCTGACCATCCCCGCCGGGCAGAGCAGCGCCAGCATCGCGGTGCCGGTGATCGGCGATGAGCTGATCGAGACCAATGAGGAATTCGCCGTCAGCCTGTCTTCGCCATCGGCCAATGCCCGCCTCGGCGATGCCGAAGCGGTGGCCGAGATCGTCGACGACGAGGCCCCCGGCCTGCCGCGCCTGTCGATCGACGATGCCAGCCTCACCGAGGGTGACAGCGGCGAGCTGCTGATGGCGTTCAGCGTCAAGCTCAATGCCGCCGCCGATGGCCCGGTGTCGGTGAGCTATCGCACCCTCGCCGGCAGCGCCACTGCGGGCAGCGATTACGTGGCGGTCGCCAACGGCAGCCTCGACTTCGAGACCGGCGCGACGGCCAGGTTCGTCAATGTGAAAATCCCCGGCGACAAGCTGGTGGAGGGCGACGAAACCTTCATCGTCGAGCTCTACGATGTCACTGGCGACGCCGCCATCGCCGCGGCCAGCGCCACCGGCACCATCCGCGACAACGATCGCTCGGCGGTTTCGGTCGCCGACGCCAGCGCCAGCGAGAACGGCGGCGCGATGGTCTTCACCATCAGCGTCGATCCGGTCGGCGTGGCCGATATCCATCTGCTGGCCAGCACCAGCGACGGCAGCGCCACCGCCGGCAGCGACTACTCCGCGCTGGCCGCGAAGGCGGTGACCATCCCCGCCGGGCAGAGCAGCACCACGCTGAGCGTTCCGCTGCTCGACGACGATCTCTCCGAGGACAATGAGACCTTCTCCCTGCAGCTCTCCGCGCCCTCGGACAACGCCAGGCTGGCCGATGCCGAGGCCAGCGCCACCATCGTCGATAATGAGCTGCCGCCGCCGGCGCAGATCAGCATCGGCGACCAGTCGATCGAAGAGGGCGACAGTGGCAGCAAGACGCTGACCTTCACCCTGCTGCTCAACAAGCCGGCCGAAGAGGTGATCGGCGTCGACTACCGGACCGTCGATGGCAGCGCCAAGGCGCCCGCCGACTACCTCAGTGCCAACGGCCGGGTGGAGTTCGCCATCGGCGAGCAGAGCGTCACCTTCAGTGTGGAGGTGGTCGGCGACACCGAGGCCGAGGCCAACGAGCAATTCAGCGTCGAGTTGAGCAACGTCGGCGGCAATGCCGTGCTCGCCAACACCAGCGCCAGCGCGACGATTCTCGAAAACGATCTGCCGCTGGCCACCCTGTCCGGTGGCGAGGCGGACGAGGGCGCCGGCAGCGTCGAATTCACCGTCACCCTCGACCAGCCGGCCCCCGGTCCGGTGAGTTTCAGCGCCAGCACCAGCGACGACACCGCCACCGCCGGCAGCGACTACACCGCCCTGAGCGATGTGCTGGTCAGCATCGCCGCCGGCCAGGACAGTGGCAGCGTCAGCGTGCCGATACTCGAAGACGATGACGTCGAACCGCGCGAACGCTTCTCGCTGACGCTCTCCAACGCCCAGGGCGCGCGCCTCAACATCGCCACCGTCAGCGGCGAGATCGTCGACAACGACAGCCCGCAGCTATCGGTGGCCGACGCCAGCGTCGCCGAGGGCGACGACGGCACCAGCAACCTCGAATTCGTCATCTCCCTCAATCAGGTGGCGGTGGAAGAGGTCACTGTCGATTACCTCAGCGACAACATCAGCGCCAGCTCGGTGACCGACTACAGCACCGTCAGCGGCACGGCGACGATCGCCGCCGGCCAGCAGCAGGTGGTGGTCAGCGTGCCGATCAAGGGCGATACCACGGTGGAAGCGGACGAGACGCTGAGCCTGACGCTCAGCAATCCTTCCGCCAACGCCGGCATCGCCGCCGGCGGCGACGTCGCCACCGGCACCATCGAAAACGACGATCAGCTGAGTGTCAGCGCCGTCGATACTTCGGCCACAGAGACCGACGTCGGCAGCGTGCCGCTGGTTTTCGACATTGCTTTCGCCAGCGCCACCGATGTGCCGCTGACCCTCGACTGGGCGCTGCAGCCGGGCACCGCCAGCAACCCCGATGACTACAGCCATTCGAGCGGTGCCGCCAGCGGCACGCTACAGATCGCCGCCGGCGACAGCGGCGCGCAGATCAGCGTGCAGGTGGCCAGCGACAACATCATCGAGGGCGACGAGACCTTCACCCTGCAGCTCTCCAGCAGTGATCCGCTGCTCACCGTGAGCACGCCCAGCGTCACCGGCACCATCGTCGATGACGACCTGCCCGAGCTGAGCGTCGGCGATGCCGAAGTCTCCGAGGGCAACAGCGGCGAGACCAGCGAGCTGACCTTCACCATCAGCCTCAGCGAGGCCGGCTCGGAGCCGATCAGCGTCGACTACGCGACCGCCGACGTGACCGCCAGTGCCGGTGACGACTACACCGCCAACAGCGGCACGCTGGTGATCCCGGCCGGCGACAGCGAAGCGACGGTGACGGTGGAAGTGATCGGTGACGATGTGGCCGAGCAGGCCGAGCTGCTGACCCTCAACCTCAGCAACCCCTCGGATAACGCGCAGATCGCCTTCGGCGGCGATATCGGCAACGGCACCATCAAAAACGATGACGCGCCGACCGTGTCGATCGCCCCGGCCAGCGCCTACGAAGGCGGCGCCGACAGCAACAACACGCTGGATCTGATCGTCTCCACCAGCGTGCCGGCAATCGGCACCACCACGGTGGATTTCGCAACCTCCAGCGGGCCCGGCGACAGCGCCGTGGTCGATGTCGACTACACCGCCAGCAGCGGCACGGCGAGCATTGCAGAGGGCGAATCGCAGACCCTGGTGCAGGTGCCGATCAGCGGCGACGCGGAGCTGGATGTGTTCGCCGAAAAGACCTTCACCGTGACCCTGAGCAACGCCTCGGCCAACGCCGTGCTCGGCGACGCCGTGGCCGAGGCCACGATCATCGACGACGACGACACCGGCGTCGCCAGCACCGGTATCAGCCAGTGCAGCGACGGCAACAGCAACGGGCTCAGCTGTCCGCAGGACAGCCACCCGGTGCAGGACGGCAACGTCGGCCGCGCCAGCTTTAGCTACACCAAGCTGGATGCCAGCGGCGCCGAGCTGGCCCCGGAAGCGACCGATTGGGCCTGCGTGCGCGACGAGGTCACCGGGCTGATCTGGGAGGTGAAGACCGACGACGACGGCCTGCGCGATGGCGGCAACAGCTACAGCTGGTTCGAGCCGGATTTCGTCGACCAGCAAAATCCGGATGCCGAACCCTGGGCCGGCGCCGAGGATCTCGACCCGCTGACGGTGGACAACAGCCAGGCTTACGTCGATGCGGTCAACGCCGAGGGCCTGTGCGGCGCCAGCGACTGGCGCCTGCCGCAGGTGGACGAGCTGTACTCGCTGGTCCACCTCGGCAGCGACAGCGGCCCGGCGATCGACAGCGACTTCTTCCCCGGCACCGCTAGCCAGTCCCACTGGACGGGAACCAGCTATCGCTGGCTCACCCATGTGCGCAAGAACGCCTGGACGGTGAACTTCGGCAACGGCCACATCAGCCCCATGAACAAAACCGGCACACTGGCCATCCGCCTTGTGCGCGGCGGCAACTAGAGGAGAACGCGACGTGAACAGACAAGTTACCAAGCTGTGCGCCGCACTGCTGCTGGTCGGCGCCACCGGCGCGGCGCAGGCCGAATGCCTGGCCGATTTTAGCGGCGGCGCCGAGAGCACACCGACGAGCCGTTTCGACGACAACGGCGACGGTACCGTCACCGACACCAAAACCGGGCTGATGTGGATGAAGTGCGCCGCCGGCAAGGCCGGCAGCGACTGTGGCGGCAACATCGACTACACCGACTACTCGGCGGTCAACCCGGTCGTCGATGTCGGCCCGCGGCTGCTGAGCTGGAGCGATGCGCTGGCCTATGCGCGGCGCGTCAACAGCGATGCCGGGTATAGCGACAACCAGGACATCAACCCCGGAGGCCACGCCGACTGGCGGCTGCCGGATGCCAAGGAGCTGTCCTCGATCATCGAGCGCTGCACCTTCAACCCGGCCATGAACACCGTGGTGTTCACCGAGAACATCCCGACCACGCAGAACGCCGGCAAGTACTGGAGTGCCAGCCCCAGCGAGGACGATGGGCAGGTCGTGGTGTTCGACTTCCACTCCGGCAACGACTGGCGCGAGCAACAGAGCGAGACCCTCTACCTGCGGCTGGTGCGCAACGCCAACTGAGCGCGGCGACATCGACCACCAGCGGGCGGCCTTCGGGCCGCCTTTTTTTGTTGCGGTGGCAGCCGCCGGCGGCGCGCGTTGCGACTTCGCGGCTACACGTTCTGCACCCCGGATTCTGCGTACTGGGCGATGGTGGTTTGCTGGTGGCATGGTTACTCTTTGCCTGCCGACTGGCCGATGCAAAGTGGATTAGGATCATGCACAAGGAAGCGTTTCTGCCGACCCCGATATCGGCTCCGGCAGCAATGGGCCCGCGCTTGCAGCTACTGGAATACGAGGGCGCACTCAGCGAGCTGCGCACCGCCTGGGGGGATCTGCACCGCTGTTGCGCTGCACCGCCGTTCCTGCGCTGGGAGTGGATGAGTCTGTGGTGGGACATCTACCGCGCGCGCGGCGACCGCCTGCACCTGCTGGCAGTGCGCGATGGCGGCGAACTGGTGGCGCTGGCGCCACTCTACCTGCAGGCGCTGGTACCCAGCGGCGCCGAGCGCTGCCTGCGCTTTCTCGGCACCGGCGAAGCGGAGCGCGAAGCGGTCTGCAGCGAATACCTCGACCTGTTGATCCGCCCTGGCCACGAGGCCGACTGTCTGGCCGCCATCGGCGACTACCTGAGTGAAAACAACCATCGCTGGCAGGGCATGCGCTTCGATCGGGTGCTGCGCGGTGCCCATCTCGAAGCGCTGATCGCCCGTCTGCGCGGCCGCTACGCCGTGCTGCCCGAGGCCTGCGGCTGGCGCCATCGAGTCACCCTGCCGAACAGCCGGGAGGCCTGGTTAGACAGCCTGCGACCCTCCATGCGCCAGCGTTTGCGCCGCCGCGAGCGCGCTCTGGCTGCGGCCGGCGGCTTCACCGCGCAGGCCCCGCAGAGCGCCGATCAGGCCGCGGCGATGCTCGATGAGCTGGCCCGCCTGCACGCCCGGCGCTGGGCCTCGCGCGGCTGCCCGGGGGCATTTGCCGCACCGCGCTTCAACGCCTTCCATCGCATGCTGTGCCGCAGCCTGTACGCCGAGGGCGCACTGCAGTTGCGCCTCTATCACCTCGGCGAGCGCACCGTCGCCGGCTTTTACGGCCTGCGCGACGCCGGTTGCTGCCACTACTACCAGAGCGGCTTCGACCCGCTGCACGGCGCGCGCCACTCGCCGCTGCTGGTCGCCCACAGTCGCGAGATCCGCGCCGCCATCGAGCGCGGTGAGCAGCACTACGACCTGATGCGTGGCGAGCGCGACTGCTACAAGCGCGATTTCGGCGTCGAGCTGACCCCGATACACAGCTATCGACTGGCGCTGCGTGGTGCCGCCAGCGTCAACTACAGCCTGCTTCGAGCGCGCAACTGGCTGCGCGGCCAGCGCGATACGGCGCTGCCCGACTGACGGCCGCCGGCCTCTCAGGCGTCGTCGTGCAGCGGATCGCGGCAGCCATCGGCATCGCCGCCGCCCCCCGCGGCAGGCGGATCGTCCGGATGCAGCAGCGGCCCGACGCCGCGGCGCTGGCGCAGCCAGTTGATCGCGCGGAACACCTCTTCGCGGCGCACGATGGCGCGCTCCAGGCGATATTTTCCCGGAAAGTCACCCAGCGAAATGGCGATCAGCAGCGTCAGCAGACCCTGCCCCGGCAGCACCAGCATGGCGATGCCGGCCAGCAGCAGCAGCACCGCGAGCAGGTTTTTGGCCAGCCGCAGGGCGACATACAGAACCGGGTGCAGGTGTTGGGTGCGGCCGTGATGCCGGCGGGCATCGGTGAAATAATCCACCGGGATGCGTGCCACCAGCAGCGGCAGCAGCGCCAGCGAGCCGAAAAAGGTCAGCAGCGAAAGCAGCGTCAGCGCGCCCAGCCAGGCGGCGTCGATGCCCAGCGTGTGCAGGATCTGCTCGGCGAATTCTTGCATGGCACCGATGTGCTGCGGAGGGAGGGTGCCAGTCTGTCATAAAGCGCCACCGCGGTGGCAGCGGCTTTGCGTTGCCCGGATCGCGTTGCTGGCTACGTGCTGCGCCGTTCGGCCAGCGTGCGGCGGCGGTCGGCGGCGCGCTGGTAGACCGGGGTGACCTGCGGCGGGCCGCCATCGAGTAGCGCACGAGCGGTGCGCGGGTCGGCGGTGACGAAGGCATCGATGCCGCAGCGGCGCATCAGCGCGAGCTGATCCGGCAACACCTGTCCGCTGGCGCGCAGCTGGCCGCTGAAGCGGTAGCGACGGCGCAGCAGCTGCGCGTAGCTGTAGCAGGTGCCGTCGTTGAACTTCGGGAAATTCAGCTCGATCAGGTCGAAGTAGTCGAGATCGTCGGCAAAGATGCTGGCGAGATCGTCGGGCGCGTCCCCGCTGCTGAGGCGCAGGCCGAGGCGCGCATCGCTGCGCAGCAGTTCGTCGCGCCCGGTTCGCCAGCGCGCTGCGCAGACGATGATCGCCGCCTCGCCGCGATGTGCTTCGTCGTCGCCCAGCGAGTGCCAGATATCCTGCTCGCGGCTGCAGCCGGCGGGGCCGTCGACGAACAGTTGCAACTCAGCCATACAGGGCCTCCCTGAAGGGTTCGGCGCCGATCCGCGCGTAGGTGTCGAGGAAGCGCTCATCGGCGGATTCGCGGCGCCGCAGATAGGTATCGACCAGCGTCTCCACCGCGTCGACCACTTCGTCGTAGGGCAGCGCCGGGCCGAGCACCCTGCCGATCGCGGCGTGCTCGTCGGCGCGCCCGCCGAGGGTGATCTGGTAGAACTCGCGGTTTTTGCGATCGACGCCGAGCAGGCCGATGTGGCCGACGTGGTGGTGGCCGCAGGCGTTCATGCAGCCGGAGATCTTGATCTGGATGCCGCCGATGGTGGACTGGCGCTGCGGATCGGCGAAGCGCTCGCCGATGGCCTGCGCCACCGGGATCGAGCGGGCGTTGGCGAGGTTGCAGAAATCCAGCCCCGGACAGGCGATCATGTCGCCGATCAGGCCGTGGTTGGCGCTCGCCAGTCCGGCTTCGCGCAGCCCCTGCCAGAGCGCGAAGAGATCGCGCTGGGCGACGTGCGGCAGCACCAGATTCTGCTCGTGGCTGACGCGGATCTCATCCAGCGCGTAGCGTTCGGCGAGCGCGGCGACGGCTTCCATCTGCGCCGCTGTGGCGTCGCCGGGAACCTGCCCGGCGGCCTTCAGCGAAATCACCGCCGAGGCGTAGCCCGCGCGCTTGTGGGCGCGCACATTGTGCCGCGCCCAGCGGGCGAACTCGGGTTCGGCGGCGAAGCGTTCGGCGAGGCAGGCGCGCGTCGCTTCGGGCGTTTCGAAGGTCGGCGGCGCGAAGTAGGCGTGGATGCGCGCGACCTCCGCCGCCGGCAGATCGACGGCCTCGTCGCGGCCGGCCAGCCATTCGGCCTCGACCTGCTCGCGGAAGGCGTCGATGCCGGTGGCGCGAACCAGAATCTTGATCCGCGACTTGTACAGGTTATCGCGCCGGCCGAGCTGGTTGTAGACGCGCAGCGTAGCTTCCAGGTACGACAACAGGTGCTCGGCGGGCAGAAAGTCGCGCAGCAGCGGAGCGATGATCGGCGTGCGCCCCTGGCCGCCGCCGACGAACACCCGAAAGCCGCTCTCGCCGGCGGCGTTGCGCACCAGCTCCAGGCCGATGTCGTGCACGCGGATCGCCGCGCGATCGTGCGGGCCGCCGCTGACGGCGATCTTGAATTTGCGCGGCAGGAAGGTGAATTCCGGGTGCAGGCTGGACCACTGGCGGATGATCTCACACCAGGGCCGCGGGTCGTCGATCTCGTCCGCGGCGGCGCCGGCGAAGGGATCGGTGGTGGTGTTGCGGATGCAGTTGCCACTGGTCTGGATGGCGTGCATCTGCACTTCGGCGAGCTGCTCGAGAATCTGCGGGATATCCACCAGCGCCGGCCAGTTGAACTGGATGTTCTGCCGCGTGGTGAAGTGGCCGTAGCCCTTGTCGTAAGTGCGCGCGATCTGCGCCAGCTTGCGCAGCTGGGCGCCGGACAGGCAGCCGTAGGGGATCGCCACGCGCAGCATGTAGGCGTGCATCTGCAGGTACACGCCGTTCATCAGGCGCAGCAGTTTGAACTCATCCTCGTCGAGGCTGCCATCGAGGCGCCGCGCCACCTGGTCGCGGAACTGCGCCGTGCGCTGGCGCACGAAGGCGTCGTCGAATTCGTCGTAGCGGTACATGCCGGTTGTCCTCTGTAACCCGGTGTGCTGCGGCCAGGGTGGGCTTCAGGCGGCGCGCCGGGTGCTGCGTCGAGTGCTGCCGAGTGGCTCCTCGCGACCCGCTTCGCGGCCCGTTTCGCGACTCGGGCCGAGCGCGCGCAGGCGTTCGCGCATGGCCACCGGGAGGGGGCCGTCGTCGCCGCTCTCAACTTCGATGGCGTAGGCTTCGACCACCGCTGCGGCGGCGCTGCCGACCGCGGTTCGCGCGGCATCGATGTCGGCGAAGAGCTGCGCCCGGCGCAGCGCGGTGCGCCAGTCGCCGTTGGCGTCGAGGTAGACGACGCGGCCGTCGTCGAGCCGGTTGCCGGTAATCACCTGTTGTCTGGGCATGCTGCTGATCCTCGCGCCGCGCGCGGCGCATCTGTCGAGGGCGCAGAAACTAACAAGCCCCATATAACGCAGCTAGACTGTTTTTTTATTTCATCATCGCCAAAAAGAATAAGTTGCGATAGAAGCACGACTGCGGCGCATTTCCGCTGTCTGCGCCATTGCGCCGTCGTCGCGCTGTTTGCCAGCATGTCGCGCAGGCCCTGGCGGCGCTGCGGCAGCAGCGCCGAGCGGCTGGACAGGGAACCACGGCGCGCCGATGATGGCGCCGCGACGAGCGCGAGGAACAGCACCGCATGTACGAATACATCCGCGAGCCGGACGCCATCGAGCGGCAGGCTTTCGATCTGGTCCGTGAGTGCACCGACCTGGCCGCGCTGGACGACGCTCAGGCGCAGGTCGCGCTGCGCGTGGTACACACCAGCGGCGATCCGGAGCTGGTCGATCACCTGCGCTTCAGCCACGCCGCCATCGAGGCCGGCCTGCAGGCGCTGAAGGCCAGAAAACCGATCCTCTGCGATGTCGAGATGGTCCGCTACGGCATCGACGAGGACTACATCGACAGCCAGGTACAGTGCCACATCAAGGCCTTCGGCGTCGCCGAGCAGGCGAGCGCGCGCGGCGAAAGCCCCAGCGTGGTGGCGATGGATTACTGGCAGGATCATCTGGAAGGCAGCATCGCGGTGATCGGCAGCGCGCCCACCGCGTTGTTTCGCCTGTTGGAGATGCTGCGCCTCGGCTCGCCACCACCGGCGCTGGTGATCGGCATGCCGGTGGGTTTTGTCGGCGCCGCCGAGGCCAAGCAGGCGCTGTGGGACGCCTGCCCCGAGCTGAAACTGGAGGTCATCACCCTGCTCGGCCGCCAGGGTGGATCGAGCACCGCCTCGGCGGCGATCAACGCCCTCGGCCACATGCATCGGGGAATCTATTTTTGAACGCTGCGGCGACATTCGCCCGGCTGCGCGGGCCGCTCGCGCCGCTTTGTCTGGCCGTCTTGCTGGCCGCGCTGTGGCTGGCGCCGCCGGCTGACGCCGCCGGGCACTGCGCCGGTGATGCATTCGTCGCAGCTGTCGGCTCGCCCGCCGGCTGCTGCACCGCCTGCTTCGCCGATTGCAGCGCCTGCGAGTCAGCGCTCGCACTGCAGCCGCAGGCCGTGCTCGCGCCGCACGCTGCGGCGCCCGCCGCGGGCCTGGCGCCGCGAGCGCTGATCGCCCGCGCGCCGCCACCGCTGCCGCCGCCCATCGCCTCGTTCGTCTAGCCACGCCGCCGGCGCCCGGCGCCGCACAATGCAGACAATCACGAGGCCCATCGCCATGCATTTTCGATTCTTTCCGCGCCGCGCGCAGACCCCGGCGACGCTCGTCGTGGTCGCCGCCGCGCTGCTCTCCGCCTGTGGCGCGCAGACCGACACCGGACGCTGGTACAACAGCGCCCAGGTCGAAGCCGGCGCGCGGGTTTTCGCCGACAACTGCGCCGTCTGCCACGGCGCCCGCGCCGAAGCCACCGCCGAGTGGCGCACGCCGCTGGACAACGGCAAGTATCCGCCGCCGCCGCTGGATGGCAGCGCCCACGCCTGGCACCACCCGCTGGCGCAGTTGCAGCGCACGGTGGCGCGCGGCGGTGTGCCGCTGGGTGGCTGGATGCCGGGTTTCGCCGGCAAGCTGGATGAGGATCAGCAACTGGCCGCCATCGCCTGGTTCCAGAGCCTGTGGAGCGATGAGATCTACGCCGCCTGGGAGCAGCGCGGCGGCGCCGGGGGCTGAGCCGCGGACGGCGATGGATGGTGCCTGCGGCGGCTTGCCGCCGG
>CBFCYW010000008.1:0-56780 GCA_965602395.1 uncultured Chromatiales bacterium
GACAGCGGTGACAGCGGCGACAGCGGCGACAGCAGCGACAGCAACGACAGCAACGACAGCGGTGACAGCAGCGACAGCGCAGACGACGGCAGTGGCGGGAGCGACGAGAGCGACGAGAGCGACGGGGATGGGGCAGCGGCACCTTCCGGATCGGGTGGCGGCGCTATCGGCCCGGGCCTGCTGCTGCTCGCGGTGCTGCGCCGCGGCCTTCGACACAGACTGAGCTGAGACCCGGCGAGGCCGGTTGACCAGCGGGGGCGCCCCAGTGGCGCCCCCGCTTTTTTACGAGACTCAGAAGTACAGCGATACGTCGCGGTGGATCGACTGACAGCTGGCCACCTCTTCGGCCACGTCCTGACTCAGACGCGCCTGCTGGCGCAGGCCGATGGAGTCGCGGATCGCCGCTTCGTAGCTGGCCAGCGCGCCGGACAACTGGGTCGAGGCGGCGCCGCGCCAGGCCAATTCGTCATCGAAGCGCCGGCGCGCCTCGGCGAGGTATTCCAGCGCCGCCGCCGCGTCCGGCTGATCGCCGCGCAGCGAGCGCCGCGCGCGCGACACGCGCGACTTGATGTGGCTGGCACCATCGAGTTCGCCAAAGGCATCGCCGACGGCGTCGATGCGCTCCATCGCCTGCTCCGGCGGCAGCTCGCGAACGACGCCATCGAGGCTGGCCAGATCGTCGTCCAGCGCGGCCAGCGCGTCGCTTTGGGCGAGCAGCTTCTGCAGCTCGGCGATGCCGCTGTAGGCCTCATCGACATTGCGCCGATAGGCGGCGCGGGCCTGGTCGACAGCCTTGGTCAGAGCGGCGTAACGCTCGTAGGCCTGCGGCCAGTCATCCGCGATTTCGTCGCCGAGCCGCTCGCGCTCGGCGCGCAGCTCGGCGATGCGCTGCTGCAGCGTTTCGACGCGGGCGGCATCCTCCGAAAACAGGCTGGCATCGCGCTCCAGCTCCTCGATGTGTACATCGATCTTGCGCATCCCGGCTTCCAGATCGCGCACCCGGTGGTGCAGCGGCGCATACTCGGGCTGGTAGACGTCGCGCGCGGCCTCGGCCTCGCGAACCGTGGCGACCATGGCGAAGGTGCCCTCGGCCTTGTCGAGGCTCGCGATCAGGTCTTCGCGCCGACCCTCTGGCAGGCCGCTGAGGTCGTTGCCGCGCAGCTGCGCTATCTGCGCGCGCAGCGCGTCGCCGTTGGCATCGTAGTAATCGAACAGTTGTTCTTCGAGGCACAGCTGCAAGCGCGGGTTCATCGGCGGCGGCGCGGTGTCGGAGGTCAGATAGGTGCGATTGGGCAGGTAGTTGACCAGCGAGGGGAAGTAGCCGGCAATGGCCAGACCGAGCAGTTGCAGGGCGATGAAGGCCACCGCGCCCTTGTAGATGTGCGTGGTCTTCACCGACGGCGGCGCCACGCCGCGCAGGTAGAACAGGGCGAAGCCGAAGGGTGGCGTGAGGAAGGAGGTCTGGATGTTCAGCCCGACCATCACACCCAGCCACACGGCGGTGATGTTGGCCTGCGGGTCGGCGAGCAGGATCGGCGCCACGATCGGCACCACCACCACCGCGATCTCGATGAAGTCGAGGAAGAAGCCGAGCAGGAAGATCACCAGCATGACGACGATGAACTGGGTCCAGAAGCCGCCGGGCAGGCCGGTGAGGAATTCCTTGACCAGCTCCTCGCCGCCGAAACCGCGGAAGGCGGAGGTCAGCATCGCCGCGCCGATCAGGATGATGAACACCATCGAGGTGGTCTTGGCGGTCTCGACCATCACTTCGTGCAGGGTGTTTTCGATCCGCCAGGCGCGCCACATGCTCCACAGCACGGCGATCAGCAGCACCGCCACCGCGGCACCGGCGAGGGCGATGCCGAGCACGTCGTCGGGGCCCTGGATGTTCTTCACGTTGATGTCGAAGAGGCTCAGGATCAGCGCCAGGGCCAGCAGCGACAGCACGGCGAGAATCGCCGGCACGTAGGTGTATTTCTGACCGCTGGTGAGGCGGTAGCCGCCCATGATCATGGCGCCGATGGCGCCGACCGCGCCGGCCTGGTTGACCGTGGCGACGCCCATCACGATGGAGCCGAGAACGACGAAAATCAGCGCCAGCGGCGGCACCAGGGCGAGCAGCACCTGGATGATGAAGCCGCGATCGTACTTGCCGTCGTAGGGTACCGGCGGGGCGGTTTGCGGGCGGATCAGTGCGCTGATCAGGATGTAGGCCATGTACAGCCCGACCAGCACCAGCCCGGGGATGAAGGCGCCCATGAACATGTCCCCGGCGCTGGCCGAGGTGACGTCCAGCGACGACGGCATGGAGAATTCGCCGGTGGCCTCGCGGTAGGCGGCCTTGCGCGCGGTGCTGGCCTGATCGGCGGCGCTGGCCAGCTGGTCGGCGAGGATGATCAGCACGATCGACGGCGGAATGATCTGGCCGAGCGTGCCGGAGGCGCAGATGGTGCCGGTGGCCAGTGGTTTGGAGTAGTTGTTGCGCAGCATCGCCGGCAGCGAGATCAGCCCCATGGCGATCACCGTGGCGCCGACGATACCGGTGGTCGCCGCCAGCAGCGCGCCGACAAATACCACCGAGATGCCCAAGCCCCCGGGAATCGGTCCGAACAGCTGGGCCATGGCCACCAGCAGATCTTCGGCGATCTTCGAGCGCTGCAGCATGATGCCCATGAAGACGAACAGCGGGATGGCGATCAGCGTGTCGCGTTCGACATCCCAGTACAGGCTGCGGAAGTTGGTCACCCCCGCACTGAGCCATTCCACCGGTCCGCCCTGGGCAAAGTAGGCGCTGACATCGCCGGCGAACAGCCAGCCGCACAGCGCAGCGAGGGCGATGGTGATGATCGCCGAACCGGGCAGCGAGAAGGCCACCGGAAAGCCGGAGGTGAGGGCCGCCACCATGAGCAGGACGAGGAGTCCGAGAAAGAGGAGTTCCATGGTCAGATTTCTGCTTCGTGAGGTTCGTCGAGATGGCTGCCCGTCTCATCGCGCAGGTCGGCGACGGCGTGCAGGAAGTAGCTGGCAAACTGGACGATCATCGACACCGCGAAGACCACCAGAAAACCGGCCATCAGGTATTTGACGTACATCCCGTAGCCCGACTGCGAGATCTCAAAGCTCATCAGCGGGCTGTTGATGCTGCTGCCGCGCTCCCACATGCCGGTGAGCAGGATGGTCCAGCACAGCGGCATGCCGAGCAGTAGCGAGCCGATCGCATTGGACCAGGCTTTGGTGCGCCTGCGAAAGCGTGCGTAGAAGACATCCACGCGCACATGCCCCTCCTCGACCAGTGCGTAGGCGCTGGCGAAGAGGAACAGCGCGGCGTACCAGAAGCGCACCAGATCGCCCATGAAGGCTTGCTCGTAGGAGAACACGAAGCGCGAGATGACGATCTGAAACTCGGCGATCACCACCAACACCGTCAGCCAGATGAAGCCCAGCGAGCGGGTGAACGCGGCGATCACCAGCGACAGCGCCATCAGCGGGTAGTGGACGAACTGGCCGCGGAAGCTGGGTCGCGCCAGCTCCCGGTTGAGTTCTTCGCTGAGCAGGCTCTCCATAAAGCCCTCGATGCGCAGGAAAGAGATCAGCATGTCCACCAGCCCCACCAGCAGCACCGACCAGAAAGCGGCGCGGATCAGGTAGGCGGCAAAGGCGGAGAGCCGCTCGGCATCGTCGCGCAGCGCGGCGCCGCGGCGGCGCAGCACGTAGCCGGCGACCAGCGCAATGCCCAGCGGGTAGCTGACGAACTGCGCGGCGGCGCGGCTGGCTGCGGCACCGTCGAGTTCGACATCTCCGGCCAGACCGAGCCAGGCCAGGGCGCCGGGCCACTCCAGCCAGACGATCAACACATCGTTGAGCAGAAAGACAAAAGCGAGGGCGACGATGGAGCTGGCGAAGATGCGCAGCAGCAGGTTGCTGACGGGTCCGCTGTTCACGCTGGTTACCTATGCACGGTTCAAGCGCAAGGCGGGGCCGCACAGGCGGCCCCGCCTCGCCGTGGTAGCAGCGGCGGCGGATCCGAAGATCCACCGCGCGATCTGCCCAAAGGCTCGACAGCCCGGCGTCAGAGACCCAGCGCGCGGTTGCGCTGCGACACGTAGGCCTGATCGGAGATCTTCGCCCAGCTGCCGACTTCAACGCGCGCCTTGGCGAAGCTCTCGTGGACGCGAGCGGCCAGCGGGCTGTGCTCGCGCACGCCCTCGTAGACCTCTTCGGCGGCCTCGGAGAAGCCATCGTAGATCTCGTCGTTGAACTGGCGCAGTTGCACGCCCTGCTCGTTGACCAGACGCGACAGCGCCTCACCGTTCTTGGCGTTGTACTCGGACATCATCACGTCGTTTTCCATCGACGAGGCGGCCTCGATCATCAGCTGATCGGACTTCGACAGGCCGTCCCACCACTTCTTGTTCATGCCGATGGCGAGCATCGCGCCCGGCTCGTGCATGCCCGGGTAGTAGTAGTACTTGGCGGCCTCGTAGAATTTCATCGCGATGTCATTCCAGGGGCCGACCCACTCGGTGGCGTCGATCGAACCGGAGACGAGGTTCTCGTAGATCTGGCTGCCCGGCAGCGACACCGGCGAGGCGCCCAGCTTGGCGAGCACGTCGCCGCCGAGGCCCGGCATGCGCATCTTCAGGCCCTTGAAGTCATCGACGGATTCGATTTCCTTGCGGAACCAGCCGCCCATCTGCACGCCGGTGTTGCCGCACATCAGACCCTTGAGGCCGAATTCGGCGCCGAGCTCATCCCACAGCTCCTGGCCGCCGCCGAAGCGGATCCAGGCGTTGATTTCGGTGTAGGTGAGACCGAAGGGCACCGCGGTGAAGTAGGCCCAGGCGGGGTGCTTGCCCTTCCAGTAGTACTCGGCACCGTGGTAGATCTGGGCGTTGCCGGAGGCCACTTCATCGAAGGAGTCGAACGGCTTGACGCGCTCGCCGCCGGCGAAATACTGCACCTGGATGCGGCCGTCGCTCATGTCGGAGAGGCGCTTGGCGAAGCGCTGCGCGCCGGTGCCCAGACCGGGGAAGTCGCGCGGCCAGGTACTGACCATGACGACTTCGATGCGCTCCTTGGCGATAGCGGGGGCGCCGAAGGTGGCCGCGGCGGCAGCGCCGGCGCCGGCAAGGCTGGTTTTCAACAGATCACGTCTCTTCATGGGACTCTCCTTTGGGGAATGGCAGTTGCCCGAGCCATCGACCGGCACGGGCCATTGACTGGCGCGAGCCTGGCGCCACCGGCCGGCGCTGCGGCACCAGCGGCACGGGACTGAGGGAGATTCGGCATTGAGCAGCGGGTATCGCCGGGCGAGCGCATGCCCGCCACCACCTGTGTGCGCGGCTCGCAAGCGAGAGGCCGGCGGTCGCGACACATCGGGAAGAGAACGCATTTGCACGCACCTCGCGGTGCGTCGAGAACTCCATCCAGCAGGCAGCTCTTGGCATCGTCATTTATATCTTGGCGCCCGAGTGCTCTTGTCGTTGTTGTAATATCGTTGCGCGTGGCAGTGTATCGCCATCGTTTGGCGCCTGTACAGTGGTGCGTTGAAACCACCCGCACAGTCGCTTTCGAGCGGCTCACGACGCGCTTTGCAGCGCGCGCCACTCACCAGCTGAACAGCACCCAGCGCGGGATGGCCAGCTCCTCGTGCAGGCCGTGGCGCGATTCCAGCCGGCCGTCGCCGTCGCTGTCCACCAGGTAGTAGGCGGGGCCGGCCAGCGGCTCGATCTTGACCATGTAAAGCTGGCCGTTGAGGCGGTACTCGGTGACCGTTTTGTCCTCACCGGGGACGATGGTCACCGTCGGTTCGATGGCGTCCTCATCGATCTGGGGCGGTGGCGGAGCGTCCTCGGCCAAGGTCGAAGCGCTGTACAACAGCCCGGCGGCGAGGAGGGTGAGCGGCGATTTTCCCATGTGGCTCAGATATCCAGTGTGATGCCCTGTTCGCCGATGACGGTATCAAAGTCGGCACCCTCGTAGTAGTCGAAGATCGCGTTGACCGCGGCGTCGGCATCATCGACCAGCTGGAACAGATCGAGATCCGGCTCACCGATGGTGCCAGCGGCCAGCATGCCGTCGCGCAGCCAGTCGATCAGCCCGCCCCAGAACTCGCTGCCGACCAGCACCACCGGGATCGGTGCCGTCTTGCCGGTCTGGATCAGGGTGAGGATCTCGGCCAGTTCATCCAGCGTGCCGAAACCTCCGGGCAGCACCACATAGGCCGCGGCGTATTTGACAAACATCACCTTGCGCGCGAAGAAATATTTGAAATTCAAAGAGATGGTCTGATACGGGTTGCCGCCCTTCTCGTGCGGCAGCTCGATATTCAGGCCCACGCTGGCGGATTTGCCCGCCTGCGCGCCGCGATTGGCGGCCTCCATGATGCCCGGCCCGCCACCGCTGACCACGGCGAAGCCGGAGTCCGACAGCTTGCGCGCGATCTCTTCGGTGAGGCGGTAATAGTGGCTGTCCCGGGCGCTGCGCGCCGAGCCGAAAATGCTCACCGCCGGGTGGATATCGTTGAGCCTTTTAAAGCCCTCGACAAACTCCGCCATGATCTGGAAAACCTTCCAGGATTCGCGGTTCAGCGCCGCGCTGCTGTCGCGCCTCGCCAGCCCCGGCAGATACGTTTTCTGGTCTCGTTTCATCGTCTGTTTCCCTGTGTTGTGAATCGCGCTGGCGCCGGCCTGGCAGCAGCCGGTGCAGCGCCTTGGACGGGTGCAGCGACCGGCGCGGTGTTAAGCTTGCGCCGTGGCCGCAGCGGCCGCCGCCAACCCTTCGACCACCGACCGCGAGCGCCATTTGCCCATGCCCGACAGCACGTCCGACACCTCGCCGCTGATCCTGGTCGACGGCTCCTCCTACCTGTTTCGCGCCTTCCACGCACTGCCGCCGCTGACCAACAGCCGCGGCGAATCCACCGGCGCCGTGTATGGCGTGCTCAATATGCTGCGCAAGCTGCGCGACGACTACTCGCCGACACAGATGGCGGTGATTTTCGACGCCAAGGGGCCGACTTTCCGCGATCAGCTCTACGAGCAGTACAAGGCCAATCGCCCGCCGCTGCCGGACGAGCTGCGCGAGCAGATCGAGCCACTGCACGACTGCGTGCGCGCGCTGGGCTATCCGATCCTGGTGGTGCCCGGGGTCGAGGCCGACGACGTCATCGGCACCCTCGCCCGGCAGGCCGCGGCGGACGGCCGCGCGGTGCTGATCTCCACCGGCGACAAGGACATGGCGCAGCTGGTCGATGAGCACGTCACGCTGATCAACACCATGAATGGCGCAATCCTCGACGAGCCGCGGGTGCTGGACAAGTTCGGCGTGCGCCCGGAGCAGATCATCGACTATCTGGCGCTGGTCGGCGACAGCGTCGACAACATTCCCGGCGTGCCCAAATGCGGGCCGAAGACCGCTGCCAAGTGGCTCGCCCAATATCAGTCGCTGCGCGGGGTGATGGACAACGCCGAGGCGATCGGCGGCAAGATCGGCGAGAATCTGCGCGCCAGCCTGGAATTCCTGCCGCTGTCCTATCAGCTGGCGACCATCAGGACCGATGTCGAGCTGGATCGCGACTGGCGCGCGCTGACCCCCGGCGAGCCGGATGGCGAAGCGCTGGAAGCACTCTACGCGCGGCTCGAATTCAAGAGCTGGCTGCACGAGCTGCGCGCCGGCGACGGCGCCGAGCCGAGCCAGCACCCGGCCGGCGCCGAACCGCAGTATCACACCATCCTCGAGATGGCCGATTTCGAAGCCTGGCTGGCACGCCTGCAAGCCGCCGAGCTGTTCGCCTTCGACACCGAGACCACCAGCCTCAATTATATGCGGGCGCAGATCGTCGGCCTCAGCTTCGCCGTCGAGCCGGGCGAGGCCGCCTATCTGCCGCTGGCGCACAGCTATCCGGACGCGCCCGATCAGCTCGACCGCGAGGAAATCCTCGCCCGCCTCAAGCCACTGCTGGAGAGCGAGGCGCATAAAAAGGTCGGCCAGCACCTCAAGTACGACGCCCACGTGCTGCGCAACTACGCCATCGAGCTGCGCGGCATCGAGCACGACACCATGCTCGAATCCTACGTCTGGGATGCCAGTGGCAGCCGCCACGACATGGACTCGCTGGCCGGCAAATATCTCGGCCGCGCCACCACCCACTACGAGGATGTCGCCGGCAAGGGCGCCAAGCAGATCTGCTTTGATCAGGTGCGTATCGACGATGCCGCCAACTACGCCGCCGAGGACGCCGATATCACCCTGCAGCTGCACCACCACCTGTGGCCGAAGCTGCAATCGGAGCCGGCGCTGGCGCGCGTCTACCGCGACATCGAAATCCCCTGCGTGGCGGTGCTGACGCGCATCGAGCACGGCGGGGTGATGATCGACAGCGAGCTGCTGCACGCCCAGTCGCAGGAGATCGAGCGCAAGCTGGCGCAGATCGAACAGCGCGCCCACGACGAGGCCGGGCAGGTGTTCAACCTCGGCTCGCCGAAGCAGATTCAGGACATCTTCTTCACCCGCAAGGGCTTCCCGGTGATCCGCAAGACGCCCAAGGGCGCGCCCTCCACCGCCGAGGACGTGCTGCAGGCGCTGGCCGAGGAACACAAGCTGGAGCTGCCGCGGCTGATCCTCGAACACCGCGGCCTGGCCAAGCTCAAATCCACCTACACCGACAAGCTGCCGGCGCAGGTCAACCCGCGCACCGGCCGCGTGCACACCAGCTATCACCAGGCGGTGGCCTCCACCGGGCGGCTGTCCAGCGCCGACCCGAATCTGCAGAACATTCCGGTGCGCAGCGAGGAGGGGCGGCGCATCCGCCAGGCATTCATCGCCCCCGCCGGCTACCGGATTCTGGCCGCCGACTACTCGCAGATCGAACTGCGCATCATGGCCCACCTGTCCGCCGACGCGGGCCTCAAGCGCGCCTTCGACGCCGGGCTGGACGTGCACCGCGCCACCGCCGCGGAGGTTTTCGACAGTGCCACCGAAGCCGTCAGCAGCGAGCAGCGCCGCGCCGCCAAGGCGATCAACTTCGGCCTGATCTACGGCATGTCCGCCTTCGGTCTGGCGCGCGCGCTGGACGTGCCCCGCAGCGAGGCGCAGGACTACATCGAGCGCTACTTCGCCCGCTACCCCGGGGTGCGCGAATACATGGAATCGACCCGCCAGCGCGCCCGCGAGCAGGGCTATGTGGAAACCCTGTTCGGCCGCCGCCTGCGCCTGCCGGACATCAACGCGCGCAACCAGCAGGTGCGCCAGGGCGCCGAGCGGGTGGCGATCAACGCGCCCATGCAGGGCACCGCGGCGGATATCATCAAACGCGCGATGATCGCCGTCGATGCCTGGCTGCAGAGCAGTGGCGCGGATGCGCGGATCATCATGCAGGTGCACGATGAACTGGTGCTGGAGGTCGCCCAAAGCCAGCTGGACGACGTGCGCGAGCGCGTCTGCGCGCTGATGGAATCGGCCGCCGAACTGTCTGTACCGCTGCTGGTGGAAGCCGGCGTCGGCGCCAACTGGGAGGAGGCACACTAGCCGCGCAAAGCCGCTGCAGCGGCTCGCCACGGGGGCTCGGAGCGCAGCTGCGGCGCACTGATAGCCTTGTCAGATTTTCACACACGGGCACTTGCCGAGTGCCGAATCGCCTTCTATGCTGCATTGCAACATGTTTGTATTGGAGCCCCCCATGGCCACCTCCGAAGACAGCCACAGACACCAGAGCCAGCCGTCGGACTGCGATCTGCCGCGCCGCTGGCAGCGCCTCGGCGACACCGGTGGCGCCTTCGCCGCGCGCATGATCGAACTGGCCAGCGCCGGCGCGCGCGGCTTCGAACGCCGCAGCCTGCGCGCCGGCACCGTCTGCGGCGAGCGCGCCCTGCAGCAGCTGCTCAGCATCAGTGACCCGCGCGATCTCAAGCAACTGCGCAGCGCCCAGCGCCGCTGCGTCAGCGAATGCTCGGACGCCTGCATGGAGGAAGTGCGCAATGCCGAGCAGATCGCCCTGCTTACCCACACCGAGCTGAGCTGGTGGCGGCGCGAGTTTCTACAGCGCTGGTCGGAGCTGCTCACCAACAGCGGCCAGCGCTGCGCGCCGCGAAGCTGAAAGCGGCCACTGGCAGCAGCTGGCAGACTATGTAATCGCCGCCCCGCAATCGGCCCGCAATCGGCCCGCAGCAGCCAGTGGAGATGGATCGCGATTAAGTCACTGCTGGCCCTGATCGCCACCACCCCGCTGCCGACCTTCGCCAGCGTCGGCGACGCCCGGTCGCGCCGGGCTCGCCGCAGCCGCGGCAATCGCGACCCCGGCACTGCCCACATCGACAGACAGCGACATGCCTGCATCTGCAGACATGTCTTCGAATCAAGACAGCCAAACCGTTCTGAAATCCGGACACGGCGCTGCAAACCCCCGCCCGCCCCACATCCAAGCTCCTGCTTTGATTGAAAAACCTCTGATCCGGCACGCTTTTCGCTGTTGATGGCACTGGTCAGCGTCCGCGCAGACGGCCGCGCCACATAACAAATCACAGCGGAGAAGAGGAAAATGACCGAATTGCTCGACCGGCGGCGACGCACTGATCGCCGCCGCGGCCTGTTGGCTGCACTCGGCGGCGGCCTGCTCGCCACCACCCTGCTCGGCGGCTGCGCCAGCGACGACGACGACGGCATCAGCGATGATCCGGGCAGCCAGTTGCAGATCGGCGCGGTGCGCATGCAGCGCTACGACGGCAACGGCGACGGCCTGCTCGCCGGGCTCGGCCTGTCGGGCATCCAGGGCGCCGCACCCGGCTACGCCGATCCCGCCAACCCGAGCGCTGCGGAGCTGCGTCGCAACGCCATCCACGCCAACTACACCGCGCTGGTGGATGCCTCTGCCGCCGGCGGTTTCGGCAGCATCTACGGCCCCGGCGATGACACCACCTTCCCCGGCCGCGAATACCTCGCCTTCGTCGGCGAGGGCTTCAATCGCGCCGCGCTGATGGTGCAGGTGCCGGATGCCTTCGACCCGGCCAGGCCGTGCATCGTCGCCGCCCCCTCGTCGGGTTCGCGCGGCGTCTACGGCGCCGTGGCGACCAGCGGAGAGTGGGGTCTGACCAAGGGTTGCGCCATCGCCTACACCGACGCCAACAAGGGCACCGGCGCGCACGATCTGAGCCGCGATCAGGGTTACGCGATCAACGGCGAGCTGGCCGATATCGATGCCCTCGGCAGCGAGGCCAGCTTCATCGTGCCCACCAGCGACGGCATCACCGCCCGCAGCGGCAGCGCGCCCAAACCCAGCCAGGCGGAGCTGGCGGCCTTCGCCGCCCAATACCCGGATCGCTACGCCTTCAAGCACGCCCACTCGCAGGAAAACATCGAAAAGGATTGGGGCCTGCACACCCTGCAGGCGATCCGCTTCGCCTTCCTGGTGCTCAACCAGTACGAGGATTTCGACGTCGAGTTCACGGCGGACAACACCACGGTGATCGCCGCCAGCGTCTCCAACGGCGGCTCGGCCGCACTGCGCGCCGCGGAGCAGGATGACGACGGGCTGATCGATGCGGTGGTGGTCGGCGAACCGAACATCAACCCGCTCGCACCGCCCTCGCCGGTGACCATCCGCATGGGCGCGACGGACTTCACCGATGGCGGCAAGCCGGCCTACGAGTACTTCGCCCTGGCCGAGCTGTACGCCGCCTGCGCCAGCCGCGCGCCGGCCAATGCCGGCGGCCTGTTCAACGAGCTGCGCGGCTCGGTGGAGGCGCGCTGCGATGCGCTGGTCGCCGCCGGTCTGCTCAGCGACGGCAGCTACGAGGCGGAGGGCGCAGAGGCCTGGAGCAAGCTTGAAGCCGCGGGTTTTCTGCCCGAATCGGGCAAAATCATCACCGGCTACGCCGGCATCGATCTCTTCCAGTCGCTGCTCGCCACCTACGGCAACAGCTACACCCGCAGCTCGGTGGTCGACCATCTGTGCAAGATCAGCATGGCCTACGTCGATCTGCCCGGCGGCTCGCTGGTGCCCGCAGCGCACGCCGCGCCGCAGACCCTGTTCGCCACCTCCAGCGGCATCCCGCGCACCGGCGATGTGTACCTGATAAAGGACGACAGCCCGGCCGGCCCGGTGGTGCAGATCCTCGCCACCTCGGGCAATGGCAGCGCCGACTACAACCTCGAAGGCGCGCTGTGCTGGTGGGATATCTGGAACAACAGCGCCAATCCGCTGCACCAGCGACTGATGACCGGCATCGATGAGATCCGCGGCAATGGCCGGCTGAACGGCATCCCCACCATCATGGTCCACGGCCGCGCCGACGGCCTGATCCCGGTCAACCACAGCTCGCGGCCCTACTACGCGCTCAACAAGCTGGTCGAGGGCGGCGACAGCCCGCTGTACTACTACGAGGTCGCCAATGCCCAGCACCTCGATTTTCTCAACCAGCTGTACGCCTCCGTGGGCATGCACTACGTGCCCATCGACTACTACTACAAGCAGGCGCTGGAGCTGATGTTCGAGCACCTGCAAAACGGCGCGGAGCTGCCGCCCAGCCAGGTGGTGTTCGCCACCCCGCCGGCCGCCGGAGAAACGCTGACCACCGCCCACGTGCCGGCGATCACCGCCGACCCCGGCGCCGCGGCGATCACCTTCGACGGCGCCCTGCTGGACATCCCCGAGGCGCCCGTCGCCACCCCTTGAGTTGCTGTTTGATCTCTGAGGGAGAGATTGTGCCGGGCCGCGAGCCCGGCTTTTTTTGCCCGTCGCGCGGCCGCTTGCGGCACACTGTCCGCGCCCTGGGGCAGCACGGAGAACACGGACATGAGCAGCCAGTCGGACCACCTCAGCGGGGCTGCCGCAGCGTCGGCCAGCCAGCCGCTGCAGCACCAGGTGGTGGAATCCCTGTTCCGGCTCTTCGAAGAGCTGTGCGAGGGTGCGATCACGGTGGATCGCAACGCGCGCATCAGCTGGATCAACCACAAATACCGCCGCCTGCTCGGCATCGACGATGACGCGCAGGTGCTTGGCCGGCCCATCGAAGAGCTCATCCCCAGCAGCCAGATGCGGCGCGTGGTGGAGACCGGCAAGCCCATCCCGCTGGACATCATGCAGGTGCAGGGTCAATCGCTGGTGGTCACCCGCCTGCCGGTGCGCGATGCCGACGGCGCCATCGCCGGCGCCACCGGCTTCGTACTCTATGACCGCGTCGATTACCTCAAGCCGCTGATCGGCAAATTCGTCGCCCTGCAGGAGGAGCTGGCCCAGACCCAGCGCCGGTTGGCCGCAGAGCGCCGCACCCGCTACACCTTTTCCCAGTGCGTCGGCAGCAGCCCGCCGTTCACCGAAGCCAAGCGACAGGCGCGCCGCGCCGCGCAGCTCGATGCCTCCGTGCTGCTGCTCGGCGAGACCGGCAGCGGCAAAGAACTGCTGGCGCAGGCGATCCACGCCGCCTCGCCGCGCGCCGAGCAGCCTTTCGTCGGCGTCAACCTGGCGGCGATCCCCGAATCGCTGCTGGAGGCGGAACTCTTCGGCGTCGCTCCCGGCGCCTACACCGGCGCGCAGAAAAAGGCCCGCGCCGGCAAATTCCAGATCGCCGACGGCGGCACCCTGTTCCTCGACGAGATCGGCGACATGCCGCTGCATCTGCAATCCCGGCTGCTGCGCGCGCTGCAGGAGCGCGAGATCGAAGCGCTGGGCTCGAACAGCGTGCAGCGCATCGACGTGCGCGTGATCGCGGCCACCAACCGCGACATGCCGGCGCTGGTCGCCGCCGGCCAGTTTCGCGCCGATCTCTACTACCGCCTCAACGTGCTGCCGATCCACATTCCGCCGCTGCGCCAGCGGCGCAGCGATCTGCCGGCACTGTGCGAAGTACTGCTGGAGCAGATCTCGCGGCGCAACGGCCAGCCGCAGCGCGAGCTGTCCGCCGCCGCACTGCAGACCCTGGCCACGCACCACTGGCCGGGCAATGTGCGCGAGCTGCTCAACGCGCTGGAGCGCGCCTGCGCGCTGAGCGATGGGCAACTGCTGGAGGCCGCCGATTTCACCGCTATCCTGCCGCCGCCGGCCGCACCACTCGCGCCGGCCGACGCAACACAGACAGCGCAGCCCCCGGCCGCGACGCCAGCGAACCCCGCCGACAGCGCGGCGGGCGATGCGCTGAGCGAGCCGCGCCCGCTGGCGGAGAGCGTCGCCGCCGCCGAGTGCGCCGCGATCCGCGCGGCGCTCAGCGCCAGCGGTGGCGTGCGCGCGGCAGCGGCGCGGCGGCTGGGCATCTCGCGCGCCAAGCTCTACCAGCGCATGCAGCGCTACGCGCTGGATTGACCGCCGACCGCCGCAGCCGCGCCGGCACCGCGCTGGTAGCGGATCACGCCATCCTCGCCGCACTCGGCGTGCAGCTCGCCGCGGCGCTGCAGGTAGATCAAGTGGGCGATGGCCTCGCCCATGGCGAAGCCCAGCTGGTGCACATCCAGCTCGCGGCGGAACAGCGTCGGCAGCAGCTCGGCGGCGCTGCGCGGCGCATCGCAGGCGGCGAGCAGTTCGTCGAGCCGCTCGCGGTGGTGCTCGCGCAGCTCTGCGAGGCGCGGCCGCAACCCCTCGAACACGCGCCCGTGGGAGGGCAGCACGCGGGTGTCGGCGGGCAGCTCGGCGAAGCGGTCCAGCGATTCGAGATAATCGCCCAGCGGGTCGCCGCCCTCCTCGCCCGGATAGACGCTGACGTTCGATGAGATCCGCGGCAGCACCTGATCGCCCGAGATCAGCAGCCCCAGTTCGGCGCAGTGCAGCGTCGCCTGCTCCGGCGCGTGGCCGCGGCCGACCACCACCTGCCAGGACTTGCCGCCGATATCGATGCGCTGGCCGTCGACCAGCGTCTCCACCGGCTGCGGCAGGCTCGGCACGATGTGCCGGTAGCGATTGCCGCGCTGCTCGATCTGCGCCGCGCGTGGCTCGTCCAGCCCGTGGCGGCGGAACAGCTCGGCCAGTGCGCGGCCGGCTTGCGCATCGCTCAGCTCGCACACGCCCTGTGCCTTGGCGTATTCGGCGGCGCTGATCGACACCGTCGCACCGGTCTCGGCCTGCAGCCATCCGGCCAGCCCGAAGTGGTCGGGGTGAAAATGGGTGACGAGAATGCGCAGCAGGGGCTTGCCTTCGAGCTGACTGGCGAACAGCTCGCGCCACAGTGCGCGGGTTTCGTCGAGGCCGATGCCGGTATCGACCAGCGTCCAGCCATCGATTTCCTCCAGCAGCCACAGGTTGATGTGATCCAGCGCGAAGGGCAGCGGGAAGCGCAGCCAGTAGACGCCGGGGGCGATGCACAGCTTTTCGCCGGGCTGCGGCAATTCGTCGATGGGGTAGTGCAGTTGGCTCAAGTCGCCGCTCCTGTCAGTCAATGTGTAACACCAGCTTGCCGAACTGTTCGGCGCGCGTCAGCCGATCGAGCGCCTGGCGGGCGTCGGCCAAGGGGTAGACGCGATCGATCACCGGCGCGACGCGGCCCTCGCCGACCGCCAGCAGCAGGCGGCGGAATTCGTCCTGCGAGCCGAGCGTGCTGCCGCTGATGCGAATCTGGCGGATGAACACGCGCTGCAGATCGGCTTTCGGGTTCGGCCCGCTGGTCGCGCCGCAGGTGACGATGCGTCCGCCGCGCCGCACCGCGCGCAGGCTGATCGGCCAGGTCTGCGCGCCGACGTTGTCGACCACCGCATCGACGCCGCGACCGTCGGTGGCCTGCATCACCGCCTCGACCACATCTTCGCTGCGGTAGTCGATGACCCGATCCGCGCCCAGCTCGCGCGCCCGGGCGATCTTTTCCGCGCTGCTGGTGGTGGCGATCACCCGGCAGCCGGCGTAGCGCGCCAGCTGCAGCGAGGCCAGCGCGACACCGCCGCCGACGCCGTGCACCAGCACCGTTTCCGATGGCCGCAGCGCCGCCTGCGTCATCACCATCCGCCACGCGGTCAGATAGGCCACCGGCAGGGTCGCGGCGGTTTCGAAACTCATCGAGTCGGGAATCGCGAACAGGTTGTGGGCGGCGACGCAGACCGAATCGGCGAAGGTGCCGTCGATGTGCTCGCCGTTGATTTTGCAGGCCAGGCAGAGCATCTGCTCGCCGCGGCGGCAGAATTCGCAGGCGCCGCAGAACTCGGCGGGGTAGATCACCACCCGCTGGCCCGGCTGCCAGCCGCGCACGCCAGCGCCGAGCGCATCGACCGTGCCGGCGCCATCGACGCCGAGGATCAGCGGCAATTCGTGGGTGATGCCGACACCGGAATCACGCATGTACAGATCGACGTGGTTGCAGGCCGCGGCGGCGAGGCGCACGCGCACCTGACCCGGGCCGGGCTCGGCCTGCGGGCGCTCGCCGACGACGACCGAATCCGCCTGCGCATGGCTCTGCAAATAGACTGCGCGCATACTCTGGTGCTCCTGTTATGAGGGCATTGCGGGAGGAGGTGTCCGGGGGCTGGAGGCAGATCAGAATAGTGCATTATAGTGCATTGACACAGATCATTTAAACCCGTTACGATGCCTTTTCGGTGAATTAAAGTTCATTGCGATTTCCATCCCCACCACAGCTGCCCCATCCAGCCAGGCCAGAGGAGCGATCATGTCGGAGATCACACCCGAGAGCTTCACCCAGCGCATCGCGCAGATCACCGCGGACATCGCCGGCCGCCCGGTCGATAGCACACTGCAGGACTATCTCAACGAGCACTTTCCCGCCGACGGCGAACTGTTCCGGCAGATCGAGCGGGACTGCCTGCAAGCCGAGGCCGACGGCTGGATGTGCCAGCACGAGCACGGCGGCATCCGCTACGGCCGCGTCATCAAACCCGGCGAGGCGACCCACGGATTCAGTGTCGACGTGGTGCGCATGCGCGACGTGCAAGGCCCGCACCATCGCCATCCCAACGGCGAGATCGACATGGTAATGCCGACCGACGGCGAGGCCGAATTCGACGGCCAGCCCGCCGGCTGGAAGGTCTATGCCGCGGGCAGCGCCCACCACCCCACGGTCAGCAAGGGCGAAGCGCTGGTGCTCTATCTGCTGCCCGACGGCGCGATCGAATTTACCCGCGGCTAGCCCGCGGCGGCGCAAGGGGCAGATCGCGGCACAGACCGGCGACCCCCCAATCCAGACAATCGGAGGAATGAAGCCATGCCGCAACTGAGCTCCGCGGATCACAGCAGCAGCCCGCCGCTGGTGGAAATCCCGCGCGACTACAACGCCGCCCACGACCTGATCCAGCGCAATCTCGACGCCGGGCGCGGCGACAAGATCGCCTTCATCGACGACCGCGGCAGCTACAGCTACACAGAGCTGGATCGGCGCACGGCGCAGTTCGCCAACCTGCTCGGCGATCTCGGCCTGGAAATGGAGCAGCGCATCCTGCTCTGCCTGCACGACACCATCGATTTCCCGACCTGCTTGCTCGGCGCGATCAAGGCCGGCGTGGTGCCGGTCGCGGTCAACACCCTGCTCGCCCGCCACGACTACGACTACATGCTGCGCGACAGCCGCGCGCGCATCGCGGTGGTCTCCGCCGCGCTGCTGCCGCTGTTCGAGCCGCTGCTGGAAGAGATGCCGTTTTTGCAGCGCATCATCGTTTCCGCAGGCGACGAGACGGACGAAAACGCCCTCGCCCGCCTGCTCGCCGAACAGCCGACCGAGTGCGCGATCGCCCCGACCTGCTGCGACGACGTGTGTTTCTGGCTGTACTCCTCCGGCTCGACCGGTGCGCCGAAGGGCACGGTGCACGTGCATTCGAGCCTGATCCAGACCGCCGAACTGTACGCCCGCCCGACGCTGGACATCGGCGAGGACGACGTGGTGTTTTCCGCCGCCAAGCTGTTCTTCGCCTACGGCCTCGGCAACGGCCTGAGCTTCCCGATGGCGGTCGGCGCGACCGCGGTGCTGATGGCCGAGCGGCCGACGCCCGCGGCCGTATTCCAGCGCCTGCGCGAACACAGGCCGCACATTTTTTACGGCGTGCCAACGCTGTACGCGGCGATGCTCGCCGACGCCGATCTGCCCGATCGCGATCAACTGCGGCTGCGCCGCTGCACCTCCGCCGGCGAAGCGCTGCCGGAGGAAATCGGCAAGCGCTGGTCGGCGCACTACGGCGTCGACATCCTCGACGGCATCGGCTCCACCGAGATGCTGCACATCTTTTTGAGCAACCACCCCGACGATGTGCGCTACGGCACCACCGGCCTGCCGGTGCCGGGCTACGAAGTGCGCCTAGTCGACGAAAACGGCAACGAACCAGCGGCCGACGAACCCGGCGAGTTGCAGATCTGCGGCCCGACCGCGGCCAACGGCTACTGGAACAACCGTGCCAAATCGCGCGCCACCTTTCAGGGCGTGTGGACCAGCAGCGGCGACAAGTATCTGCGCGACGCCGATGGCTACTACGTCTACGCCGGGCGCAGCGACGACATGCTCAAAGTCAGCGGTATCTACGTTTCGCCGATTGAAGTCGAATCCACGCTGATCACCCACGAAGCGGTGCTCGAAGCCGCGGTGATCGGCAAAGAGGACGGCGACAAGCTGATCAAGCCACTGGCCTACATCGTCCTCAAACCGGGCCGCGAAGCCACGGATGAACTGGCCGCCGAGCTGAAGGAACACGTCAAAGCCAGGCTTGCGCCGTACAAATATCCGCGCTGGTTCGAGTTCATCGATGAGCTGCCCAAGACCGCCACCGGCAAGATCCAGCGCTTCAAGCTGCGCGCGCTGAACCAAGTGCCGAGCTAAGCGATGCAGCACATCGCGGCCGGCGGCCACCGGCTCGAATACCGCTGGCACGGCCCGGCGGCGGCTGCGGCGCCGACGCTGGTGTTCCTGCACGAAGGGCTCGGCAGCGTCGCGCAGTGGAAGGACTTCCCGCAGCGCGCGGCCGCCGCCAGCGGTTGCGGCGCGCTGGTCTACAGCCGCGCCGGCTACGGCGGCTCCGACCCGGTGTCGCTGCCGCGGCCGCTGGACTACATGCACCGCGAGGGGCTGGTGGTACTGCCGCAACTGCTCGACGCGCTGCGGCTGGAACGGATCATTCTGGTCGGCCACAGCGACGGTGGCTCGATTTCCCTGATTTACGCCGGCGGCGCAGCGGACCAACGCCTGCTCGGCGTGGTCACGCTGGCCGCGCACGTCTTCAACGAGGAGATCTGCGTGGCCAGCATCCGCCAGGCGCGCACCGCCTACCAACAGGGCAATCTGCGCGCCGCGCTGGCGCGCTATCACAGCGATGTCGACTGCGCCTTCCGGGGCTGGAACCAGGCCTGGCTCGACCCGGATTTCATGCAGTGGAACATTGAAGTATTCCTGCCCGGCATCCGCGTGCCGCTGCTGGCGATGCAGGGCGAGCAGGATGAATACGGCAGCGCCGCACAGCTCGACGCGATCAAAGCCGGATCGGGCGGGCCGACGCAAATCCGCCTGCTGCCCGACTGTCGCCACTCGCCGCAGCGCGATCAGCCAAAGATGACCCTCGACGCCATCGCCGGCTTCGTCGCCGAGCGCCTGAACTGAACCGCCAACGGGAGCCGACATGCCCGAACTGCTGATCACCCCGCCCAGCGAAGCGGGCGTACAACTGCTCACCCTCAACCGCCCCAAAGCGCACAACGCGCTGAACACCGCGCTGCTCGGCGAGATCGCCGACGCGCTGTCAGCCGCAGCGAGCGACGACGGCGTTCGCGCGGTGGTGATTACCGGCGGCGACAGGGTTTTCGCCGCCGGCGCGGACATCCGCGAAATGGCCGGCACCAGCGCCATCGACGTGCTGCGCGACCCGCGCGCCGTGCAGCGCAACCGCATCGACCGCTTCCCGAAACCGCTGATCGCCGCGGTCAACGGCTACGCCCTCGGCGGCGGCTGCGAGCTGGCGATGCAGGCGGACATCATCATCGCCGGTGAAACGGCCCAATTCGGCCAGCCGGAGATCAACCTCGGGCTGATTCCCGGCGCCGGCGGCACCCAGCGGCTGCTGCGCGCGGTGGGCAAATCGCTGGCGATGAAAATGATCCTGTCCGGTGAATCCATCGATGCGCGCAGCGCGCTGGCCGCCGGACTGGTGGCAGAAGTCAGCCAGCCGGAGCTGACCATCGAGCGCGCGCTGAAACTGGCCGCGCGCATCGCCGGCAAATCGCCGCTGGCGGTGCAGCTGGCCAAAGAGGCGCTGCAGCACGCCTTCGACAGCACGCTCGAAGGCGGGCTGCAATTCGAGCGCCGCAGCTTCGCGCTGCTGGCCGCCAGCGACGACCGCAACGAAGGCATCGCGGCATTTATCGAAAAGCGCCAGCCCCAATTCACCGGCAAATAACCCGGCGCTTAACACATGAAGACAGCAGCATGAGCGCACTGAAAAACAATGCCGTCATCGGCGTGATCGGCGCCGGCGCGATGGGCGCCGGCATCGCCCAGGTCGCGGCCGCGGCCGGCCACCCGGTGCGGCTGTTCGACGCCGCCGAAGGCGCGGCCGAACGCGGCCTGGCCAACATCGCCAACGGGCTGGAGAAGCAGGTCGCGCGCGGCAAAATGCAGGCCGCGGATCGCGATGCCCTGCTGGCGCGCATCGAACCGGTCGGCGCGCTGGGCGATCTGGCCCCGGCCGCGCTGCTGGTCGAGGCGATCGTCGAGCGGCTGGACGTGAAACAGCAGGTGTTCGCCGAGTTGGAGTCGATCTGCGCCGAAGACGCAATCCTCGCCAGCAACACCAGCTCGCTGTCGATCACCGCGATTGGCGCTGCGCTAACGCGGCCGCAGCGGCTGGTCGGCATGCACTTTTTCAACCCCGCGCCGGTGATGAAGCTGGTCGAGGTGATCAGCGGGCTGGCGACCGATGCGGCCGTCGCCGAGACGGTGTTCGCCACCGCGACCAACTGGGGCAAGCTGGCGGTGCACGCCAGATCGACACCCGGCTTTATCGTCAACCGCGTCGCCCGACCGTTTTACGCCGAGGCGCTGCGCCTGTTGCAGGAGGGCGCAGCCGACGCGGCGACCATCGACGCGCTGCTGCGCGAGGCCGGCGGTTTCCGCATGGGGCCGTTCGAGCTGATGGATCTGATCGGCCACGACGTCAACTACGCGGTGACCCATTCGGTATTCGAGGCCTTTCACTTCGACCCGCGCTTCAAACCCTCGCTGATTCAAAAAGAGCTGCTCGACGGCGGCTTTCTCGGCCGCAAGTCCGGGCGCGGCTTTTTCGACTATCGCGAGGGCGCGGAAAAGCCCGCGGCGCAGACCGCTGAAGCCTGCACAGCGCCGCGCGAAGTGCTGCTGTTCGGCGATCCCGGCATCGCTGCGCCGCTGGTCGATGCGCTGCGCAACGCCGGCATCGCGGTCAATTCCGCTCCGGAAAATGACGACGGATTACTGCTCTCGGTCGGCAGCGCACGCATCGCGCTGACCGACGGCCGCACCGCGACCGAACGCTGCGCGGAGGGCACGAGCGATCTGGTGCTGCTGGATCTGGCGCTGGATTTCGCCACTTGCCCGCGGGTCGCGCTGGCTGTCGCCGATCAGGCCGACCCGGCCGCGCTCGACGACGCCATCGGCCTGATGCAGGCCATCGGCAAGCGGGTGTCGGTGATCGACGACGCGCCGGGGATGATCGTGCTGCGCACCGTGGCGATGCTCGCCAACGAGGGCGCGGATGCGGTGCACCAGCGGGTCTGCAGTGCCGCGGCGGTGGACACGGCGATGCGCTACGGGGTGAATTATCCGCGCGGGCCGATGAATTGGGCGGACGAGATCGGCCCGGATCGGGTGCTGGAAGTGCTCGACAACCTGGCCGTGCACTACGGCGACGGCCGCTATCGCGCCTCGCCGCTGTTGCAGCGCGTGGTGGCGCGCGAGGGCAGCTTCATCGAATCCGGGGAGGAACAATAATGCACGAGGCGTTTATCTGCGACGCGATCCGCACTCCCATCGGCCGCTACGGCGGCGCGCTGTCCGGGGTGCGCGCCGACGACCTCGGCGCGATCCCGATCCGCGAACTGATGGCGCGCAACCCGCAGCTCGACTGGTCGGCCATCGACGAAGTGCTCTACGGCTGCGCCAATCAGGCCGGCGAGGACAACCGCAACGTGGCGCGCATGTCGGCACTGCTCGCCGGGCTGCCGGAAGCGGTACCCGGCTGCACGCTGAACCGCCTCTGCGGCTCGGGGATGGACGCGGTCGGCAGCGCCGCGCGGGCGATCAGATCCGGCGAGATTGCACTGGCAATCGCCGGCGGGGTCGAGTCGATGTCGCGCGCGCCGCTGGTGATGCCGAAGGCCGACAGCGCCTTTTCGCGCCGTGCGGAAATCCACGACACCACCATCGGCTGGCGCTTCGTCAACCCGCTGATGAAGGCCCGGTACGGCGTCGATTCGATGCCGGAGACGGCGGAAAACGTCGCCGCGGATTTCAACATCTCGCGCGCGGATCAGGACGCCTTCGCGCTGCGCAGCCAGCAGCGCTGCGCCGCGGCGCAGGCCGCCGGGCGCTTCGACGAGGAAATCTGCGCGGTGGAGATCCCGCAGCGCAGAGGGGAACCGCTGCGCGTAAGCCGCGACGAACACCCGCGCGCCGACACCACGCTGGAGGCGCTGGCGAAGCTCAAGGCACCGTTCCGCGAGGACGGCAGCGTCACCGCCGGCAATGCCTCCGGGGTCAACGATGGCGCCTGCGCGCTGCTGCTGGCCAGCGAGGCGGCGGCGAAAAGCCAGGGGCTGAGACCGCGCGCGCGGGTGCTCGGCATGGCCACCGCCGGGGTGGCGCCGCGCATCATGGGCTTCGGCCCGGCGCCGGCGGTGAAAAAGCTGCTCGCGCAGACCGGGCTGACGCTGGATCAAATCGATGTGATCGAGCTGAACGAAGCCTTCGCCGCACAGGCGCTGGCGGTGACCCGCGACCTCGGCCTCGCCGACGACGACCCGCGCGTCAACCCCAACGGCGGCGCGATCGCGCTCGGCCACCCGCTGGGCATGAGCGGCGCGCGGCTAGTGACCACGGCGATGTACGAGCTGCATCGCCGCGGCGGCCGCTACGCGCTGTGCACCATGTGCATCGGCGTCGGCCAGGGCATCGCCACACTCATCGAGCGCATCTGACGTTTTATCCCGCACCGGATCCGAGCGGCCCGGCCAATCCCGGCGCTTCATTCCGACATCGCGCCATGCTGTCGCCGCAGACCGGTCGGCCTCCTGCACGGCCTCACCATCGGCAAATATGAATTAAAGTGCATCACTAAATTGCAAACTCTCTTTTAATGAAATATATTGCACATCAATTCGAGCCACCCGTCTCGAGATGGCCTTATCGAGGAGTAGAGCAATGATCGATTTTCAAACCTGCCCCGATCGGTACCGACACTGGACACTGAGCTTCGAAGGCCGCGTCGCCTACCTGACCATGGACGTGGACGAAACCGCCACGCTGGTGCCCGGCTACGAACTGAAGATGAACTCCTACGACCTCGGTGTGGACATCGAGCTGTACGACGCGGTGCAACGCCTGCGTTTCGAGCACCCGCAAATCGGCAGCGTGGTGCTGCGCTCAGCCAAGGAGCGGATCTTCTGCGCCGGCGCCAACATCCGCATGCTCGGCCTGTCCAGCCACGCGCACAAAGTCAACTTCTGCAAGTTCACCAACGAAACCCGCAACAGCATCGAGGACGCCAGCGAGCACTCGCAGCAGCGCTACATCTGCGCGGTCAACGGCACCGCCGCCGGCGGCGGCTACGAGCTGGCCCTGGCCACCGACCACATCATGCTGGTCGATGACGGCAACGCCGCCGTCTCACTGCCGGAAGTGCCGCTGCTGGCGGTGCTGCCGGGCACCGGCGGGCTGACCCGCGTCACCGACAAGCGCAAAGTGCGCCGCGATCTGGCCGACGTGTTCTGCTCGATCGAAGAGGGCGCGCGCGGCCAGCGCGCGGTCGACTGGCGACTGGTCGACGAGACCGTGCCGACCTCCCGCTTTGCCGAAGCCGTCGCCACCCGCGCGATGGAATTCGCCGGCCAGTCCGACCGGCCTGAAAACGCCGAAGGCGTCGAGCTGAAAGCGCTGAACCGCGAGTTCGGCGAGTCGAGCGTCCACTACCCGAATCTGAACGTCGAGATCGACCGCGCCGGCCGCGTCGCCACCATCACGCTGATCGGGCCGAGCAGCGACGCGCCAGCCGACACCACCGCGATGCAGGCACAGGGCGCGGATTTCTGGCCGCTGGCACTGTGCCGCGAGCTGGACGACGCACTGCTGCACCTGCGCAGCAACGAGCGCGAAATCGGCACGCTGCTGTTCAAAACCGCAGGCGATGCCAGCCTGATCCCCGCTTACGAAACCCTGCTCGCAGCCAACGCCGACCACTGGCTGGCGCGCGAGATCTCGCTGTACTGGAAGCGCACGCTGAAGCGCGTCGATCTGTCCTCGCGCACGCTGATCACGCTGGTCGAGCCGGGCAGCTGCTTTGTCGGCATCCTCGCCGAGCTGATCTTCGCCGCCGACCGCAGCTACATGCTCGACGGCCAGTTCGAGGAAGACGACAACCCGAAACCGGCCGCGCAAATCACCCTGAGCGGTTTCAACTTCGGCCCGATGGCGATGAGCAACGGCCTCAGCCGTCTCGCCACCCGCTTTCTCGGCGAGCCACAAACCCTGGCCGCAGCGGAAGAAGCCGTCGGCCAGCCCTACGATGGCGCAGCCGCGCTGGCGGCGGGGCTGGTCACCTACGCGCCGGACGACATCGACTGGAAAGACGAGATTCGCCTGCTGCTCGAAGAGCGCGCCAGCTACTCGCCCGACGCACTCACCGGCATGGAGGCGAACCTGCGTTTCGCCGGGCCGGAAACCATGGAAAGCAAGATTTTCGGCCGCCTGACCGCCTGGCAGAACTGGATTTTCCAGCGCCCGAACGCGGTCGCAGAGGGCGGTGCACTCAAGCTTTACGGCACCGGCACACGCCCCGAATACAACCTGGAGAGGGTCTGAATCATGAGCACCACCAACGAAACTGTCGTCCAGGTCAATTACGACGACCTGATTCCGAACAACGTCGATCTGTCCGGCGACCGTCGCCTCAAGCGCGCGCTGGAAGCCTGGCACCCCGGCTACATCGACTGGTGGAAGGACATGGGCCCGGACGGCTTTCAGCAAGCCGATGTCTACCTGCGCACCGCGGTCGGCGTCGATCCCAAGGGCTGGGCGGTGTTCGATCACGTGAAGATGCCGGAGTACCGCTGGGGGATTCTGCTGGCGCCCGCCGAAGAGGGCCGCACGATTCCCTTCGGCAAGCACAGGGGTGAGCCGGTCTGGCAGGAAGTGCCGGGCGAGTACCGCTCGCTGCTGCGCCGCCTGATCGTCATCCAGGGCGATACCGAGCCGGCTTCCGTCGAGCAGCAGCGCCACCTCGGCAAAACCGCGCCGTCGCTGTACGACATGCGCAACCTGTTCCAGGTGAACGTCGAGGAGGGCCGCCACCTGTGGGCGATGGTCTACCTGCTGCAGAAATACTTCGGCCGCGACGGCCGCGAAGAGGCCGAAGCGCTGTTGCAGCGTCGCTCCGGCGACCAGGACAGGCCGCGCATCCTCGGCGCCTTCAACGAGGCGACCCCGGACTGGCTGTCATTCTTCATGTTTACCTATTTCACCGATCGCGATGGCAAGATGCAGCTCGAAGCGCTGGCGCAGAGCGGTTTCGATCCGCTGTCGCGCACCTGCCGCTTTATGCTCACCGAGGAAGCGCACCACATGTTCGTCGGCGAATCCGGCGTGTCGCGCGTCATCCAGCGCAGCTGCGAGGCGATGAAGGCAGCCGGCATCAGCGATGCCAACGACATCGACGCGGTGCGCGCGCTGGGCGTGATCGATCTGCCGACGATCCAGAAAAAGATCAACTTCCACGTCTCGGTGACGGAAGACCTGTTCGGCGCGGAAGTCTCCACCAACGGCGCCGCCGCTTTCGAGGCCGGGCTGAAGGGTCGCTTTCAGGAGACCAAAATCGACGACGACCACCAGCTCTACAACGATCAGTTCGAAGTGCTGCGACTGGCCGACGGCGAGTTCCAGTGGATCGCGGAGCCGGCGCTGAACGCGGTCAACGCGCGGCTGGTGTACGACTACGTGAAGGACGCGCAGGGTGGCGTCAATCGCTGGAACAAGCTGATCAGGAAAATCGGCATCGACTGGGAGATGAGCATGCCGCACATGGCTTTCCACCGCGCGGTGGGCGAGTTCGCCGGTCTGCACGTCACCCCCGCGGGCGAGGTCATCAGCGAAGCCAACTGGCAGGCGCGCGAAGACGAGTTCCTGCCCTGCGCCGCGGATCTGGAATTCATCAACTCGCTGATGCAGCCTTGCGTCGAGCCGGGCAAATACGCGGGCTGGATCGCCGAACCGAAGGTCGGCATCAACAACCAGCCGGGCGATTTCGAATACGTGAAGCTGTACGAGGTCTGAGCCGACCGCTGAGCGGGGCGGCGCGCCGGCCGCCCCGCCAGGGCAACGACCAGCATCGCGCACTGGAGGAAACATGAAGGCCATCCGCCAGCATCTGATCGATCCGGAGATCTGCATTCGCTGCAACACCTGCGAAGAAACCTGTCCGATCGATGCGATCACGCACGACGACACCAATTACGTGGTGATGGCTGACAAGTGCGAGTACTGCATGGATTGCATCGCGCCCTGCCCGACCGGGGCAATCGATAACTGGCGCAACGTGCTCAAGCCCTACTCGCTGGAAGAACAATACGAATGGGATGAGCTGCCCGAAGAGCAGGACATCGAAGCCGCTGCGGCAGATGCCGGCGACAGCGGCGAACACGCCGAAGCGGTCGAAGCCGACGCCAGCGAGATCCTCGCCGCCGCGCACGCCGGTGGCGGCAGGGCTGTGCCGCCCTATTCGGCCGCGCATCCGTTCATCAATCTCTACACCCGCGAGCGCCCGGCGACGGCGAAGGTGGTCGGCAACTTCCGCATCACCGATGCCGACAGCGAGTCGGACATCCGCCACATCGTGCTCGATTTCGGCGCGACCGCCTTCCCGGTGCTCGAAGGCCAGAGCATCGGCATCATCCCGCCGGGCACTGATGACAATGGCAAGCCGTACAACGTGCGGCTGTACTCGGTCGCCAGCCCGCGCGACGGCGAACGGCCGAACCACAACAACCTGTCGCTGACGGTCAAGCGCGTCACCCGCGATACCGCGGGCAATCCGCGTCCGGGCGTGGGCAGCAACTACGTCTGCGATCTGCAAAAGGGCGACGAGGTGCAGGTCACCGGCCCCTTCGGCGCGACCTTCCTGATGCCCAACCACCCCGGCGCCAAGATCATCATGATCTGCACCGGCACCGGCTCGGCGCCGTTTCGCGCCATGACCGAGCGCCGCCGCCGACGCCGGCAGAACGGCGACGGCGGCCGCATCCTGCTGTTCTTCGGCGCGCGCACGCCGGGCGAGCTGCCCTATTTCGGCCCGCTGACCAAGCTGCCGGACAGCCTGATCGAAAAGGAACTGGTGTTCTCGCGCTGCGCGGATCAGCCGAAGGAATACGTGCAGGATCGCATGCTCAAACGCGGCGACGACCTCGCCGCCCTGCTGCGCGACGAGGACAGCTATCTGTACATCTGCGGCTTGAAAGGCATGGAGAGCGGTGTCAACGAAGCGCTGGCCTCGATCTGCCGCGCCCACGGCATGGATTGGCAGCAACTGCGCGGCGAAATGCGCGCGGCCGGCCGCTTCCACGTCGAGACCTATTGAATGGCATTGTGAAAAACGGGCAGACCAGTAACCCGATACTGTAAACAACGTGGCAGCGACCACGATTACCCACCCGCCTGCAACCCATCCACCCGGGGCGCCGGTGCCGACTGAGGATGAGAGGAAATATCATGACTGAACAAACCGAGAAATCCCGCAAGCCGTTGCTGCGCAGCCTGGCCGCGACCGCACTCGGCTGCAGCCTGGCGCTGGGCAGCTCGCTGGCGGCGGCTGCCGATCCGGTGAAGATCGGCGTGCTGCTGCCCTACACCGGCACCTTCGCACGCCTCGGCGAGTCGATCACCAACGGCATGAAGCTGGCCGTCGAACAGGCCGGCAACAAGCTCGGCGGGCGCGACGTAGAGTACGTCGTGGTCGACTCCGAGGCCAAGCCCGCCAAGGCGCCGGAAAACATGAACAAGCTGGTGGTCGGCGAGCGCGTCGACCTGGTCGTCGGCCCGGTGCACTCGGGGGTGGCGATGGGCATGCTGAAGGTCGCGCGCGAAGAAAACGCGCTGATGATCATCCCCAACGCCGGTTTGAACGTGGCCACCGGCAAGCTGTGCGCACCGAACGTGTTCCGCACCTCCTTCAGCGCCTGGCAGACCACCTATCCGATGGGCCAGATCGCCTACGATCGCGGCTACCGCAAGGTGGTGACGATGGCCTGGAACTACAGCTTCGGCAAGGAATCGCTGGCCGCCTTTGAAGAGAGCTTCAAAGCCGCCGGCGGCGAGGTGATCAAGCAGATCCTGACGCCCTTCCCGAAGGTGGAATTCCAGTCCTATCTGACCGACATCGCCTCGATCAAGCCGGACGCGGTGTTCGTGTTCTACGCCGGCGGCGGCGCGGTGAAATTCGTCAAGGACTACGCCGCAGCGGGCCTGAAGGGCAACATCCCGCTGCTCGGCACCGGCTTCCTCACCGACGGCACGCTGCCGGCTCAGGGCGATGCCGCCGAGGGCATCCTGACCACGCTGCACTACGGCGACAACCTCGAAAACGCGGCTGACAAGGCCTTCCGCATGGCCTACGAAAAGGCCTACGGCAAGCAGCCGGATATCTACGCCGTGCAGGGCTACGACGCCGGCAAGGTGCTGGTCAAGGCGCTGCAAGCCACCGCAGGCAACACCGAGCGCGACGCGCTGATCGCAGCGATGGAGCAGGTCAGACTGAACGACAGCCCGCGTGGTCCCTGGCACTTCTCCAAGGCGCACAACCCGGTGCAGAACATGTATCTGCGCGAAGTGAAGAACGGCATGAACGACGTCATCGCCGTGGCCGCCGAGGCGCTGGAAGACCCGGCCCCCGGCTGTGCGATGGCCAACTAAGGCCCGCTGAAGGCCGGCCCGCCCGCCCCGTTCCGGGCGGGCCGGCCCGTCCATCCACCCTTCACATCACGGGGGTCAGCGTGGATCTGTCATTCCTGCTCATCCAGCTGCTCAATGGCGTCCAGCAGGGTTTGCTGCTGTTTCTCGTCGCCAGCGGGCTGACACTGGTGTTCGGCATCATGGGCATCATCAACCTCGCCCACGGCGCGATGTACATGATCGGCGCTTATCTCGCCTGGTGGATCGGCGCCCAGGTCGGCAGCCTGTGGCTGGCGATCCTGATCGGCGTGCCGCTGATGCTCGCCGTCGGCGTGCTGATCGAACGCTTTCTGGTCGGCACCCTGTACCAGCGCGACCACCTCTATCAGGTGCTGCTGACCTTCGGCCTGATCCTGATCCTCAACGAATTGCAGAGCATCCTGTTCGGCAACGATCCGAACAGCGTGCCCGTGCCCGAGCTGCTCGCCGGCTCCATCCAGCTCACCGAAAACCAGAGCTACCCGGTCTATCGGCTGGCGGTGTCGGCGATCTGCCTGCTGCTCGCCGCCGGCATGTATCTGCTGATCTCAAAAACGCGACTCGGCATGGCCATCCGCGCCGGCGCCAGCAACCGCGAAATGGTCGAGGCGCTGGGCATCGACGTGAACCGCCTGTTCACGCTGATCTTCGCCGCCGGCGTCGGCCTGACCGGCTTCGCCGGGATGCTCGCCGCGCCGCTGACCTCGGTCTATCCCGGCATGGGCGACGGCGTGTTGATCATCTGCTTCGTGGTGGTGGTGATCGGCGGCATCGGCTCGATCAAGGGCGCGTTTTTCGGCGCCATGCTGGTCGGCCTGGTCAGCACCTTCGGCCCGGTGCTGCTGCCGACGCTGGCCAGCGTGGTGGTGTATCTGGCGATGGCGCTGGTGCTGCTGGTCAAACCGCGCGGCCTGTTTGCGTAAACGGAGCAAGAGAAAAATGATCAACATGCCCCGCAGCATCAGCCTGTTTCTGCTCGCCTTCGCCGCGCTATTGGCGCTCTATCCGCTGTGGGGCGAGCTGGCCTTCGGCGAGCGCGCCGAGTTCTTTCTGCAAAAGCTGACCAGCATCCTGATTCTCGCCATCTTCGCCATGAGCCTCGATCTGCTGGTCGGCATCAGCGGCATGATCAGCCTCGGCCACGCGCTGTTTTTCGGCATCGCCGGCTACGCGCTGGCGCTGCTCGCACCGGAATACGAAGCAGCCAATTTCTGGATCGCACTGCCGGCCAGCCTGGCTATCTGCGCGCTCGCCGCGCTGCTGGTCGGCATCCTCTGCGTGCGCACCAGCGGGATCTTTTTCATCATGGTCACGCTGGCCTTCGGGCAGATGGGCTTCTACTTCATCAACGACGCCAGCTTCACCGGCGGCTCGGACGGCATGTACATCATGTTCAAGCCAGAGCTGCTGATCGGCGGCTGGCAACTCATCGATCTGGAAGACAAACAGGATTTTTTCTATTTTGCGCTGGCCGCCACGGCCGCCGTCTACCTGATCCTGCGCATGCTGATCCGCTCGCCCTTCGGCCGCGTGCTGGTCGGCATCCACGCCAACGAGCACCGCGTGCGTGCGATGGGCTACAACGCCGCTGTGTACAAGGTCGTCGCCTTCGTCATCGCCGGCACGCTGGCGGGGCTGGCCGGCTTTCTGGCCGCCAGCCAGTACGGCTTCGTCAACCCGGCGCAGCTCGGCTGGCACAGCTCCGGCCACGCGCTGATGATGGTCATCCTCGGCGGTGTCGGCACCATCTTCGGCCCGCTGCTGGGCGCCTTTGCCTTCGAGCTGCTGCACTATCTGTTCGAGAGCCTGACCGAGCACTGGCTGCTGCCGATGGGCGCGGTGATGATCGCCGTCGTGCTGTTGCTGCCGCACGGCCTGGCCGGCGGCCTGCTGGCGCTGCTCGACAAGCGGCGCGCCGGCGGCGAGGCCAAAACCGCCAGCGACGCGCCGCCCGGCGCAGAGGCCGCGGCCAATGACTGACGCGATCCTGCGCACCGCAAACCTCAGCCGTCGCTTCGGCGGCCTGAACGCCGTCGATGGCGTCGATCTCGAACTGCGCCGCGGCGAAGTGCACGCCGTGCTCGGCCCCAATGGCGCCGGCAAGAGCACGCTGGTCAATCTGCTCTCCGGCGACCTGCCGCCGAGCGCGGGCAGCATTCACTACGACGGCCGCGAGATCACCGGTCTGCCCGCCCACCGCGTGTCGCAGCTCGGCATCGGCCGCAGCTTTCAGAAGACCAACATCTTTCCCGGTCTGAGCTGCGACGAGAACGTCTGGCTGGCGGCGCAGTCGCGCCAGCGCAGCTCGCTGCGATTCTTTCGCCCGGCACAGCACAACCGCGCGGTGCGCGAGCTGACCGACGCCAGCCTCGCCCGCTGCGGCCTCGGCCGGCACGGTCAGCGTCGCGCCGGCGCGCTCAGCCACGGCGAGCAGCGCCAGCTGGAGATCGGCATGGTACTGGCCACGCAGCCGCAGCTGCTGCTGCTCGACGAGCCGATGGCGGGGATGGGCAGGGAGGAATCCGAACAGCTGGTGGCGCTGATCAAAGACCTGTCGCGCGACTACAGCCTGCTGCTGATCGAGCACGATATGGACGCGGTGTTCGCCGTCGCCGACCGGCTGACGGTGATGGTCAACGGCCGCGTCATCGCCAGCGGCGATGTGGCCACGGTGCGCGCCAGCCGCGAAGTACAGGAAGCCTATCTCGGCGGCGCGGCGGCCGTCGGCTCATGAGCACATCAGCGATGCAAGACCGCCAACGCGACAGTGCCGACCTGCTGCAGGCCCAGGGGCTGCACAGCTACTACGGCGATTCGCACATTCTGCACGGGGTGGATTTTCACGTCCGCCGCGGCGAGAGCGTCAGCCTGCTGGGGCGCAACGGCATGGGCAAGAGCACCACGCTGCGCTCGATGCTCGGCTTCGTCAAACCGCGCCGCGGCAGGGTCACGCTGTACGGCCGCGAGGTCACCGGGCACAGGCCGCACACGATCATCCGCCAGCATCTGGCCTATGTGCCGGAGGGCCGTGGCATGTTCAGCAACCTGTCGGTGCGCGAGCATCTGCTGATGCCGGCGCGGCCCGGCGAAGATGGCCGCAGGCGCTGGGATTTCGATCGCGTGATGGCGACTTTCCCGCGCCTGTCGGAGCGCCTTTCGCACATGGGCAGCCAGCTCTCCGGCGGCGAGCAGCAGATGCTGGCGATCGGCCGCGCGCTGATGACCAACCCGACGCTGCTGATTCTCGACGAGGCCACCGAAGGGCTGGCGCCACTGATCCGCGAAGAGATCTGGCGGATCATCCGGCTGATCAAGGCCGACGGCATCGCCACGATCATCGTCGATAAAAACATCGACGCGCTGCTCGATCTGGCCGACCGGCACGTGATTCTGGTCAAGGGTGAGGTGGTGTTCGAGGGCGATAGTGACAGCTTGCGCGCCGAGCCGGAGATTCTCGCCCGCAACATCGGCGTCTGAGGAAACGACATGCACAAGACCACTTCGATCATCCACGGCGAACACCGCCGCCTGGCCGCCGTGCTCACCTGTTTCAGCGGCGTACTCGATGATGTGGTGCAGCGCGGCAGCGCGGTGGACCTCGATCTCTTCGATGCGATGCTCAACTACCTCAGATCCTTCGTCTTTACCTTTCACCATCCGAAGGAGGACGCCCACCTGTTTCCGCTGCTGCGCCAGCGCTCGGCGGAGGCCGCCGAGCTGATCGAACAGCTCGAAACCGAGCACGCGCGCGGCGCCCTGCTCAGCCAGACACTGCACGAAGCCTTCGACAATTACCGCACGCACGGCACGCCGGCGGCACTGGCCGAATTCCACGCCGCCGCGCAGACCTACAAGCAGTTCGAGTGGCAGCACATGAGCACCGAGGAGCGCAAGATCCTGCCGCTGGCCGAACGCTGCCTGACCGATGCGGACTGGCGACAACTCGACGCGGTGTTCAGTGATCACGACGACCCGCTGTTCGGCGACAAGCCGAGCGCCGAATTCGCCGGGCTGATGAGCGAGATCGTCAACCGTGCGCCGGCGCCGCATGGGCTCGGCGCAGCGCTTGACGACGGGCTGGACTGAGCGCTGTCACACTAGCTCTCCAGGCCGGTTGCCAGCCCATCGCCACAGCTGATACTCAAGCCTCGACGGGCGTCGCAATTTGCGCCCCCACGACATGACCCAGTGAGACCAGTTCGGTGCCAGACAGCGAAGATCGACTCAACGACGCGGAGATAGAGGCTCTGGTGCAGCAGATCGGCGCGCGCATCCGCGCCATCCGCGCGCGCCGCGGGATGATCCGCAAGCACCTGTCGACACACTCCGGCATCTCCGAGCGCTATCTGGCCAAGGCCGAGGCCGGGCAGGCGAACCTCTCCATCGCCCTGCTGTGGAAACTGGCGCAGGCACTGCAGGTACAGCTCGGCGACCTGCTCCCGGACGCCGATGGCGCCGGCATCAATCCGGCGCTGCTCGCCCTGCTGCGCGGCCTCTCCGCCGACGAGCAGGAGAGCGCCTTCGAGCTGCTCCGCTCACGCTTCAGCAGCGCGGCGAAAAAAACTTCCGGGGTGGCGCTGATCGGCCTGCGCGGCGCTGGCAAATCGCACCTCGGCAGCCTGCTGGCCGCCGAGTTCAGGGTGCCTTTCGTGCGCCTTGGCCAGGTGATCGAGGAGATCGCCGGGATGAATACCGGCGAGCTGTTTTCACTCGGCGGGCAGAAGGCCTATCGGCGCACCGAAAAACAGGCGTTGGAGCAGGTTCGACAGAGCTACCCGCGCGCGGTGCTGGAGGTCGGCGGCAGCCTGGTATCACAGCCCGAGACCCTCGGCCTGCTGCTGGAGTCCTACTACACCGTGTGGGTCAGGGCGACGCCGGAAGAGCACATGAAGCGGGTCATGGCGCAGGGCGATCTGCGCCCGATGGCCGGCAATCAGCAGGCGATGGAAGACCTGCAGCGGATCCTCGACGAGCGCGAGCCGGAGTACCGGCTGGCCGACTACACCCTGGACACCACGGGCCGTGCGGCACTCGATTGCCTGCGCGAACTCGCCGCCCAGAGCCGGTCGCGGCTGCAGGCCGACTGAGCTTCTGCCTCAGCTCGCCAGCCGCTGGCGCACGAACGCCTCGGATTCGTCGAACAGCTCGGCCAGCACCTCGGCCTCGGCGAAGCCCTGCTCGGACAGCGTCTGCACCAGATTGAGCCGCTCGCCCGGTCGCCGCGGATGCGCCGGCGCCGGGTCGATCGGCCAGAAACTCAGCTCGTCGTAGTCGTGGTAGACGCGATTGAAGGCGCGCCGCAGGTCGGCGTAGCGCAGGCCCGGCTGCTGCAGCAGCGGGCGCAGCGCGCCGCCCTCGCGGTAGATGGATTCGATATAGCCGCGGAAGACCTTCTGCGTGCCCTCCATCAGCAGCTCGCGCAGCGCGCCCCAGATGACCACCGCCAGGCCGATCACCAGGCCGACGATCAGCAACACCTGACCGACCACCGGCACCGCCTGCGCGCCGGCCAGTGCGGAAACGAAGATCACCAGCGAGCCGGAGAACGAGGCCAGCGCACCGACGCCACCGAAGAATTCCAGCCACATGCCGGTCTCATCGCCGCGTGCCCTGGCGGCCTGGAAGTTGCTGTAGCTGGAATACATCGCCACCGCGCCGACCACCAGCGCCACGCCCTGACCGAAGATCCGCGTGCCGACTTGCAGCGCGGCTTCGTCGGCGGTTTGCCCGGCGAGACGGCCGAGGCGGATCAGCCCGGCATCGCTGGCATTCTTGAAGCTGCGGATGGTGCTCAGCCCGACCATCAGCGAGGGCATGCTGCCGAGGCCATTGCTGAGGATCGACAGCCAGATATCCGCGGTGCTGGCCTCGTCATCGTTGACATTGGCGATCAGGATGGCGACGTTGACCATGCCGATCAGCAGGTTGAGACGCGGCACCGCCTGGCCGTGATCGCGCAGGTAAGTGCCCGCCGGATTGTTGCCGACACGGGTTTCGCCGGTGCGGAACAGGCGCAACAACAGGCTGCGGCTCCGATCCATCTGCCCGTTGCGGACCAGCCTGCCCAGCTCTTCCCACTGGGTGCGGCTCATGAAGGTCATCAGCCGCGCCATGCCCAGCAGCCCGCGCAGCAGCAGGCCACGCTGGGCCGGGTTGCCCAGGCTGCGCTGCAGCAGCAGCGGCACATAGGCCTCGGCGAGGATCATCGAAAAGGACGACGGCCCCGGCACATTGCCGAACACCGTCGGCACCTGCCCCAGACCGCTGATGATCCACGCCGCCGTGCTCGGCCCCAGCTCGATATTCCGACCCCCGCCCTGGGCCGACGCCTCCCACTGCCGGCACACCGCCGGCATGTGGTGATCCATGATGTGCTCGGCCTCCGGCGTCTGCGCCAGCAGCTGGTAGGCCTCGCCAGTACTGCGCACGTAAGCCTGCCAGTGCAGCGAGCGCAGAATCGGCGCGTGCGCCTGGGCGGCGCGAGCCACGCGGCCCGCCGCCCCCTCCTCGATATACAGGCGCAGCGCGCGCGCGTAGGCAGCCATGTGCTGCTGCGAGACCGCGGCGCGCCCCGGCGGGTGCTGGAGCAGATCGCCACCGGCCTGCTCGGCGAGTCGCGCGATGCGCTCGTGCAGCTCGGCGGCGAAGCTCACGTCATCGCTGCCGGGCTCCTCGCCGGGCTTGGGATGCTCGCGCATCGCCTGCACCAGCGTGTCGAGCTGGGCGATGCCGGCGATGGTCTCGCGATAGGGCCGCAGCCGCGCCTTGTAGTCGTCGATGCCGCGGCGCAGCGCCGGGAGCAGGTTGTCGATCGCTTCGGTGACATCCTGCAACTGGCCGACCAGGCGGCGCATGGCCGGCTCGTCGAGGCGCGCGCGCTCGCGCAGCAGCGCCTGGCGGAAGCTGTCGCTGACCGGCAGCAGCACCGGCTGGTAGATCTCGCGCGGCAGCGTCCAGCCGCCGGCCGCGGCCAGCTCGGCGGCGATCTGCGCGCGCGCCGCCTGATCGCCCGGATAATTGCCGCTGCGCTGCGCCGCCTGGGCGTAGAGGCCGGGCAGCAGATGGGCGCAGGCCGGGTCGTCGATCAGGGCTTGCGCCACCGCGCGCACGCTCAGCCCGCTGAGCTGGGCGAGCTGCGCCAGACTGCGCTGGCCGAGAATCGGCATCTCCAGCAGCAGCCGCTCACCGTCGCGATGCTGGACGAGCAACACGCCGGGCAGGTGTGTGATCGGGTTGCTGTGCAGATTCACGCGACTCTCGCTGCGACTCGCGGTGCCGCTGTCCTCCAGCCAGCTCTGGCCGGCGCTGGAGAGCGCGTCCGCGGCGCCGCAGCCGGGGTTGCCATCGCACATGGCGCGCCCTCCGCTCAGTCGCGCAGCGCGGCGAGGCCGTCGCCACCGCTGTCGCCATCACTGTCGCCGCCCGCCGCGTCGCCACCCGCGTCGCCACCCGCTGCGCCAGCCACTTCGCCACCCGGGACCGCGCCGGCCTGCTGGCCGAGTCGCTGCAACAGCTCGGCGAAGCCCGAGGTCGGCAGATTGGCGCGATCCACCTGGAAGGCCTGGCTGGCCCAGCCGAGGGATTGGCCGAAGGGGTCGCTGGGACGGTGCCCGTGGCTGCTGCCGGCGCTCTGCCGCGCCAGGCTGCGCAGGGCGCTGTGCAGGGATTGTCCGGGATTGCTCATATCGCTCTCCTTGGCGCCGGCGGATCAGGCGGATCTGGCCACCGTCAGGCGCAGGTTTTGCTCGACGTCGAGCAGCTCGCCGGCGGCCGGCTCGCTGGCCTGGACCACCGCCAGCGGCTGCTCGGCGAGATTTTTCGGGCTGGTTTCAAAGGCGATGTCCAGCGTCGCCAGCAGATCGCCGGCCTCGGCCAGGGTCTTGCCCACCAGCCGCGGCACCACCCGCTTGTCCTCCAGCACACTGGGCGCGGGGATCGGCACGATGCGGAATTTGAGCCGGCTGGAGGCCTCCAGCTGGTAGTCGAAACGGTTCTGGTAGCCGGCGTTGAGCGGCGCACCGAACAGCCGCAGGCGCCGCCGGCCACTGCTGCTACTGTGCTGTCCCTCGACGCTGAGGGCGACGCGAATCTCCCCCTCGGCCTCGGGGATCTGGTACCAGGTCGGCTGGTAGCCCAGCGCACGCAGCTGCTCCAGCAGCGCCTCGTCCTCGGCGTAGATGCGCTGCAACTGTTCGAGGGTCGCCTCGTCGAGCGCCTGCTGGGCGTCGGCGACGCCGCGGCCCATCTCTGCGATCAGGTCGCCGAGCGGCGCGCTGAGGCTGTCGAGCAGGGGCTTGATGGGTTTCATCGCGGGCTTTCTCCGGGTGTCGGCGGGGCAGCGCCGATGGTCAGTTCGACGATGTCGCCGGGTGTCGATTCGGCACCGGCGGCCGGGCTCTGACGCAGGATGCGCCCGGCCTGCTCGGCCTTGCCGACCTGCTCTTCGAGGTAGTCGGCGCGCAGGCCCTGGGCGGCCAGCTTGCGCTCGGCGAGGGCGCGGGTGTAACCGACCAGCTCGGGCACCGCGCCCGCAGCGCTGGACTGACCGCGCCCGGACGGCGGCGGGTTGAGATCGAGATTCAGCTCGCTGAGGTTGTTGGCGCCCAGCCTGGCGATGGTCTCGGCGTCCGGCAGCACCACCGAGCCGCCATCCTCGCTGGGCAACACCTTGAGCTTCAGCGAGACCTTGCCGAGGCGGAAGCCGCTGCTGCTGCGCAGCCGGCTGTCGGTGGCTTCGAGCTTGCTGGCGGCGTTGTTGAACAGGGTGTCTATGCCCACTTTCGAGCCGGGCAGTGGCCCGGAAACCACTGGAGCATCCGGCTCCGGTGCTGGCCCGGTACCCGATTGGATCGCCTCCAGCCGCGCGATCTGCGCCTTCAACTGGCTATTCTCCGCCGCCAGCTGCTCGCGGGCACGCTCGCCCTGTGCGCTTTTCTGCGTGGCCGCGGCGAGCTGCTGCTTGAGGCTGTCGCGCTCCTTCCCGGCCGCGCTCAGGCTGGTGCTGAGCTGGCTGATCTTCGCCTTGTCGGCAGCCTCAATCGCCTCGAAGGCGGCGACTTTCAGATCCAGCGGGCGGGCGAAAAGCTTGCTGCTGCCGAGGGTCAGCGGCGGCTGTGCCAGATCCACTTCCAGGCGTCCGAAACTGGCCCGCGTCGGGGTATAGCGGCTCGGCGTGCGGGACAGCAATCGCCAGCTGCGTCCGCTCTGCGCGCGCAACCCCAGCTGTGGCAGGAAGTTGCCGGGCAGCGAGGCGATGCGCAGCGAAATGCTCCCCTTGATATTGCTCTTGCCAGCGATCTGGGCGCGAAACACGTTGCGCGCATCGTAGTAGCCGACCTGTACGGCGACGCCGGACAGCGGGCGGCCGTTGCCGTCGACGAGGGTGGCGGTGACGCTGAGTGGCATTGCTTGGCTCTCCCGGTTCAGCCGCCGACGCGGTAGACCAGCGTGCGCGACACGCCGGCGCCATCCGCGGTGAGCACGATGGCGTGGCCGCGGGCTTCACCGCGGGCGATGCTCAGTTTGACCCGCGCGCGACCCTCGGCATCGGTCTCCAGCAGCGACTGCGCCAGTCGGGTGCCGGCGGCCAGCGGCCTGTTGCCGGTGTTGAGCTGCTGCGAGCGCTCGCGGTCGATGTTGACCTCGATGGCCGCGCCCTGCAGCGCCTCGCCGAGGGCATCGCCCAGCGACACCAGCACCCAGGGGCCGCCGCGGCTGCGGTCGTCCACCGCCAGACTGAGCACCAGCGGTGGGCGGCCGCCCTGCACCGGCGCCGCCACCAGCGTGCCGCGCAGCAGGCTGGCGGCGGAGGCCTCCTCCTGGCTGGCCGGGGAGAGCACCTTGAACAGCCGCTTCGGGCCGCGGTTGCGCAGCGCATCGCGCCCGCCGCTGCTGCGGCTCTGGGTGGTGATCTGCAGCTTGAGCTCGAACTCCACCTTCGGCAGGTGGTAGATGTAGGCCGGCGCGCCACTGGCATCGGCCACCGGCAGCTGGTTGAGCTGGTCCTGCGCCTGCACCACGCCCTCGGCGAGGCTGACGAGAAAGTCGTCGATGTTGTCGCCCTGGGCGATGTCTTCGAAGTCGGGCATCTTTGTGTCAGCTCCGGTTGCCGGTTGCGGACGCGCGGCGCGCTTCGCGCAGGCGCTGCCAGCGTTGTTCTTCGCGGCGCGCCTGCAGGCGGGCGTCCGCAGCGCTGCGCCGGCGCGCGTCGTCGCGCTGCTGCAGCTGGCGCTCCAGGCGCTGCTGCTCGATGCGCCGCGATTGCAGCAGCTGCGCCCGCTCGCGCGCCTGCGCCTCGCCGCGGCGCGCCTGCCACTGCTGCTCCTCCAGCTGGCGGCGGCGCGACTCGGCCTGCTGCGCGGCGAGCTGCGCGGCGCGGCGGCGCTCGATCAGTCGCGCCAGTCGCTGGCTCAGCAGCGCGGCCTGGCGCTCGCGCTCGCGGGTCGCGCCCAGCTGGCGCTCGGCGAGGGCGCGGCGACGGCCATCCTCCAGCTGTTCGAGGCGTTGCGCTTCGCGCTGGCGCGCGGCGCGACGCTGGGCCTGGCGGCGGCGCAGGGCCAGGTCGCGCTGCTCCTCGCGGCTGCGCTGGCGGCGCTCGCGGATGCGCGTGTGCTTGTCGTGCACCGGCACCGCGAAGCGCACCGCATTGCGCTCGGCGTCGCTCTCTTCGGCGCGCCCGCGCAGGCGCTCCATGCGCTGTTCGAGCTCGCGCTGCTGGAGGATCAGTTCGCGCAGTTCATCGGGCACGCCATCGAGATCGAGCAGCTCCAGCAGCGAGCGCTGTTCGCCCTCGTCCGTCGCCGGCGCGTCGATGGGCTCCGCGGCGGCGTCGTCCAGATCCTCCCAGGACAGATACGGGTCGTCGCTGGCCATGGCTCAGTCGGCGTCCTCCGCCTTGCGCTTTTCGAGGATGTCGCGGATGCGCTCCTCCAGCACCGCGGGCGAGGGCACCGGCACCAGTTTGGTGCGCATCAGGCTGGAGCCCTCGGCGCTGTACTGGAACTTGGAGGCGTAGCGCGCACTGACCGCGCTGGCGCGCATCTTGGCGCTGCCGTAGAAGATGAAGTGGCCACCCGAGCCACTGGCGCTGAAGGTGGTGCGCGAATGGCTGTAGCTTCTCTCGGTGCTCATCGAGATCGAGACCTTGACCTCGATGAGGGTGTCGACGAACTGGTAGAAGGTCGGCGTGAAGCCCAGTTCGAGCAGCGACATTTCCTCGCCATCGAAGGTGATCAGCGCTTCGCGGGTCTCGCTGCTGACCTCGCCGGTGGCCGGGTCGAGGGTCTCGACCTCGTAGCGCCCGCTCATCATCTGCGCGAGGCGGATGCCGGCCTCGTCGAGGGCGTACTGGGCTTCGGCGATGGCCAGGCCCATGCTCTTGATCATGTCCGGGAAGGGCACGTCGAGCAGTTCCTGACCGATGCCGCGCGGCGGCACTTGCACGGTTCTGGGCATGTCTGATTCTCCGGTTATGCGCTCTGGCGGCCTGCCGGCTGCCCGCGGGCTGATTCAGCAGGGTGGCTAGGCCTCGTCTTCGTCCATCAATTCGCGGATGCGCTCTTCGAGAATGCCCGGCGGCGGCACCGGCACCAGCTTGCTGCGCAGCAGGCTGGAGCCTTCGGCGCTGTAGTTGTACTTGCTGCTGTAGGTGGCATCCACCGGGGTGGTACTGATGCGAAAACCGCGGCGGCTGAAGCTGAAGCTTCTGCGCTTGCCCTTGGTGGTGCGCGTGCTGCTGCGCTCGCGGCTGATCTTGATGGCGATCTTGACTTCGATGAGGTTGTCGACGAACTGGTAGAAGGTGGGCGTGAAACCCAGCTCCAGCATGCTCACCTCCTGCGCGTTGCCGTCGGCATCCTCGCCGAACAGCACGGTGGTCTTTTCCTCGCTGGTGCTGCCGTCGGGATTTTCGATGACCAGCGGCTGGCCGCTCATCATCTGCGCGGTCTCGATGCCGGCCTCGTCGAGCGCCACCTGGGCGTCGGCAATCGCCAGCGCCATCTGCCGGATCATGTCCCCCATGGGGACGTTCAACAGGTCTCTGCCGATGCTCATTGCGTCTCCCCTCCATCGCCCGGCTTGCCGATCCGGGTACTGAGAAAGTTGCTGAAAGTGGTCGGTGGCGGGATGGCCGTGAAGCGCGCGGTGAGCGCGCTGGAGCCACTGGCCTCATAGGAATACTTGTTGGTGTACGAAGCGCTCACCGTGGCCGCGACCACGACGAAGTAATAGGCCCCGCCGACGGTGGCGCTGACGCTGGCCGAGACCTCCTGCGACTGGGCCATGGACAGCGCCACACGCACATCCACGGTGGCTTCGCCGAGGTGGTAGAAGGTCGGTGTGAAGCCCAGCTCCAGCAGCGAGCGCTTGTGGTCTTCACCGCTGAACTGCACGCCGTGGTTCTCGCTGTCGCCCATGATTTCGGCCAGCGCGATGGCGTTGCGATCCAGCGCGTACTGGGTTTCGGCGATGGCCAGCCCGAGGCGCTGCAGCATCTCCGGCAGCGGCACCTGGGACAGCTCGGTGAGCAGGCGATTGGCCATGTTGCTGCGCCTCAGCCCGGGGTATCGCCGCCGTCGGGATCGTCGCTACCGGGATCGTCGCTACCGGGATCGTCGCTACCGGGATCATCGGTGCCCGGATCATCGGTGCCCGGATCGTCCGTACCGGGATCATCGCTACCGGGATCGTCGCTAACGGGGCCATCGCTATCACCGCCCGGGGTTTCACCGCCGCCATCGTCGCCGTTCTCCGGCGCCACCAGCGTGCCACCCTGGCCGGCGTGGGTCTGCAGCGCGCCGATGAAAATCTGCGGCGGCGGCACCGCCTTCATCACCGTGCGCACGGTCGAGGCCGCCTCCATATCGAAGCCGTACTTGTGGTGCACATCGAGGCTCAGGGTGGCGCCAAAGCTCATCGACTGCGAGCGGCCGCCGATCTCGCCGCTGACGCCGAAGTCGATGCCCGACTCGACCTTCACCGAGATGGTCACGCGGAACTCCATCTCGGTCTCGCTGAAGTGATAGAAGCTCGGCGTGAAGCCCAGCTCCAGCAGCGAGCGCTCGCGGGTGTCGCCGTTCTCGTCGCGAAAGCCGACGCGGGTCTCGCTGAGCAATGTCGCCGCGCGCACCGCACTGGCATCCAGCTCGTACTGTGCGGCGGCGATCGCCTTGGCGGTGTTCTCGATCAGCTTGGCGATCGGCACATCCAGCAGCGCCTGTCCCGGCGTCATGCTGGCAACCTGGTTGTCGAAAGTCATCTCCGCCTTCCTCCACTAGCGCGCGACGGTGTCCCGACGCACGGAAAAATACCCATGCCGGCGCTGCTCGCTGAGCAGCCGGCTGGCGCTGATGTGGTAGCCGCCGTCGAGCCACGCCGCGAGGCGCTCGGTCAGCGGCAGCCGGATATCCGCCTCGGTGGCGCAGCGCAGCGCCTCGGCACAGGCCAGCGCGGACTCGTCAGCGCGCGCAAGCCGGGCCAGACAAACCGCGCGACGCTGCTGGATATGGGCCAGATCGGCGCGCGCGAAATCGCCCTCCGGCGGGTGCTGGCGATAGTGCGCCAGCGCCTCGTCGCAGTAGGCGAGCACCGCGTCGTACATCTCGGCGAGTTCCATCGATTCGAGCGCGCATTCGAGAAAGTGGCGCAGCAGCAGCGGCGGGCTGCCCAGCGCGCGGCCCAGATTGATGGCGCGCTGGTAGTGGCCCAGCGCCTCGGCGTGTCGACCGCGCAGCGCCAGCCGCTTGCCCTGCTCGGCGATCGCTCTCGGCGACTCATCCACAGCGGCCTGCTCGTTGCTGGTCACAGCATCCATCAGCGCTTGCTCAGCGCGGCGCTGGCGCCGGCCGCCTTCAATTCGGCGAGCAGCCAGTGCGCCTGGTTGTAGCTGAACGGCCCGCGCAACAGACCGCTGCCACCGGGCAACCGGCGGCGCAGACCGGCGTCGTCACAGCCGGCGGGCAGTGCGCCGAGATCGACCAGCAGCTGCCGGCAGCGCTGCGCCGCCTCGCCCAGCGAGCGGATCTGCAGATCGAAGCGCAGACTGGCGGTCATCTCCGCCTCGGCCGCCACGCCCAGCGCCTGCAAGGCGGCGAGCAGCGCCAGGCAGTGCGCGCGCGAGCGCTGGCGCGCGACCACCAGCGGCAGATGCCCGACCAGCCGCGGAAACTTGCTCGCCGGGATCGCGCACTCGCGCTCCAGCAGCTCGGCGAGCGCCGCGTGCTGCGCCGCGGGCGCCGCCTGCAGGCGGATATCGAAACGCTGGAAATCCTGGTTGACGATCTGGCAGTCGAGGCGTCGCTCACCGGCTTCGCGCCACAGCTCGCGGGCGGCGTCAGGCTGCAGATCTGTGGCCACCAGGCTGTGCCGCCCGCCGGCCTGGCTGCGCAGCGGCAACTGGCCGGCAGTGCGGGCGAAGCGTTCAAAATCCGCGGCCGCAGCGGCGGATTCGGTCTGCAACAGCAGATCGTAACGCGCGCGCTCACTCTGCGATTGGTCGAGGCTTGCGCCGCAAGCGGCAAAGCGCTCGCGCAACGCGGTGACGCTGGCCGCGGAGAGCTGGCCGAGCAGTACGCAGGGGGTCTGACGGAGGGTGGCGATGGCCTGCTGCGGCGCCTGGCCGGTGAGCGCGATGACCGCCTGCAGCAGCTCGCGGCAGCGGCGGAAGTCGTTGATCACCAGCGCCACTTCGCGGTCGCCAACGCCCTCTTCGAAGCCGCTCTCGGCGGGCTCTGCGGCGGCGTTGAGACCCATCTCACCGAGCACTCCGACCACGGCGCGGGCACGCTCTGCGGACAGGCCGTCGACCAGCGTGGAGGGTGCTTGCAGACAGCGGCGCACGGCCTCCGCGCGCGGCAGATCGACGGCACTGCTGAGACCGTGCAGCGCGGCCGCACCGGCGCTGCCGATGTCGCGAATGACGACTCGCCAAGCGCCGCAGTCACGCTCTTTCGCGGCCTTCGGATCGACCGCTTGCGGCGCCCTGGCGAGAGATTCCGTCATCCCGCCGCGCCCCGCTGCGCCATCGCGCGCGCTGCCGGCGAAGCGGTATTCGCGGCGCAATGGGCGGCTTGATCCTGCGCCGACGAGTCCCTTGCAAAAGGCTTCCCGAAAAGGGATGGCACCAGTGCGGGCATCTGCTTGACGGTCCTCGATGATGGTGGAACGCAGCTCTGGGCCGGTACGTCAACAGCGCTGGCCGGCAGCGTGGTGCGGCGTTCGGAGCGCGTTACACTACTCGGGCACTATCTCACCCGCAATTACTTTTCAGACAAATACTGCGCACCACCAAAGAGTTGCAATTCGTCCTCAACGCGGTGCGGCGAAGACCTGCGTCCAGTAGCTGCCGTAGAAATGCATTTCCGGCTCATCCGTCTGCGCTTCGGCCATGCCCACATCGCGGAACTCCGGGTTCATCAGGTTGCGGCAATGGCCCTCGCTGGCCAGCCAGCCCTCGACCACCGATTCGGCGCTGCGATAACCGGCGGCGACGTTTTCACCGACGCGCCGCCAGGCGTAGCCCTCGGCGGTCACGCGATCACCGACGCTCAGGCCGTCGGAGCCGGTGTGGCCGACGAAGTCGTACCTGACCATGTCGCGCGAGTGGCCGTAAGCGGCGGCGCTCAGATCGTCGTTCCAGTACAGATCGCCGGTCGGCGGGTAGTAGGTGCCGCCGCAGTAGTAGCCCTCGCGGCGCGCCTCGTTGATCAGCTCCAGATAGCGATAATTCTCGCCACTCGCGGCAGCGGTGCCGCCCGAGCTGGAGGGTGAGCCAAAGGAGGTATTGGCCGATTCCGAGTCGTATCCCATTTCTTCAACGCCACAGCCAGTGAGCAGCGTTGCCGTCAGCAAGCCTATGATAACTTTCATGTTTACTCCGTCGCCCGTCACCGTGACGGTCTGTTGTGTGGCGCCAGTCTAGGCAGGCTTAGCGAGGAGTAGGCATGACCGTCGATTCATGAATACAGGTCTGAGAACCCTGCCCGTCATTTTTGTGACGCGCAGCTGAGAGCGCAGAATTTGAGCGCTTTTCGTGGCGGATTTGTGGGCCTGTTTGCGGACTGCCAAGGCAGCCCTTGACGGACCGCGTGATGACGTCTCAAAGCGCGCCGAGGCGAGTCAGCGCACGCTGCACATCGGCCACTGCGATGTCCTTCAGACAGCGCTTGTGACCGAGCGGACAAACGCGCGCAAAGCAGGGGCTGCAATCGATAGCGAGGTAGAGAATCTCAGCGCGATCGCTCAGTGGCGGGGTGTAATCCGGCGTCGATGAGCCGTAGATCGCCACCAGTGGCCGGCCCACCGCGGCGGCGACGTGCATCAGTCCGGAGTCATTGCTGACCACCGCCGCGCAGGCGGCGATCAGATCGATGGCCTCGGCCAGCGAGGTCTGGCCGGCCAGGTTGTGTACCGCCGTGCCGCCACTCGTGGCCGCGGCGGCGGCGCTGGCGATGCGCTCGCCGGCTTCGCGATCCTTGCCGCCGCCGAAGATCCACAGCTGGCGACCGTCGCGCAGCAGCTGCGCGGCCAGCTCGGCGTAGTAGTCCAGCGGCCACTGCTTGGCCGGGCCGTATTCGGCGCCGGGCATCAGGCCGATGACCGGGCGCGGATCGTCCAGCCCCAGCCGCTGGCGGGCGGTGCGCCGGGCCTGCACATCGACGCGCAACTCGGGCTGCCGGATGGCCGGCGGCAGCGGCGCATCGCGCGGCAGACCGAGCGCGGTGTAGCGCTGCACGGTCTGCGCCAGCAGGGATTTATCCAGCTCGCGGATGTCGTTGAGCAGACCGTAGCGCAGCTCGCCGCGGTAGCCGGTGCGCAGCGGGATGCCGGCGAAGCGCGGCACCAGCGCGGATTTCAGCGAGCGCGGCAGCACGATGGCGCGCGCGTAGCCGGCGCGGCGCAGCTCGCGACCCAGCCGCCAGCGCGCGGCGAGGGCGAACTGGCCGTGGCCGGCCGGCATCTCGATGCCGTGGCGCACCTCGGCCATGCGCGCCAGCACCGGCAGCGACCAACCGGGGGCGAGCACGTCGATGGGCGATCGCGGGCGCGCCGCGGCCAGCGTCTTGAACAGGCTCTGCGCCATCACCATGTCGCCCACCCAGGAGGGACCGACGACCAGGGTCGGCGCCGCGGGGCCCGGGTTGTGGTCGGGGCTAGCCGCGGCCATGCAGCCAGTCGAGGTAGGCGTGGGTGCCCTGCTCGACGCTGTGGAAGTCGGCCGCGTAGCCGGCGGCGCGCAGCGCCGACATGTCCGCCTCGGTGAAGCTCTGGTAGCGACCGGCGAGGTGCTCGGGGAAGGGCACGTACTGCTTCTCACCGCGGCCGTGCCAGGCGAGCACCGCGTCGGCGACCTCGTTGAAGCTCTGGCTGCGCCCGGTGCCGCAGTTGAAGATGCCACTGCTGCCCTGCTCCCACAGCCACATATTCACGGCGACCACGTCGGCGACGTAGATGAAATCGCGCCGCTGCTCGCCGTCGGCGTAGCCGTCGCAGCCGGCGAACAGGCGGCAGACGCCGCTCTCACGCAGTTGCTGATCAAAGTGGAAGGCGACGCTGGCCATGCTGCCCTTGTGCTGCTCGCGCGGGCCGTAGACGTTGAAGTAGCGCAGCCCGGCCACTGGCGAATCCAGCTCGCCGCGCGCCCACAGGCGGCGCAGATAGTTATCGAACAGCAGCTTGGAGTAGCCGTAGACGTTCAGCGGCCGCTCGAATTCGGGTGCCTCGCGGTATTCCGGCCCCATGCCGTAGGTGGCCGCCGAGGAGGCGTACAAAAACGGCACGCGACGCCGCTGGCAGTCGTGCAGCAGCACCTTCGAGTACTCGAAGTTGTTGTCCATCATGTAGCGCCCGTCCCATTCGGTGGTCGACGAGCAGGCACCCTGGTGGAACACCGCGCGAGCGGCGAAATCCTCGCCGCCGCGCAGCCGCTCGATGAAATCCCGCTTGTCGAGATAATCGGCGATCTGCAGATCGGCGAGGTTGGCGAACTTGGTGCCGTCGCTGAGGTTGTCGACCACCAGAATGTCGCGCTCGCCGCGCGCGTTGAGGCCCGCGACGATGTTGCTGCCGATGAAACCGGCGCCGCCGGTGACGATAATCATTGTTTGCCTGCTCCTCGCGCTGGGCGTTACAGCGGTTTGCGAATCGCGTCGATGATGGCACTGGTCGAGCAGCCGTCGATGAACGCCAGCACGCGCACCTCGCCGCCGTTGGCGGTGACCGCATCGCCGCCGGCGATGTCCTGCGGCCGGTAGTCGCCGCCCTTGACCAGCACGTCCGGCAGCAGGCGCTCGATGAGCCGCGCCGGGGTGTCCTCGGCGAACGGCAGCACCCAGTCCACCGATTCCAGTCCGGCGAGCACCGCCATGCGCATCGCAACCCGGTTGACCGGTCGCTCGGCACCCTTCAGGCGGCGCACCGAGGCGTCGTCGTTGACCGCCACGATCAGCCGGTCGCCGAGCGCGCGCGCCTGCGACAGATAGGCGACGTGGCCGGCGTGGAGGATATCGAAACAGCCGTTGGTCATGACGATCCGCTCGCCGGCGGCGCGCGCCTGTTCGAGCAGCGCGGCCAGCGCTTCCTCGTCGCTGACCCCGCGGCGCAGCGGCGCGTGCGCCAGGCTGGCGCGGCGCAGCTCATCGGCGCTGAGGGTGGCGGTGCCCAGCTTGCCGACCACCACCCCGGCGGCGAGGTTGGCCAGCTGCATCGCCTCGGCCAGCCCGGTGCCGGCGGCCAGACTGGCGGCGAGGGTGGCGATCACCGTGTCGCCGGCGCCGGTGACATCGTAGACCTCGCGCGCGTGGGTCGGCTGGTGCAGCGGCTCGTCGCCAGCGCGGAACAGGCTCATGCCCTTTTCGCTGCGCGTCACCAGCAGCGCTTGCAGATCCAGCCCGCGGCGCAGCGCCTCGGCGCGGCGGGCGACGTCCTGCTCGTCGGTGCAGCTGCCGACCACCGCTTCGAACTCGCCGAAGTTGGGGGTGATCAGGGTCGCGCCGCGGTAGCGGGAAAAATCGCTGCCCTTGGGGTCGACCAGCACCGGCACGCCGCGTTCGCGGGCCAGGGCGATCAGCCCCTGCACGTCGCGCAGCGCGCCCTTGCCGTAGTCGGAGAGCAGCAGCACATCGGCCTCATCCAGCGCGCTGGCGACGCGCTCGGCGAGCAGCGCCGGGTCGAAGCCGGCGAAGCCGTCCTCGAAATCCAGCCGCAGCAGTTGCTGATTCTGCGCCAGCGCGCGCAGCTTGGTGATGGTCGCCGAGCCGGCTGCTTCGATGAAGTCGCAGTCGACCCCGGCACTGGCCAGCTGGCGGCCCAGCGCGGCGCCGGCCTCGTCGGCGCCGACCACGCCCATCAGCCGCGCGCGAGCGCCGAGGCTGGCGATGTTCAGCGCCACGTTGCCGGCGCCGCCGGGGCGGTCCTCCAACTCATCGACGCGCACCACCGGCACCGGTGCCTCCGGCGAGATCCGCGAGCAGGGGCCGCTCCAGTAGCGATCCAGCATCAGATCGCCGACCACCAGCACGCGCGCGCCGGGGTAGGCGGGGATCGCCACGCTCATTCGCCGCCGCCCCCGCCATCACCACCGCCATCACCACCGCCGACACCGGCGTGCTGGCGACGACGCACTTCGGCGCGCGGCAGCAGCACGTAGTTGCGCGAGGCGAACAGGTGGCGGCCGCCGCAGAGGTGGTTCTCGATCCAGCTGAGGATGCGGTGCTTGGGCTGGTCGTGGTCGTGCACCGGCACCGGCCGGCCGGCGGGGGCGCGCTCGTAGAGCTGGTCGGCCCAATCCAGCGCGGCGATGCGCTCGGCCATCACCGCCGGGTGGCTGCCCGCGAAGCGCGGGATGCACTCCAGCGGGCCGTAGTCGAACTGCTGTGCCTCGTCGCTCAGCGCCGCCGCGGCCTGTTTGCCGCGGTGGTTGTTGGTGAAGTAGACGCGCTTTTTCTGCATCGCCGCCGGCGGCCGCACCCAGCCGTAGTGGAACATGCGCGCGCCGCTGTGCACGCAGACCAGCTTGTGCGTGCCCTCTTTTTTGCGGTAGCTGACGCCGTCGAAATCGGGGATCCGGCGAAAGCTCTGCGCCGAGCGGAAGGAGTGGATATCCGGGTCGTTGCGCACCAGCCGCACCTCCTGCTTGTACCAGGCGTGGGAGCGGTGCACGTGCTGGTAGTCGCCCCAGAAATGCAGGTAATCGAAGAGCATGCCCTCGACGCGGCGATCATCCAGCCACAGTTCGCAGGCGGCGCGGATCTTCGCCAGATCGTCCTCGTGCAGCACCTCGTCGCCCTGCAGGTAGATCAGCCAGTCGCCGCTGCAGGCCTGCTTGGCGATATCGGTCTGGTGGGCGTGCTCCATGCCGCGCGGGTATTTTTCCAGATCCCACACGGTGTCGATGATGCGCAGCTTGTCCGAGCCGATGGCGAGGATCTGCTCGCGGCTGTCGTCGTCCGCATCGTTATCGCCGAGGGCGATGACGAACTCGTCGACCAGCGGCAGCGCGGAGCGGATCGATTCGATGATCGGGTAGTGCAGCTTGCTGCCATTGCGCAGAAAGGTGAATCCGCTGATTTTCAAAACGCACTCCTGAGATTTGCCGGCGCGCGCAGCGACTGCGCGCCCGCCGGCATTGTAAGCCGTCGGCGCGGCGCGCGCCGCTCGCTGATGGGAAAGCCGATCGGCTAGAGTTCGCGCACCGCGCCGACGGCGGCGTGGGCGAAGGCCACCGGCAGCGTCTTGATGTCCGCGCCCGGCGCGCTGCACAGCAGGCGCGCGCGCGGATGCGGGTTGAACCACTCGGCGCTGCGCGTGGCGACGTCGCCATCGCGGTCGCTGAAAATCATCACCGTCGGCCGCGCCAGCATCTGCGCGATGTGCGCCGGGCCGCAGTCGTTGGCCACCACCGCGCGGCTGGCCAGCGCGCTCTGCGCCACTTCGCCGACGCTGGCCTTGTACAGCAGACGGCTGCGCGCGGCCAGCGGCGAGGCCTGGATCAGCGTCAGGTAGTCGCGCTCATCGTCGCCGAGCACCCAGTCGAAGCGCGCCGCCGGCTCCTCGCGCGCCAGCCACTCGGTGAGGGCGAGGAAGTTGTCCATGCCCCAGCGCTTGAATTCACCGGCGCCGCCGCCGGGCATCAGGCAGTAGCGCGGGCCGTCGCCCAGCACGCCATGCTCGACCTCGGCGGCCGCGGCGAGGCGCAGGAAAACGCCATCCAGTGAACAGTGCAGGCCCAGCGCCTCGGCCAGGCGCAGGTAGTTGGCGCCGCGGTAGATGGCGCTGTCGCGCGCCTGCAGGTGGGTGAACAGCGACCCGGCCAGCGGTCCGCGATAGCCGGCGCGGCGCGCCGCACCGCTGCTGCCGATGACCAGATTCAGCCAGGCCGACTGCGGGCGCAGGTTGACGATCAGCTCGAAGCGCTCGCGGCGCAGTTCGCCGCGCAGCCGCCACAGGCCACGGCGGTAGTGGCGCACTTCGTCGGCGAGTCCGCCGATGCGAAACAGCTCGGCTGACGGGTCGGGCGCATAGACCACCAGCCGGCTGTCCGCGGCGGCGCCGCGCAGGGCGTCGAGCAGCGGCAGGTGGATCAGCCGCGCGGCGGAGGAATCGCCACTGCACACGAACAGCGCGCTGTGCATCAGACCTGCTCCGGCCGCACCGGGGTGATACGCAACGGCTCGCGGGCGCGGGGAAAACCGGACAGTACAGTGATCATTTCATTTAGCTGGCTTATGCGGGGATTTGCACGACTGGCCGAATTTACTCGCCACAAGCATCGGCCAGACAGCGGCGATAGAGTTGCAGATAACGCTCGACCATTGCGCTGCGTGAAAAGCGCGCGACGCTCTGGCGGCCGGCTTGCGCCAATCGCTGACGCAACTCCGGATCTCGATACAATGTTTCGACGGCCTGGAAATAAAGCGCCGCGTCAGCACCATCGATCAGCAGGCCGCTGTGGCCATCTTCGACAACTTCCGGAATGCCACCGACCTTCGACGCGACAACGGCCACGCCGTGCTGCATGGCTTCTGCGATCACCGAACCGAATGCCTCACTACGCGCCGGGTGCAGCAACACATCCGCAGCGGCGAGATAATCGCCAATATCTTCTCGATGACCGAGAAATTCGATGTTATCGAGATCGCTGGCGATTGCGATCAGCTCATCGCGCAATGGGCCATCGCCGAGAATCCAGAAATGCAATGGCACTGATCTCTCGGCCGCCAGACGGGCGACACCGAGGCTCAGACGAATATTTTTCTCCTCGACCAAGCGACCGACCTGGGCAATGATGACGCGCCCCGGATACTGCCGGCGCAGGGCGCTGGCACGTATTTCGTCACTGGGAAAACCGACCAGGCCATCGTGCACTACGCTCGGCCGAAGCGCTGCATCGTAACGGCGCAGGCTATTGGCCACCGCCTGGCTGACGCATGCCACCTGGCATGCCCCCGCGTAAACGCGATGTGTGCGATAGCGATCACTGGGCGCCTTGAGTATGCGCCGGGTAAGCAGGTATGGCGCGCGATGCATCAGAGCTGCCAGGCTGGCCCAGTGAACGCCGCGACCATCGTGAGCATGCAATACAAGCGGTGGCCGCCAGCAGTTAGCACCAAAGCGCAACAGCGCTTGGGCAGCACTGAGGGTGTCGAAACCCTGCTCACCAGCCAAAAGGGATAAAGGCGCATTGCTGCGATGGATAAGGCATTGCTCGACACCTTTGTCGCGCAACCCCTCCATCAATGCCAGGGTCTGGTATTCACCACCACCGAGGCTATTGGCGAGATTGACGTGGATTATCTGCATTGGCCTCGCGCCGAGCGTATTCCAGTATGCCCAGCGCTACGGCCAGGTGCATGGCAAAGAACATGACTGTCAAACTGTTATGCAGTGGCACTTCGGTCAGCGCGTAGGTAGCGTAGCCAACCACGACCATCGCACCACCCAAAGCGACCCCCTGGGGCTCGCCACGGGCGTTTTTCAAATGGCGCAGAAACAACCATAACGGGATGATGAATAGTCCCATCGTCACAGACAAGCCGAGCAGACCATTTGTCTGCAAGCCTTCGAAATACTCGCTATGAGCGTGGTGAAGATTGAGCACGCTGGGCATCAAATCTCCGGCTTCAACCCGCTGCTTGATGAAAGCATGCCTCGACTGCACACCTATGCCCAGTAGAGGATGCTCGGCTGCCGCCAGCAGGGCGCCGCGCCACATCTCCAGCCGAATGCCAACATTATTCTGGGTTACACGACCATCGAAGTAACCCTGAAGTTCAGCCTGCACCAGAGCGGCGCGCTGGAAGAAATAGTTGTTATTCCATACCAAAGCTGTGCTGGCAGCGGCAATCAGCACCATTGTCAACAGCCAGCGGGGCCTCATCAAAACACGCAGTTGACCACGCCAACACAGCCACAGCAAAAGCACCCCGCCCATGGGAAAAACGGCCAGTAGCGAGCCGCGTGAGCCGGACATCAGCACACAATAAATCGCCGCCAGCATGCCGGAAACGTACAAGTATCTGTGTCTCCCCCGCACGGTGATAGTGGCGCCCAGCAATACCGCAAACATGGACATCGCCACCTCACTGAAAGGTAGCGGATTGTAATGAATGCCCGGGCGAAACATATTTAGCCAGTGGTACTGATAAGCCACACCGATAGCCGCTGCCAAAGCGCCAACCGCAACCCCGGCATACAAGAAGGCCGGGCGCAAGCCCCGCTGTGAGACTGCCAGGAGCAATGGCACCAGCAGCAAAAGCTTGAGCGGCTTTTCAATTCCGGATACGCCGTCGCGGGCCAGCACTGCGTTGACTACTGCCAGCAGCACATTGGCAAACAAGACGATGACCAGCCAGCGGAGTGCCGGATCAATCGATGGGCGACGTGCAAAGAGCGCCGCCGCCGACAGCGCCAGTAGCAAGAGGGAAAAAAAGTTGTAGGCCTTATCCAGCACCAGCATGCTGGAGAACAGCATAAATGCCAGCCACGCACTCGTTGGCCACAGGCGATCAATCACGGGCGACGACATCTTTGATGAATTCGAGATATTTCTCCGTCACCCTCGATGGAGAAAAACCCTCCAGCAACTCTCTGGGGTAGTCATAGGGTGCTAAAAATACGCGGCGCATGCCATCGGCAAGATCATCAACCGAACCACAGGGCACCAGATATTCGCGGAACCGATCACCAAGAATTTCCCTTGGCCCGGATGGGCAGTCGGTACTGACAACAGCGGTGCCGCAGGCCAACGACTCTACCAGTGTATTTCCAAAGCCCTCATAATCCGAAGACAACACCAGCGCCCGCGCCTGCCTGAAATACGGGTAGGGATTGTGGCGATAACCGGGGAAGTGCACTCGCCCCCCAACCCCGAGCTGGCGCGCCAGCCTGGCGTAGCGACGAAATTTCCGGCCCTGCCCGAGAATCAGCAAATCGGCATTCACATCGCAGCGGGCAAAGGCACGCACCAGCAAATCGAAGCGTTTGGCGCGCACCGCCCGCCCGGCAGCGACGAAAAAAGGTCGTTCCGGCAGGTCGTCAACCGGTGCCTCGGCGAGCTCGGCGATGCGCTCGATATCACAGGGATTGTGAATACAGAAAACCCGCGCCGGGTCTGCGCCGAACTCCCTCAGCAAGTCATCGCGCGCTCCGGAAGAAACCGCCACGATGTCGCGATTCCGGTAAACCCGAGCATACAGAGATCGCCACAGCGGGCGCCACGGAACAGCCGCTGCGGGCAGCAGCATTTTCGATTTAGTGCTGTGCGCAACGATCGCGTGGCGATACCCGAGCCGGTGAAAGCGCAACGCGCTGAGTCCGTGAATAAAGACGAAATCAGGGTGCTCTCGGCCAGCCCAGGCATCCAGCACCGCGGAATCACTTTTCGCATTCACCAGAGCGGCGAAGCGCGCGCCGAGCAATCGGCGCTGCCAGCGCGGCGGCTCTCGCAGACCGGGCAGCCTCAACAGGTGCAAGCCCGATGCGGCTGCGGAATCGATGCCGTCCCGACAGGTAAGCACGGTCACCCGGTGCCCGGCAGTGGTCATCGCCCGAGCGAGCGTCAGCACGACGCGGGTCACCCCGCTGTCGGAAACGGCATCGATAAGATGGACGATGTGCATGGCGGGTGTTGGCTGGCGAAACCGGACGCCCCTCTCGCGGCGTCGGCATCGGATCGATCAGCGCGCCGACTGGAGCAGGTAGCGCGCACCGCAGTAGGGGCAGCGCGCCTCGACGCCCGGCTGCAGCGGCAGGTAGACCCGCGGATGGGCATTCCACAGGCTGTCACCGGGCGGCGGGCAGTGTAGCGGCAGATCTTCGCTGCAAACCGCGATGGCTTCATCACGGCCAGCATTTTGTGCAGCCGCCACAGCGGCCGAATTCGGGCTGGAATCGCCGACCGCGCCGCTCACAGGTAATCGAGCCACTCGCCGTGGTGCTCGCTGCGGCCCTGCACCAGATCGAAGTAGGCGGACTGGATCTTTTCTGTGATCGGTCCGCGCGAGCCGCAGCCGATCTGGCGGTTGTCCAGCTCGCGGATCGGGGTGACTTCGGCGGCGGTGCCGGAGAAGAAGGCCTCGTCGCAGATGTACAGCTCATCGCGGGTGATGCGCCGCTGCACCACCGGAATGCCGAGATCCTCGGCCAGCGCGAAGATGGTGCGCCGGGTGATGCCGTCCAGCGCCGAGGTCAGGTCCGGGGTGTGGATGGCGCCGTCGTGGACGATGAACAGGTTCTCGCCGGAGCCCTCGGCGACGAAGCCTTCGACATCCAGCAGCAGGGCCTCGTCATAACCGTCGGTGAGCGCCTCCTGCAGCGCCAGCATCGAGTTGATGTAGTGGCCGTTGGCTTTCGCCTTGCACATCGAGATGTTGACGTGGTGGCGGGTGAAGGAGCTGGTTTTGATGCGGATGCCGCGTTCGAGATTCTCCGCGCCGAGGTAGGCGCCCCATTCCCAGGCGGCGATGATGGTGTGCACCTTCAGCCCGTCGGCGCGCAGGCCCATGCCCTCGGAGCCGTAGAAGCACATCGGTCGGATGTAGGCCGATTTGAGGCCATTTTCGCGCACCGCCAAGCGCTGCGCCGCGTTCAGCTCGTCGGCGCTGAAGGGCACGTCCATGCGCATGATTTTGGCCGAGTTGAGCAGCCGCGTGGTGTGGTCGGCGAGGCGGAAGATCGCCGGGCCGCGCGGTGTCTCGTAGGCGCGCACGCCCTCGAACACGCCCATCCCGTAGTGCAGCGTGTGGGTCAGCACGTGCACAGTGGCTTCGCGCCAGGGCACCAGTTCGCCGTCAAACCAGATGACGCCGTCACGATCGGCAAAGGACATCGGCGGGCTACCTCATGTCAGGGGTTGTCGTCAGTCGTGGAGCCCTCCGCGGGCTCCTCCAGCAATTGCGCCCAGATGGCACCGACCGCGGCGCGGTGGGCATCCAATCCGGCGTCGCGCGGTACCAGCGGCGGCAGCTCCAGCAGCGCCTGTCGATGACCGCGCTGGCGGTAGTGCAGATAGGCGTCACTGAGCGACTGCGCCTGCTGCGCCGTCAGCAGGCCACTGGCGCCGAGCTGTTCGAGCACGCGGAAATTGTCCGGATAGGTGAGCAGCTCGGGGTGCTCGCGCGCCCACGCGAGAACCGCGTATTGAACCATAAACTCGATATCCGCGATAGCGCCCGGATCCTGCTTCAGATCGCACTGCCGCTGGTTGCCGCGCGCCAGTTCGCGGCGCATGCGCTCGCGCATCTCGCGCACCTCTCGGCGCAGTTCGCCGAGATCGCGCCGGCGCCCCAGCACCTCGCTGCGGACGCGCTCGAAGCCCTCGCGCAGGCGGCGATTGCCGACCACCACCCGGGCGCGCACCAGCGCCTGATGCTCCCAGGTCCAGGCCTGCTCGCGCTGGTAGGCGGCAAAGGCGTCGAGGCTGGTCACCAGCAGCCCGGAGGCGCCGTTGGGGCGCAGCCGGGTATCCACCTCGTAGCAGCTTCCGGCCGGCGTCAGCGTGGCGATGAAGTGCACCAGCTTCTGCGCCAGGCGGGCGAAGAACACCGCGTTGTCGGTCGGCTTGTCGCCCTCGGTGACGGTCTTGCTGCCGCGGCTGCCGTGGATGAAAACGATGTCCAGATCCGAACCGTAGCCCAGCTCGATGCCACCCAGCTTGCCGTAGGCGACGATGGCGAAACCCGGATGCGCGGTCTCGCCGTCCACCTCGCAACTGGGCCGGCCGTGGCGCGCCACCATCTGATCCCAGACCAGATCGGAGGCGACCTGCAGCACCGTCTCGGCGATCCAGGTGAGCTGGTCGGAGACGCGCATCAGCGCCAGCTCGCACTGCACATCGAGCGCCGCGACGCGCATCACATTGGCCTGCTTGAACTGGCGCAGGGCGTCCATTTGCGCCTCCACGTCGCCGGCCTCGCAGCGGCCCAGCAGGCGCCGCGCCTCGGCCTCCAGCGCGGCGCGATCGGGCAGATCGTAGAGCTGGCGCGGGTCGAGCAGCTCATCGATGACGATCGGGTGACGGGTGACAAAATCCGCCACCCAGGGGCTGGCGGCGAACAGCCGCGCCAGCAGCGCCAGCGCCGGCGGTGTCTCGGCCAGCACCAGCAGATACACCGAGCGCCCGGCGATGGCGCGCAGCAGGCCGAGCAGCCGCTCCAGCGCGGCGTCGGCCAGCGCGCTGTCGATGCCGGAACCACTGATCTGATCGCCGTCGCCGTCGCC